>MGUQ01000104.1:16356-21237 GCA_001799975.1 Elusimicrobia bacterium RIFCSPLOWO2_01_FULL_54_10 | reverse complement strand
GCTGCCGATGTCATTGGAAAGCTCGGGCGGGGCAACGTCTTGGAATGTCTTGGCAAATAGGATTGTGCCGCTGGGGGCATGCACAACCCGAAGGCTTGCTTTGACCTCTTCGCGGGGAAGGATGCGATATTCATCCACCTCGCCCATCACCAGAAAATCCGCGCCCGCAATCTTGCCGAGCTCTTTAAGGGTGCTTGCGCGGAATTGCCCTCCGTCCGTAAAGCCAGCTTTGTCCAGCCGCTCGTCAATTTCATGAATCGGGACAAGGCTCGCCCCCAAGCCCTTGAGCGCCACGACAATGGAATTTCTTACAGAGGAAGGAGCGTCCAAATCATTGGTCATGTTCTCCAAAAGCAGCACCGCCACGGGCGAACCCGGCTTGAAGGGGGGCTTAAGTTGGGCTTGCCTTAAAGGAACGAGCCCCTTGAGGGCCTCGAATCTTTGGATCTCTTCCCACTTATAAAAGGACCTGGCGTTTTCAGCCGCCGAGGCCTGGTGCCGCAGAGCCTCTTCCCAATCGCCCGCAATTTCTGCGAAGACGCTCAAGTTATGGTGGACGCGGAAATTTGCGGAATCGCGCCGGGCCTCTTCTTGCCAGATTTTGGCCGCTTCGGTCCAGGAACCGCTGGACGCAAAGGCGTGAGCCAGCTTCATGGGCTCATCCTTTCCGGAGTGAAGTTGAAGAATTGATTCTGTTTTCGCCAGGGCTGGCAGGGAGCGCGAGAGGTTCCGCGCAAAATAACCATAAAGCTCAGGCTCAATGCGCGCAACCCATTCATCCAAATCTTTGCGGCTGGCCCCTGCAAGGCCCTCCTTGCGAGTGACCCTGGCTTCTGCCTTTGCCCGAGCCAACGAGGTGTCAAAGACATAAGGCTGAAAGCGGCCTGAGCCGGAGAGCACAGCCGTCCACGCGGAGCTGGTGATCTGGAGGGCAAAGGCGCTTTGCACATGCAGAACGGGCCCTTCTGGCCGCCAGGCGGCCAGCCAGGGCGGCAAGTCCCGAATATCTTCCATGGCCTGCCATGAGCGCATCCCCGCATAGGTTCCCGAGACGGTCTTGGCGAGGAGCTCGGGCTGATTCAGCCGGCCTTCGATGAGCAGGTGGTATCCGGATTGAGACTGCTTTTGGGAGGCAGGCCAGGGGGAATATTTGATGATCGATGGGACAGATCCCGCGCAGGAGCTGAGGAGAAGGCAGGCGGCTAGGCACACGGCACGGACACCCATATCAGGTTTTCAATTGTATAATACAAGTATGGCTATTTTCATAAGATTGATTGTGAATACAGCGGCCGTCATGGTTTCCGCCTATCTTTTGAAAGGGGTGCATGTGGACAGCTGGACGACTGCTTTGGTGGTGTCCATTGTTCTGGGAGTGTTAAACGCATTTCTAAAACCCATTCTCATATTTTTTACGCTCCCCATCACGATCCTGACTCTTGGGCTTTTTGTGCTGGTCATCAACGCCGCGCTTGTTCTGCTGGCGGCCCGCCTCGTGCCCGGGTTTGAAGTGGCCGGTTTTATATGGGCGCTCCTCTTTGGATTTGTGCTTTCCATCATCAATACTTTCCTACACGCGTTGACATAAGTCCCCTCTCCCCCATCTTTTTTCTCCTTGCTACATTATGTGCAGGTTCTCAGGAACCTAAATAATGCAGTAAAGGAGGCAGTACAATGGTTGTAGTGAAGAGCTTCGAAAAAGAAGGAAAGACGTATCCGACAATTGAGTTGAAGAACGGCAAAACCGGCAAGTTCGGTTTTACCTTCGGAGTTGCGAAGGCGCGCATGATCCTGGAGAATTATGAGGACATCCGCCAGTTCGTGCAGGACAACGCAGTCAGCGCCGCCTAAAGGCGCTTTTTCGAGACAGAGGGTCGGTCGCCGCGGCGACTGACCCGCCCTGGCTCGGCTAAAGCGTCAAACTCATCCCAAAGCCCCAGAAATCTAGCCGCTCCGGATAAAATTGTCCATAAGGCGTAAACCCGTCGTAGTAAATCACCAAAAAACTTAACGACCGCCGCGATTCCCCCGGTCGCACTTGGGCCGCCCACTCAAAACCGCCTTTGACGCTCCAGGCCGGAGACCACTTCATCTCTTCCCAGGATTTGACGTCAACCGCAGCCACAAGCCAAATATTGCCCAGGGGGCCTGAGCTGTAAGGACGGGGAGAGCGGGCCTCCAGACCGCCGTGCGCCAGCTGCCGTTTTAGGTTTTCCGGCTGTCTTCGGATAAAATATTCTCCGCCGGCATAAATACGGACAGTGGCCTCTTCGATAGAGACCAGAGTTTCAAGTGAATCATAAGCAAAGTCAACTCTCTGAACCAGGTTGCGCAGAAGAAATTCGTCCCCCACGTGAGAACTCTGGTGATAGGGCCGGAAGCGCACGGAAGCCCTGCCCTGCCGGAAGGTGAAGGGAAACCCGATGGAATAATCCACATTCACAAGATCTGAAGAGGGTGAATCAAGGTCAAATTCGCCAAACGCTCCTCCGGAAATGCCCAACTGCCATTGAGTATCTGACGACATCTCGCTCACCTCGCGCAGGAGACCGATTTCCCCACCGGCCGAAACGGAAGCTCCGCGCGCGTCCCGGGGAGGATAGCGGGTGTAAACCATATTCGCTGAAAAGCGAGTTTCTTTGGGGTCGGCCAGAAGAGGAGTGAACAAGGTTCCAACGGGAAGAAACTGGACGCCCGCCCAAGCCGTGCCGGGGCCTGCCATCAAGAGCAGCGCCGGGAGAAAAAAATTAACGCGAAACGGTGGCTTCAATTTTTAATACTTTCCGGTTGCCGTCGTCCAGGGAATTGTTTTGGATTTGCAGCATGCTGCCGCCCAGCTCAGCGGCTTTTTTCTTTAAGTCGGGCAGAGCGTGGTTCAAGTTGGGGGTTTTCCCGTCTTTCCGGCAAAAATTCCAGGAAATGTTTCCTATGATTTGCACCGGCCACCAGGGCTGGGCAAACATAATTTTCACGCTCTCGGCGCCTCCCGTTGCGGCAAAAGCGGCCGTCGAAATGGGCACGAACTTCATGTCTCCGCACTCCGTGACGGGATCTTTCCATGTTTTGGCGAGCGCCTGCGCCCCGCCTCCCACAATTTTGCCGGTGGCAGTTTCAACGAGCACGGCGCGGATTTCAACTTTGGATTTGACATTTCGAATTTCACCTCGGACAAACGCTTGAGCAGAGCTCGAAGTTGGAACAACCGTGAATCCCCGTTTCGTCAAGATGTCGGCCAATCCTTTTTGTACCACCGGCCCGCCGATGCCGGGGGTTTTGCCGGCATACTTAAATTCCAGGACGACAACGGAGTTTGCATTAGCATTTTTGAGCCCGCGTTCAATCTGGCTGGCCAGAGGGTCCAGGGCATCGGCAGCGTGAAGGGTTGAAAAGAATGAAAAAAAGGCAAGAACTGCGGCAAGCTTTTTTATCATATAATAGGATTCAACAGGGAAAGAATATACAAACCCACATGGACTGTCAATACTTGAAGAAATTCCTGCTTGCGGCGATGGCCTGCGCTTTTTTTACTCAAGGACTGCGGGCCGAAGACGACGGCGCCTATGAAGGTTCCGTTCATTTCCGCAGGATGAAAAACCTGGCGGGCAAATGGGTGGGCCCGGATCCTGAAAAGAGAAAAAAGAGCATTCTTGTGGAATATGAAGTCACCTCCGGCGGCCGCGCGCTGGTGGAAAAAATCTATTCCGGGACTTCCCGTGAAATCGTTTCGGTTTATTTCGACAAAGACCGGAATTTGAACGTCATCCGCCATGGGATGCTCCCCACTCCCTCCCCGCTTGAATTTCGATATGATAAAGACGACGAGTTCACCCTCATTCTTCCCATCGGGAGCGGGGTCAAGCCCGATGATTTTCATCTCCATGAGATCGCCGTAAAATTCACCGACCCGGACCACGTCATTCAACGCTGGACATACTATGAGTTCGGAAAGTTGAAAGAGTCCGAAACCCTGGCCCTGGCCCGGATGAGAGAGAAAGGCGAACCGGTGCGACAGCCCGACCACGACGCTAAACACGCCGCCCAAGAAGAGCAGTTTAAGAAACAGCAACAAGCCGAAGATTCCAGGCGGCTTGCCGAAGCCGAAAAAGCCAGAAAAAAAGAGGAAGCTGACTCAGCGCTCCGCCAGGCGGCCGACGCTGAGCGGATAAAGCTGGCCGATGAAGTGCGGAAAGCGCTGGATCTGAGCAAGACCAAAAAAGCGGAAGAAGCTGAGCAGGCGCGGCAAGCGGAGGAAGCTTTTAAAACCCGCGGATCCCAAGAAGCCCAGCGAGCGGCAGCGGCAGAGAAAATTCGGAAAGACAAGCAGGCGGCGGAGAATGCCAAAAAAACCGCTGAAGCCGACAGGCTAAGATTGGAAAACGAGGCTGAAGAAGCCATCCGGGCAGCCAAGGCAAAAGAGATCAAGCAAGAAGAGGAAGAGGAAAAAGCGAAGGAAGCCGCCAAAGCTGAAAGAGCCAGAATAAAGGCTGAAGAAAAAGAGGCAAAACGGGCTGCCAAGGAAGCCGCAAAGGCCGAAAAGGACGCAGAAAAAGAAAGAGAACAGGCTTTGGAAGATGCGCGAGAGGCCAAAAAGAACCCCAAAAAATCTGAGCCGGCCAAGGCCAACGAGGCTAAAAAAGAGGTCAAAAAGGCCTCCCCGGCTAAAGAGGAAGAGGCTGAAAAAGAGCCTTCGGAAGGGGGAAGCAAAGTGGGGCGCGGATTCAAGAAAATCTTCAAAGCCATCGTCGGAGAATAGCCCAAAATGGGGGGTTGACAAAAGGGAGTTTGGGGGGTATATTTAAACCATAGTTCTTTCACTGATTTTGGACGATAATAGCACACTCCGAGCAATCGGAGGCCGCAAAGCCCCGCCACTAAATCGTT
>MGUQ01000104.1:13724-16336 GCA_001799975.1 Elusimicrobia bacterium RIFCSPLOWO2_01_FULL_54_10 | reverse complement strand
CGCCGAAGCTGTGTGGCGGGCACGGGTCCAGTATCGCAAGATATTGGATGGCTGGGTTGCCGAAACCTACTGGGATATCCCCGCAGGCTTGTTCGGCTTGTCGGGGGTTTTTTAATTTTATGAATAAACGAAAATTCATCACTTACGGCCTGGTGGCCTTCTCCCTCGTCTACGCGGGGGTCGTCAGTACTTTTGCCACAGAGCTTATGGGGCCGGCCACCCAGCTGGGAGAGAAAAAATTTCACACCGAGGTCTACTATCGCCATGTCTTGAAGCAAAAACTCAACCTCGATGTCAGTTCCACGGGCCGCATCCGCATCCAAAACTCTACCTTCACTGTCAACTCCACTTCCGAACTGGAGTCCGAAGGCAGCGGCAACGGCATGATGGGCAAAATCAGCTTTCAGCCTTTTGAGACCCCCATCCAATACTACCTTGTAGGTGGGGCGGGACAATATGATTTGAAAATCCCCTCGGGCAGCTATTCCAACAAGCACGCCACCGATAACCCTGGGTATATTATCGGCGGAGGCATCAAATATACTGTGGTGCCTTATACCATCGTTTCCCCGGCGGTTTCACTGGACCTTTCCGCCACCCATTCTCGCTATAAACTCACAAATTTCACTTCGGGCGACGGCCGCACCGTGGGAGAGATCAGCCAGGTGCTGACCGTTTTTGAAATCCAAGGGGCTGTGACTGCAAGCAAGAAGTTTCTCTTTGATCTGGGCGACCATAAGGCGTCCGTGGACCCTTACTTGGGTGTCAAAGTTCTGCGCACGCGCACCAATTTTGATGATAACACCACCAGCGGACATTTCTCAGGCACCCGCACAGATGTTTCGCCATTTTTTGGCATCAAGTTCAAACCCTTCCCCTACCAGGGCCTCGTCATCGAGGGCTCTGTCCTCTCGGAAACCTCCTTCGCCGCCGGCTTGACACTCGGCTTCTAAAACTGCTAAGATAATTCCCAGTCCAAGACAGCAGGGGCGGCTCAAATCAGCGCTTAATCAGCCTGCCGAGATAAAAGCGGTTAACCGATTTCATACGGCGCCTTTTTCTTCTCGAGAAAAGGGCGTTTTTTTATTTTTCCAGGAGATCAACTATGCCAAACAAAAAGAACATCGAATCCGTCAAAGCTCTGGAAGAGAGGCTCAAAGCCTCTCCCAATCTGGTGCTCACCACTTATCAGGGCCTGTCCACGCCTGAACTGAATGATCTGCGCGCCAAGCTGAAACCTCTCAATTCCGAATACAGCGTGGTCAAAAACACAATCACGTCCATTGCCCTGAAAAACATCGGGCTGGAAGAGTTCGCGAAGCATTTCACCGGCCCCACAGCTCTGGCCTTCCAAAAGGGCGATCCCGCGGCCCTCTCCAAGGCGGTTGTAGATTTCGCAAAAACCAACGAAAAGCTCAAAATCGTGGCGGCCTACTTGGACGGCAAGTTCCTCTCCGACAAAGAAGTCAAGATTTTGGCCTCGCTTCCTTCACGGGAAGTGCTGATCACCAAAGTGGCCATCATGTTGAACATGCCCATTCAGATGATGGCGAGAGTGCTGAACGCGCCCCTCCAGAAACTGGCTGGGGTGATCAAAGCACTGGAACAGGCCAGGACGAAAGAAGCGCCCGCGGCCACCCCCGCGCCGGCAGCATAATTTTAATTAAATTAAGGAGGCAGTAAAATGGCAAAAGATGAAATCATTGAGCAAATAGCCAAAATGTCCGTCTTGGAGCTCTCCGAGCTCGTGAAGGCCATCGAGGAGAAATTTGGAGTGTCTGCCGCGGTTGCGGTGGCTGCGGCCCCTGCTGCGGGCGGAGCGGCCCACGGCGGAGCGCCTGCGGAAGAGAAAACGGATTTCACCGTGGTTCTCGCCAGCGCCCCTGCGGACAAGAAAATCCCCATCATTAAGACCGTGCGCGAACTCACCGGCCTGGGCTTGAAAGAAGCCAAGGACCTGGTGGAAGGCGCGCCCAAAGCCGTGAAAGAAGGCATCCCCAAGGCCCAGGCTGAAGAGATGAAGAAGAAACTGGCCGAAGCCGGAGCGGTGGTCGAAATCAAGTAAGCCTCAAAAACCTGTCTTGCAAAAGGCCGCAAGGGCTATTACAATAGTCCCTGCGGCCTTTCTGTTTTCCGGGGTGTAGTATAATGGCAGTATGCACGCTTTGGGAGCGTGCGGCCTGGGTTCGATTCCCGGCACCCCGAAATACCTCTTGACAACCTTTTCCATATTTTGCTATTTAATAGTAAGTACATATCTTTTATTGTTGCCGTTCATCACCGACCGGAGGCCCATTGCAAGCGGACGAGGAGATGAATCAAATGCAGACCCTTGAAAAAGAGTCTTCCGACCCGAAGGTTCAAACCGGGGGCGAGGAAAAAACAAAAAAACACCACATTCTGCTGGTGAATCTTCTTGGGTTTACCCGCCTCTCTCCAAAAAAAGATCCTCATGAAATCGCCGAAGTCCAAAATGCTTTCAGCGCCATTGTTAATTCTACCGTAGCCATCTTCCGGGGCAATGTGATTAAAAACGCGGGCTACGCTTATCTGGCCACATTTGATACGGCTGCGGACGTGCTGCGCGCGGGATTAAAGATTGAGTCCGGGGT
>MGUQ01000104.1:13316-13681 GCA_001799975.1 Elusimicrobia bacterium RIFCSPLOWO2_01_FULL_54_10 | reverse complement strand
CACGGACGAGCCTGTGCTATCCGAGCGCTGGGGAGGAGAAGTTTTCAAGAGCCCTGCGGCGCCAAAAAAAGAATTTTTGGCTGAGAATGGGAACGGGAAAATTCACATCGTTGCGCCGGCTCCGGTAAAACGCGAACCCGCGCCGGAACACAAGGCGGTAAAGCCGCAAGCAAAACCCGCGCCCCGACGGGAAATCCGCATTCCCATCCCCGACATTGTTGTTGAGGCCTATGGCTTGGGCATTGCGGCGGTGCGATTTGACGTTTTCAAGACGGCGGACCGCATTTTCTGGACGGCGCTGTTTGCTTCTGCCCTGGCCCTGGCGGGTTTAAGAATTTCCTGGGTGAACTATCCCGTGATTCCCG
>MGUQ01000104.1:12382-13293 GCA_001799975.1 Elusimicrobia bacterium RIFCSPLOWO2_01_FULL_54_10 | reverse complement strand
ATTGCCAGAAATCGCCTGGCGTCCATGCTGAAAAAACCCATCTCCGCCATCACGGCCCCGATGAAGCCGTCCAGCCAGCGTCCCGAACCGCAGTTGACCACCGTGACCATTGCGGAGAGCGAGGCGCCCTCAGTGGTTAAAACTCCTCCCGTTGTTGAAAAGCCGGTAATGCCCATTGTCCCGCCCCCGGCCGTTGCGCGCCGAGCGGATCCGCCGCAGACGGCTCCCGAATCTTTCAAGGACGGGCTGGAAATGGAAAAATGGTTTCCGGTGCATTCGGAAAAAGCGGCCGTCACCGTTGACTTTGTGCCCCAAAACCAGGGCCAGGCCGCTCGGATGAAATATGATCTGGGAGGCACGGACGGATGGGCGCAAATCCACCGCACGCTCTGGATTGAAAAACTCGAGAAAGAAGCCATTGTTTTCTACTATAAGGCAACGGGCAGCGCCAACGACCTGGAAATCAAGATTTCAGACGATGACGGAACGAATTTCGGCTACCGGCTTACCTTCAATCCGGACGGCGCCTGGCACAGGGTGAAAATTCCCTTCAAGGATTTCACGTATTGGTGGGGCGGAAATTCCACGCTCAGCTACGCGAGCAAACTCTATTTTGCCGTGAGCCCCGGAACGGGCGGAAGCGGCGAACTTCTCATCGACCAGGTCAAGGTCGCCTGGATCGACTGATCCGGGATCGTTTTTTGGATGTTTTGCGAACTTTCTTCCGCTGAGTCACTTCTTTCTTCACCGCATATTTCCTAATCTGACTTTCAAACGGTTTTAACCGCGCCGCCCAGACCTCCACGCTCTCGCCCTCATACGGATACTGGCTTTGAGAAAAAATACCTTCCGAAGCGTTCATAAAAACCGATCCTCCCCGCTTGAACCCTGAAAACAACTCAAGGATAGAA
>MGUQ01000104.1:9946-12371 GCA_001799975.1 Elusimicrobia bacterium RIFCSPLOWO2_01_FULL_54_10 | reverse complement strand
GGCAGGCCCGCCGGAAACATGGCGGGAGAATCCGCCTTGAGGGCCGCATCCAGACTTTCCTTGCGGGTGGCCGCAACCAGCCACCGCCCGCGGAGCGCGTAAAAAATACCCGCTGCGGAACCGGAGCCGGAATATTTATTGGTCATACGCCAAAGGGCAAGCCGCGCTCTAAAAATCGAGCGAAACTGGAGCACCAGAAGAACATCCTGATTCAGGGAATCAGCCGTACCCTGAAAACCGTTATAGGCCAGAGCCGCCTGATCATCGAGCATTTGGGCGAGCGATGACGCATTTTCCCGGATCCATGCGGCGGCGGAAGGCGGCAGGCTTTTTATTTTACCGACGTGATTTTCCAATATTTTAACGGTGATTTCAGACGGCAGGGAGTTTGTGGCCAGCACCAGGCGGGCGCTTTTGGGAATGAACGCCAGCATTTCATAGGATGCCGGTCCTGCCGCGGCCAAATCCTTGTATGGACTGTCTTTCATGGGCGCCAGGTGGCCAAATCCGGAAGATTTCAGGCCCCGGTCCCAGGAAAACGAGGCAACGGACCAATCCGTAAACGACGGAAGATCCTTCAAGCCCAGATTGAGGTTTTTAAGGGCGTCGTCTTTGGTGAGCGTGTAGAGAAATGCGTCTGAAGGAATTCGCTTGAAGGCTTGCCGGACCCAATCGGTTTGAGCCGCGTTCTTCGCCGGATCCTGTGAGAGGTCGATGCAGGCTTTGATCTTTTCAAGGTCGTTGCCGATGATGAAGAATGAACTTTCCTTTTCCGGCAGGGACGCGGCCAGAAGACCGAAAGCCATGATAAAAATGGGAACATCACGGTGGCGGGTGACATTTTGAACCAAAAAGCCTGAAAACAGAGATTGGAGGGTGACATCCGGCGGAACCCGGGCCAGGAGGAGCGCGGGCGGCAGTTTGGGGCCGATGCCGCTGGGCATTTGACTCACAGGCAGGACGGCTCCTTCGGGCGGATAAATGGCGACCAGAATGCGGCCGGCCAGCAATCTTTCAGCCAAGGATTTTTCGTTGCTGGCTTGAATGGCGCTGTAAGCCTGGAAAAGATTTGAGGATTTGAAATCCTGCAAGAGCGGCGCCAAGTTTCTCATCCCGATATGGACAAAGGCCCCGGCTGGAAGCCTGGATTCAAGATCGGGCTCAAGGGGCGACGCGGGCAGAGGATCCGGCGCGACGGGATCGCGGCTGATTTTAGGGGCGTCCTGCACCCAAGCTTTCCAGGCCAACCCTCCGCCCGCGGCTAAGAAGCCTGCAAGCAACAGGCCTATTCCAAGCCTTCCCGTCATGGTCGTGAATTTCATATAGCTTGGTATAATAGTAGCATGGAATCCCGATACGGAAAAAGCCTGCGTTCCCGCGTGGGACTGGCCTCCACGATCAGCCTGTTTCTTTTTGGCAGCGCCGCAGCAGCGTTTTTCCTCCACAAGGAATACCGCTACCGCCTGGCAGCCGTGGAATCTGAAATCCGCCAATCCGCCCACTTTCTGGTGCCCCAGGCCTCCATGCTCCTGATTCAAAACGATGAGGCGGCCTCCCTGACTTTGAGCCGCGTGGTGGAGCGCATCAAGAGCGAAGGCAATTTCTCTTATGTGGAGATCGTGGATACGCAAGGCCGGGTGAAGGTGCCCCTGGACACCCTGTCGGATCAACCGGGGCGGGCGGCGCGGCAGGTGCGGGATGGGCCTTTGGGGACACTGGCCATGGGGCGCGACTACATGATCCAGGAACGCTCCGACGCCGAACACGGCAAGGTAATTGAAGGCGTTTTCGGCGTGATGGAACAGGACAGGATTCTGGGCCATGTGGTGCTGGGAGCGAGCAAAAAGCCCATTGAGGAAGCGCTGCGCAAAAGTCTGTTGGCCACGGGATTATTTTTAAGCGTGGCGATGATTCTGGCGATCGTGCTGTCGCTAAAGTTTGCTCAGATCGCGGTCAAACCCGTGGAGCGCTTGACGCGCGAGCTCAAGATCATCACCGGCACTTTCCGCAAGTTGAGCCGGCATTTGAGGCTTGAGGACGCGGTCAAGACCATCCTCGAGGATATAGTGCGCGCCATTGCTTACTGCCATGAGGCCTATGTGATTCTGAAGGTCAATGAAGACGGCTCGCCCGCTGAGACTCTGACGATTTATCCTAGGACGCTCGCGGACTCCAAAACTTTGCTTAATCCGAGCCTGGTTGAGAGTGTGCTGGCCAAGGGTGAGCTCGAACTTATCCAGGATGCCGGCCGTTCCTACGCTATCTATCCTCTTTATTCCGGGAGCCGTGAGCCTCTGGGCGTCCTGGTTTTGACGATGATCAGCGATTCACCTTTGGATTCCGATGAGCTGGCCGCGCTCTGGGGCGTGATGGAGCCCGTGGGCATGGCCTTTGACCGGATTTTCCTTCACGCTCAGGTGGAGCG
>MGUQ01000104.1:7554-9940 GCA_001799975.1 Elusimicrobia bacterium RIFCSPLOWO2_01_FULL_54_10 | reverse complement strand
CGTGCATGATTCCATGACGGGACTCCTGAACCACCAAAATGTGCGCGAGAGGCTTGGGGAGGCGCTCAAAGTGGCAGAGAGGCAAAAGCGCACGGTCTATATTGTGATGGCGGACATTGATAAATTTAAGACCATAAACGACACTTACGGCCATCCCGCTGGAGACAAGGTGATCAAAGCCTTTGCAGGGCAGATCCAGCGGTCGTTGCGGGCCGGGGCCTTTGCCGGGCGCTATGGCGGCGAAGAATTTTTGGTGATTCTGGGCCAGACGGATCTGGAAGGCGCGCAAAACTATGCGGAGCGCATCATGAAGGAAGTGCGGGGAGCGGCGGTGGAGATTGAAAAAGGCAAGAGCGTCAAATTTACCGTCTCCATGGGGCTTGCCGCCTTCCCGATGGACGGCAATTCATTGGATGAGCTGGTGGAAAACGCGGACGAAGCGCTTTACGCGGCCAAGGAAGGCGGGCGCGACAAATTTGTGATCTTTAACGAAGAGCCAAAGAAGTTGAAAATCATATGAAATCCGAAACTCCAGCCATTGGGCGTCCATCGGAATGGTCCAAGGAGCAGGTCCTGCAAAAAGTCTACAAGCTCTGCAAGGGTCGCTATGTGCGCACCAAAGATTTTCCTCCTTACCTCTATAAACTCTGCGACCGCCACTGCGGGTCCGTGCGCGCGGCCAAGTGGGAAGCCAAGATCATCCTGGGCAAAACCTGGAGCTACGATAAGTTCATGAAATGCGTGAGCCAGTTTGCGCGCAAAAAGTACCGCGAGGACAAGGACTGGCCGGAAAATCTGCGCTCGCTCGCCAAGCGTTTTTGCGGGAGCATCCGCGCGGCCAAGTGGCAGGCCGGCATCATCAAGGACAACCGCAGGAAAATCCGCAGCCGCTATAAACTGGAAGGCATGTGGACGAAGAAAGAATTTACAGAGCAGTTCAAGGCCTTCTGCACTTACGGATACAAAAAATCCACGCAAATTCCGGGATACATGAGATTTCTGGCCGTCAAACATTACGGAAGCATCCGCGCGGCCAAGTGGGCGGTGGGGATTTTGCAGGATCCGAGGATTAAGAAAAGAAAAACTTAGTGAATGACGCCGATCTTGCGCATGACGGTGACGACCTTGTCGCCCTTGGCCTGGATGGCCGCCACATAGCCGCCCTTGGACACTTTGTTGCCGATGCCGTCCGTGCCGTCCCACTCCACATTGTTGACGCCGAAGCTGCCGCCTGCCGTGCCCGCGCCATAAGAGAATTCCGCCACTTTGAATCCGAAGAGATCGTAAATCTTGATGTTCACTTCCGAATCGCCGTTTAGCAGATAAGTGATGGTGGTCTTTTCCTTTCTGGAATCGAACGGGTTGGGATAGTTCGAGACCGAGCTGATGGTCTCCAGGCTGTCCAGGTCGCCCACATACACCGGCACGGCCTGCACGGCCCAGGCCGAGGGGCTGCCGGCGGCGTCAAAGGCGCGGATGCGGTAAGTATAAAACTTGCCTGATTCCCGCGGGGATTCCGTGGGATTTCTGGGGTCGCCGCCCACCGTGTAGTTGGTGACCAGGGCGCCATCCGCCGTGCGGGCAGAAATGTTCGCGAGCGGCGACCAGACGGGGTTGGTGTCGATTTTTTCCTGGATTTCATACATGACTACGCCGGAGCCGTCATCCGTGGAGGACGCCCAGGAGATGGGGAAAATGCCCGAGGCCGAGACTTGGGCCGCAGCGCCCCGTGCGCCGGGAGCTCTGAACCCGGGGGCGCCGGAACTTGCGCTTGTAAGCGTGCCGGGCGTGGTGGGCGCGTTCGTGTCGATGCGGTAGAGCAAGAGCGGTTTTTCCGATGTGATGGGCGCCACCGAGCCGGAAGAAACCCGCAAGGAAACCGTATAGCCCGTGTCGCTCACCGGGGTGCCGCGAGGATGGAACTGGGTCTGGGACCCGGAGGCCCCGCGGCTGATGACTTCAAAGGTGCGCGTACCTGTTTTTCTCACCAGGATCAATTCCATGCCCACATAGATTCTGCCCGTGTCCGGGAAAGCCCTCGGAATGTCTGTTTCCACCGTGATGATAGTGCCGGTGGAGGCGGCCGCGGCCAGTTCCAGGTCCAGCCGCACCACGGCTGAAGGAATGAGCGACAGATTGGGCACGCGCTTGTTGGGCGTTCCGGACTCTGCGGCGATATAGCTTCTGGATGTATTGGTGGGCTCTGAGAAGGATTCTCCCACGGCAACGGAGTAAGCGATGTTGCCCTGCGCGGAGGTGACGGTGGGTGCGCTGAAAACCTCCCAGGAAGCCGTGAGGAAAAGGCCGCAGTTGGCCAGAGTGGACTGAGCGAGCGCGCTGTTCAAGTTGGCGGCAAAAGTTTGCAGAACGCGAAGGGCGTTAGCGC
>MGUQ01000104.1:7364-7495 GCA_001799975.1 Elusimicrobia bacterium RIFCSPLOWO2_01_FULL_54_10 | reverse complement strand
CGCGTTGCTGACCGTGAGAAGCACGGGGTCGTTCTCCACCCGCTGGATCTCGGTCGGTTTTGTCCACGCGACATAGAGCTCGGAGGCGTTCCTGGACCAGGCGGGTTTGACGAATCCGCCGTCCGCCACGG
>MGUQ01000104.1:5937-7326 GCA_001799975.1 Elusimicrobia bacterium RIFCSPLOWO2_01_FULL_54_10 | reverse complement strand
ACGAAGATGTTGGTTTGATAGGTGGACGTGTCCACCACCACAAGATCCGGGAATCCATCGCCGTTATAATCGGAATCCAGCACGCCGTCGCCGTCCAGGTCCATTTCCGGCATGCCGTCGCCGTCCAAGTCGATCTGGTTATTAAAGCCCGAGCGGGGGATGTCCACATTGTCGGCCGCGCCGTCGCCGTTGATGTCGATCAAGCGTTCGCCGTCTACATTGACGTTTCCGGGCTGGCCGTTGCCGGCAGCGGTTACCAGGTCCGGCTCCAGAATGACGCGGCCTTCCGAATCCACGGGCAGGCCGTCCGAGTTGAAGGCGACAAACCCTTCTACCATCTTGGATCCCTTGACCAGGGCGGGATAGCCGTCTTTGGCCAGCATGATTTTCACAATCCTGGGGTTAACAGTGGGCGTGATGATCTGGCTGATGCTGATGACATTCGAGCGCACGGGAGGACGCTCGGCCACGACGGCAGATTGAAGCGCATTGACCACCGTTCCGCCCTGGCCTAGGATGTCGTTGAACGAGGTCAACTCCAGGCCGACGGTGTGGCCCACCACGCTGGCTCCGCTCAGGTCGGTCTGGCCGACGTCTCCCACGACAAAGATCACGGTGTCGGCTGTGGTGATTCTCAAATAGGCGTTTCCGCCGTTGGCCAGAGAGACGACGGCCTGGCCCGAACCCGTGAGGAAATTGGTGGTGCCGTGAGTGACTTCTCCGATCAAGGTGTCGAAAGCGGTGGAGAAGGCCCGGTCCCCGTTGGAATCCAGCCAGATGGAGATGGTTTCCAAATCGCCCTTGCCCAGGTCGGAACCCACACCCGCGGATTGAACGGTGCCCCGCTGGGTGAGCTGGAGCTGGCCCACATCCGTGAAGCTGCCGCTGGTACGCAGAGTGATGCGCATCAAGGGCACATCTGTTTGGCCGGGAGCGGCATAGGAAGGCGCAATGTTGAAACCGGAGACCGCCAGGGTGACGCCGGCAATGGAGAGTTTGGTGGATTCATAGGGGTAGAGCTGGGAGGCCGTGCCGCCCGGCAGGGCCTGGGACACATTCACAAAAAGCGTTGAATCCACTTCATTGGGCGAATTCACCGTGAAAACAGCCTGGCTGCCGAAGTTGACGCCCAGGTTCCTGCCGGCGGTGGCGAAATCGGCGATGTCATAGGTGAGGAAATACTGCTGGGGCACGGAGGTGACTGTCTGCGGCTTGTTGAGTTCGATGGTGGGGCTCAAAAGCGAATCGTTGTTCTGATCAAAAATGTCCACTTTCTCGACGGTGGCGCCCGTGGAGTGTGCGACTTGCGGCGTGAGGCTTGTGCCCAGTTTAAGTCCGCGGGAATCGATGCGGAGCGTGGTGGTGGAAGCGCCGTTGCGGGAATAGGTC
>MGUQ01000104.1:4286-5917 GCA_001799975.1 Elusimicrobia bacterium RIFCSPLOWO2_01_FULL_54_10 | reverse complement strand
CCAGACATAACCGGTTTGGGGGAAAAGGGTGACGTCGGCGACGTTAATGATGAACGACGGGGAGGATGTGGCCACGCCGAGCTGCAGGGGGTTTGTGAGGGTGGTCACACCGCCGCTCACAAGCTCGTCCAGTGAATCCAGGGCGTCGTTGGGGTTGGCGTCGCGATACACCTTGATGAACTTGACGTCGGTGTTGGACCCCGTGCCGGTTTTTTCTGGAGTGATTCTCTGCCAGGTGGCCGGCGTGCCCGAAATTTTCATGTTGAAGCGCATCATAATGACGTCTTCCTGAGCTCGCGTGACCTGCGAGTTGGCCACCAGGGCGGCCGCGTCAAAGACGCCCACAAGCACGCGGTTGGTGACCACGGGCACGCGGAAGGTGTTGAAGGGGAAACTCTGGGAAGTTGTGCCGTCGGGCGCGTTGATGCTGACGTTGACGTTGAGCGTGCTGCTGACGTCGTTGGGAGCGGTCACGCCGATCCAGCCGCGGTCGCCGATGCGCACGCCCACGGAGTTGCCGGACTCGGCGTCGTTGCCGATGTCATAAACCAGGAAGTAGGTCTGCGCGCTCGGCACGATGGTTTGGGTGTCCAGGATAATGGTGGCCTGGCTTTGCGCGTGATTGACCTGGTCGAAGAGGTCCACTTTTTCCACCACAGCTCCGGAGGAGTGCGCGATGCTGGCCGTGAGCGTGGCCCCGAGGCGCTGGCCGCGGGCGTTGATTCGAAGCGTAGTGCTGGAAAGCTTGGTGTACGTCATGAGCTCGGCATTGCCGACATAGATGAAGCCGCTCGAGGGTAAGCGCGAGGAATCAGCGACGGTCACGCTGAAAGGAGCCACATCTGCGGCCAGAATGTTGGCCGTGATGGTGGTTTGAGGATTCGTGATGGAGGTGTCGTTGATGTCCAGCTGGTCGTTGGCGTTAAAGTCCTGATAAACTTTGACGAATTTAATGTCCGTGTTCTTCCCGTTGGGCGTGCTGGGATCGCCCACCGATGAGCCTGTGCGCTGCACGCGCAGGCTGGTCCACCTGGCGTCGCCGATGTCGGTCTTCAAGGAGAAACGCATCATGCCCACCCTGGCCTGGCCCTTGAAGACCTGCTGGCCGGTGATCTGTGGCACAATGTCTGTGGCCCCAAGCTTGGTGATGCTGGGCACTTCCGTAATGCGGCCGTTATTGGTGGTGGTGAAGGTGCTGAAGGACACAAACTGGATGGTGTCCGGAATTTTGACCGTGAAATAATCCGTGGTCAGGATTTCCAGGCCTACGGTGCGGCCCACGGCGGCCAGCTCGGAAATGTCATAGGTCACGAAGAAATATTGAACGGCGGTGGAGATGGCGATGCCGGTGCCGGTGCCGCGCGTCAAGTCAATGTCCACCGATTCCGTGACGGGATCAAAGGACTCGGTGCCGATGCTGGCCAGGTTGATATAAGCGCCCAGGGCGTTTTGTGTGGTGACGAGCGAGTTGAAGCTGGGCGGGTTCCCCGTGTTGTTGGACGGGTTTTTCCAGATTTTGACCAGGGCGACATCGCTGGGCTGGGCGGTCCCTGAGAGGTTCAGGCGCAGGCGCTGCCATTCGATTGAATTGGCGCTGGCCTGGGCCTGGATCATCATCATGACGGCGTTGT
>MGUQ01000104.1:2835-4276 GCA_001799975.1 Elusimicrobia bacterium RIFCSPLOWO2_01_FULL_54_10 | reverse complement strand
AAATCCGAATTTGAAATCTGCATTCTGTCCACGGTGGGCTCGATGACGGCCGTGGGGCTCTCTCCCGAGGAGGTGAGTACATCGTAGAACTGCCAGGAGTGTCCGGCCTGCTCGGGGCCCACGGTCACGCCGATGGAAGGCGGTATCCTCACTTTGAAGACTTCGTTCTGGGCGGCCAGATTGGGGTGGGAAAAGAGCGCGGCCGGAGCGATGTCCGCGGTGAGGAAATAAGAGACCGTGCTTCTCTGAACCAGTGTGTAATAGGTGCTCCCGTTGGTGGGATCATTGATGTAGAGATCCGCCTTGCCGCCGGAGGGAGTGCCGAACACGCCCGAGCCCACCATGCGGTCCACGGCGGTGGAAAGCGTTCCGGACTGGTCCACATCGCGCCAGAGTTTCACGGTGCTGATGTCCGTATCGGCGCCGTTCAAAATGCCCGGCTGCTGGCGGTCAAGGAAGAGTTTGGAGAGCTGCACGGGGAAGCCGCCCACGGTGTCCTGAAGCTGGGTGACGATCTTTAAGAACGGACGGTTCGCATCGCCCTGGGTGACCGGGAAGCCCACGATCGTGCTGGAAGAATGGGTGGTGGCCACGGACCCCAATTGTCCTCGGCTGATTTGAGTGAACATATTGGCCGTGCGCGAAGCGATCAGGATGATTTCTGCGTCGATCACGGCATAGATGGGGAAAGTAGAGATATACAGGGTCGGATCCCCGGCTCCGACAATCGGGTCATTCGTCCAGACCGTGACGGAAGTGGCGGTGGCGGTGAAGGATTCATTCAGTTTGGGCGCGTGGTGGAGGAGGCCGCTCTGGGTGTTGGAATAAATGGGGATGGGAGTGATGCGGACTACTTGCGGAGCGGCAATGATGTTTTTAAGGGACGAATCGAACGGCAGATTGGTGCTGGCTGGCGCCTGCGTGCCCTGCGGAGTTTGGGAAATGGCGTCTTCCACGGCATTGTCGGAATTGACGCCGTTCTGCGGGAAACTTCCTCTGGGATAAGAATCCAGATAGAGGCGTCCGCCCAGGGACTGCTCCGGAGTCGCGGTGGAATGGACGTCATAAGTCACGAAATACCGGTAGCCCGCGCCGCCGGCCAGGATGGTTTCGGGGGTATAGAATTCCACGGCGGCCACTGGGGTGCCTTCCGAAGAACTGAAGGTGCCGGTTCCCACCAGGATGTCGGCGTCGGGAATGCTTCCGGTGACTGTGGGATTGAACACGCCGCTTCCGAGGCCCGTGTTGTCGCGGAAGACCCGCACCAAGGTGACTTCTTCATCCATGGTGCCGCCGCTGGCGGCGGCCGTGCCCACGCCGTAAATCCTGATGCGCCGCCATTGGGCGTCTCCGCTGGATGCGGAAATGGTGAAGCCGAACACGGGCACGCTTGTTTGCCCCTGCTGATAGGTGGAGGGCGATGGATCCACATTGTCAAAGG
>MGUQ01000104.1:0-2821 GCA_001799975.1 Elusimicrobia bacterium RIFCSPLOWO2_01_FULL_54_10 | reverse complement strand
GTGTCCGGATACTCGTTCATGGTGGTGATGTATCCGGCGGTCTGGCCTCCGGCTGCGGGGAGTCCCACCACCTTGCCCACGCCCACTCCGTCTCCCATGAAGTCCGGGGTTACAATGGAGAAGTAATCCGTCGTTTTCATTTCCCAGCCGAGCTTGGCGGCGGAATCCACCGTGGCCAAAATATTCAGGTCATAGGTCAGGAAATAGTTCTTGTTGGTGGTGAGAAGTTCCTGGCCGTTGGGGTCGGGAGCAATGAGGACATGGGCCTGGCCGGAAACGATGGTGCCCGTGGAGTAAGCCTGAGGGATGGTCCCTTCTGCGCCGCGTGTCAACCCCGTGAACTTTCTGTTGACCAGGTCGACGCCCGAGTATAGAATGACTTCTTTAAGGGCGGGGTTGGACTGCCCGTCATTCATCACGAGTCTTCCGGGGGCTAGAGCGAACGGATCTCCTGAAACGGAGAACCTGGCCGCGTCGAATGTATCGTCGATCTGGATTTCATTGACCTGGAATGAAGAAATTGAAACGGAGATAGCGGACGAGGGGAACTTGTAGATGTTGTTGCCCACCAGGTTGGTGTCGGTGTTGATGTTCAAGAGACCATTGGCATCCGCGTCATACCAGATCTTGATGCGGTCCACATCTTCCACGGTGTTGGTTTTAGATCCCCCGGTCACCCACGGGCTCCAGCGGTCCAGCTTGATGCCGTTCCAAAACGCGGTTCTACCTTGGGTCCCGAGCGTCCAGCGGGCCAGGAGCACATTGGTGTCCCCTTGCTGGGGCACCACGGACAAGGTGGAGGTGAGCACGGCGCGCAAGCGGGCTTCATCACCTGTAGGCACAACTGAAAATTCTGTGGAGGCGATGGAGGGGAAGGGCTGCATCAAGCCTTCGATGCGCAAAATGGAGGACGGATCGTCGATTTGAGCGCCGTGAGTCAGGCCCGCTATGGCCGAGTTGTCGATTTCATAAGCGATAAAATAGTGCCGTGTCGCGGGTGAAATGAGACCGTCCAGTCCCGGATTGGACAGGTTCAGCGTGGTGAGGCGCCCGACGAAAGTGGAGGTGTTGCTCACAAATTTGTCCAGGGGGTCGAAGGAGCCGTTCCCAAGAGCGGGATCGCCGCCCACGCCGGCGTCCATGTAAAGCTTGACGGAGCGGATGTCCGAGTCGTTGCCGGCGGTGCCCGTTCTGCGCACGCGCACGCCGCTGAAAACACCGTTGAACTGGCTGGTCCAGAGGCTGAAGCGCAGGGTGGCCACGCCCGTTTGGCCCTGGGGTGCCGTGGAGTGTGAGATTTCCGTGGCGTCGCCGGGACCGCGGTACCAGGCCTGCAAGTCCTGATTTGCGATCAGGAGGGTGGATTGCTGGCGGTCCACGGTGGTGGTGGCGCTGTTGAGCGAGAAGTTGTTGCGGGCGATGGCCGCCCCGCTGCCTCCGGTGAGCAGGATGGAATTGCTCTGGAGAACCCGGAAGCCCAGCGTGGAGCCGTAGGTGGCCGTGGAGGAGATTCTGACGGTCACGAAGAACCGTTTTGTGGACGTTAGATCCGTTTCAGCTGCGTTGAGCGCGTTCAAGCCCGTGAAGTTCCAGGTATTGTCTCCCCCGTTGAATGTGGCTGAGGCCAGGTAGACGTCAACCGGGGGTCCGGCCGCAAAATCTTCAGGATCGAAGCTTCCCAAATTGCCCTGTCCGACGCGGTCCGAATACAGCCCGAGTTCCACAATGTCGGTGTCCGGCAAGGTGCCGATGTTTTGCAATTTGATGTTGTTCAAGTTGGCCACAACTCCGGTCAAGCCGCTTGGCTGAAGAACCATGTCCAGTCTGTATATTGGAACCGGCGCAAAATTGTCCGCAGTCACGCCGTCGCCCTGGAACAGCTTGGTGCGGGTGCCGTACTGGGCGCGCAAGGTGGAGTTGAGAGGGTACCATTGCTGTTTGGAAGCCAGCATCTGCGTGGGATCCACGGTGTCCGGCTCGGGGATCATGTCCTCGCGGCTCACCACCACGCCGGCGGTGACGATGTTCCCGTTCGACGATTCCGACGATACTGAGACAAAACCTGTTGGAGGCGGGAACGTGCGTTTGGGAGGGTCATCGTCCGTCATGCCGTAAATTTTGTAGGGGTCGGCGAGAAGGGACGTGGCAAAATCCGTGGCCCGGAGCTGGAGGCTGGTGGTCTGGTTAAAGTTCCGGACCTGGAGGCCGCCATAGACTCCGGCATCGCCTTGCGCAAAAGTGTAGTACGTTGCGCCGCCCGCGTCCCAGCTGGCGACAGATGAGGAATCTGAGAGGGAAAACTCCACCTTGCCCGTGTAATATTGGCCGTTCACCGGGTCTCCGGTGGCGACGTTGCCGAAGCGGTCGCGGGCGTTCAAGCTGACAAAACCGAAATCTCCCGCTCTGAGAGGCGTGGAATTTGTGAAGGAGTGATGAATGCTTAAATAGGCCGCAGGTCCCGGCGTGACAAAATGCGACATGGTGGCGATGGTCAAGCCCGTGGCTTCCGTGCGCAGGGTGGTGGATCCCAAATCGCTGCTCCAGAAATACATGGTAGCCCGTGAATTAAGCGATGCTCCCGCGGAGGGCGCAATGTTGGCCTGGAGGTATTCTCCGGGATTGTTCGAGAGAATGGGCGTCCAGTTCGTGTTCAAGGTGCCGGCCGCATTGATGGGAGCTTCCGGAGTCGTGTGTCCCCGGGCGTTCAAGGTGTCCGTCATGTAGAAACGCACGGCCACGGCCACATTGGTGGTGGCCACGTTGTCATAAAAGTCCCTCATTTCAACCACGACGAGAGTGTCGGTTGTGGCCCCTGTAGCAT
>MGUQ01000103.1:13074-19595 GCA_001799975.1 Elusimicrobia bacterium RIFCSPLOWO2_01_FULL_54_10 | reverse complement strand
AAATCCCCCCGCACCTCAGTGCGGAGCGCCGTGGAAACGGCCACCAAGGTGTCTTCGTGACGCAGATAAAAAACGCCCTGGGAAAAATTTCTGGACGCGGCAATAAAATTGCGCTTCACAAAGAAAGGCCCGGAAATATTGGTGGCCTGCTTGAGCCGAAACTCGAACGCTTTCAAAATTTTGCGCGCGGGCGATGTGGGCACAAGGAATTTGTGGAGCGCGTCGAGCTTTTTCTGCACGGGCTTGCTGCCCGGTTCCAATTCCAGTGATTTGGAATAGGCCAGGGCGGCTTCTGAAACCTGGCCGAGCGCGGCATAACAATCCCCCAAGTGGTCCAGAATGACGGGGTCGCTTATTTTTTCGGCGGCGGACGTCAAATGCATTAGCGCCTGCGTGAAATTGCCTTCGCGGAAATTGAGCCATCCCAATGAATCGATGAAGGCCGGATTGTCGTGGTCCAGCTCGAGCGCGCGCTCGATCATGCGGCGGGCTTCGAAGAGGTTTTCTTTCCTGTCCGCCAGGGAATAGCCGATGTAATTGTAGGCTGAGGCGTTGGCCGTGTCCACCGCCACGGCCTGGCGGAAAAGAGCTTCGGCTTTGGCCCAGTCCCCCAGCTGGTCGTGAGCCACGCCGAGCTGGAAATAAGCGGACGAAAAATCGGCTTTAAGTTCGACGGCCTTGGTGAAATGCGGAATGGCTTTTTTGGGTTTCTTAAGATCCAAATAGGCCAGACCCATGAAATACCGGTATTGGGCGCTCAGCGGATTTTTATCGATGAGCGTTTTCAGGGATTCGAGGGTTTCGCCCACCTTGCCCAAGTGGCTGTAGATGGAGGCAAGACGGATGTGGATTTCCGGGTTGTCCGCCTGGGCCTGGGCTTTCAAATAGTATTGGAGGGCCGCGTCCCAGTCCTTGCGGCTTTCGGCCGTCACTCCCAGCCAGAGGTTGGCCTCCACGGGCGCGTTGGCATCGTCCTTGAAATATTCGAGGACGCGCTCGACGGAAGCCAGGTCTGAGCGGCCGGCGTGGAGCATCACAATCTGCATGCGGAGCGACGAGTTGTCCGGCATTTTTTCCAGAGCGGATTCATAGAGGGCAATGGCTTCTTCCGTTTTGCCCGCCTTCTCTTTCATCTGCCCGAGCAAAAAGAGAGCAGGGAGGGAAGACGGGTCCAGCTCCACCACTCTTTTAAAAGCTGCGGCGGATTTTTCTTCGTCACCGGTTTTCTGGTGCGCCAGCCCCAGGTGATAAAAAACTTCAGAGGAATCGGGCTCCATCCGGGAAAGTTTTTCAAGGGATTTGGCGGCCGCGGGCGGATCTTCGGTGATGAGAATGAGGGAAAGGTCCATGAGGGACTGGGAATCTTTGGGGTCCAGCTCCAAAACTTTTTCCGGGGCGAGCCGCGCCTGCTCAGCTTGGCCTCTCATGAGATAAATGTTGGCCAGGAGTTTCAGGGATTCGGCGTCCTGCGGGCGCTGTTTGACGATGGCCTGGGTGTCGGCGAGGGCTTTTTCCGGGTTGCCCATCTTCATATGGAGGCTTGCCCTCTGGCGCAGGACGGCTCCGGCCTGAGGCTCCAGTTCCAGGGAACGGTTGTATTCGCTGAGTGCGCGCTCGAGCTCCCCGTTTTTCTCGAGAAGGAGGGCGTTTAAGAAGTGGGAATAGACTTGCGACTTGGGTTCGGAAGCAAGGGCCGGAGACAACTGCAGGGCGGCGGCAATGAAAAGGAAAACAAATTTCTTCAAAGCGGGCGTTCCATCAGGATGGCGTCGCACATGCGGCCCTGGCCCATGTCGTAAAACCTGCGGCGGCGGCCTTTGATTTCAAATCCCATTTTTTCGTAGAACGACTGGGCGGGAAAATTGCCTTCGTGAAGTTCAAGTTCCATTTTTTCGCAGCCGCGGGCGCGAGCGGCATCCATGAGGCTTTTCATGAGTCCCGAGCCCACGCCCTGCCGGCGGTGAGCGGGAGACACGGCAAATTCCAGAAGCTGGGCAGTTTCCGTGACCACCCACATCACTCCAAAGCCCACGGGCGCGCCGCCCCGATCCGCGACAAGGGCGAGAGACATGGGCAAGTTCAGTTCGCGTTCAAACGCCGCGCGGTTCCAGCGCGAGCCTTCCCAGGAGCGGTCGATGGCCACCAGGTCTGGAACATCTTCCATCCGCATGGGGCGGAACTGGATTTCATCAATGGAAGGGGAAAAGGGGGGCATATTGTGATTATAGCAGAGAAAAAGGTATCATTCATCCTTATGGCAGCCAAAAAAGCTCATCGGATAGCCGTGATTGAAGGGGACGGCATAGGCCCCGAAGTCACCCGCGAAGCCCTCAAAGTTCTTACCAAAGTTTCCAAGAAGCTGAGCGCCCCCTTGGAATACAACAAGCTCGACGTGGGCGCCAAGCGCTGGCTCCGCACGAAAGAAACTCTCACAGATAAGGAAATGGACGCCATAGCCGCCTCCGACGCGGTTTATTTGGGCGCGGTGGGCGACCCCAAAGTGCCTCCCGGTGTTCTGGAGCGGGACATTTTGCTCAAAATCCGCTTTGAGCTGGACCTCTACATCAATTTGCGGCCCTGCCTTCTGCTGCCGGGAGCTTTCACCCCCTTGAAAGGCAAGACTTCTTCCGATATAAACTTCATTGTGGTTCGGGAAAACAGCGAGAGCGTTTATGCGGGCATGGGCGGCGTTTTCAAGCGCGGCACTCCGGACGAAGTGGCAATTCAGGAAGACATCAACACCCGCAAGGGCGTGGATCGCATTCTGCAATACGCTTTCGAATACTGCGAAAAGCGCAAACACAAAAAGAAACTGACCATGGTGGACAAGGCGAATGTGCTCACACACGCCCACGGCCTCTGGCGCCGCGCGTTTGAGGACATGGGAAAAAATTTCCCGGGCGTTGCGAGGAACGCCATTTATGTGGACGCGGCCGCCATGGACTTTGTGCGCCGGCCGGAGGCGTTTGACATTGTGGTGACCAACAACATTTTCGGCGACATTCTGACGGATTTGGGCGCTATCATTTCCGGCGGCTTGGGGTTGGCCGCCAGCGCCAATTTGAACAATCTCCCCAGCCCGGACCTGCCCCGGAAAGGGCAGGTCTGCCGAGGACTCTTTGAGCCCATTCACGGCTCCGCTCCGGACATTGCCGGCCGGGGCCTGGCCAATCCGCTCGCGGCTATTCTGGCCGCCAAGATGATGCTGGAGCACCTGGGCGAAGCTACGGCGGCCGACGCCGTGGAGAAAGCCGTCAAAAAAACCATTTTAGAGGGAAAAATATTCAAGAAAGATTCCCCCGACCTGGCCGTGCCCACCTCCGAAGCCGGGGACCGCGTTTGCAGTTACCTATGAGCCATGAGACTCTTTGCGGCTGTGCGCGCTTCACCTCAGGTTGCCCAAAACCTGGGCCATTGGGTGGACCGCATGAAGGACAGTCCTGAAATTCCGCCCAATACCAAATGGGTACAGGAAGGCAATTTTCATTTCACTCTGAAATTTTTTGGAGAAGTGGGCGACCCCATGATCCAAAACCTGCAAAATGCGATCGCCGGCATCTCCACCGGATCCCCGTTTGACATCACATTGAAATCCATCGGAGCGTTCCCTTCGCTCAGCCACCCGCGCGTGATTTGGGCCGGAGTGGAAGATGCTTCCGGCGGCCTGGCGCGCATGGCGAAGACGGTGGAAGACGCCACCCTTGCGGCCGGCTTTGCCGCGAGCGATAAGCCCTTTTCCCCTCGCCTCACTTTGGCTCGCCTGAATCATTCGGCCCGTCCGGGCCTGCCCAAAATCCTGGAGCGGCACAAAGACGCGTTTTTTGGCACCATGACCGTGGGCCACTTCACCTTGATTCACAGCACGCTCGCCGCCAAAGGCGCGCAATACCGGGACTTGCAAACATGGTCATTGAAATAAGGCGCTGGCACATCCTGATTGCCGTTTGCGCCGGGCTGATTCTCGCTCGCGCGGCTATATTTTCCAAAGAAAGCCGCCCGTCCTTGCAGGACGAGGCAAAGCCGGCCGCCTCCGTCGTCAAAATTCCGGAGCCCTTATCTGTGGCACCATCACTTCCCACACCCGCAACTCTTAAAGAGGCCACCCCCGCAGCCCCGGCGAGCCCACTCAAAACCCTGGCTTTTACTTTTGACGACGGGCCACACCCGGGCCACACCGAGCGCCTTCTGCAAGTGCTGAGGGCGGCCAAAGTGCGCGCCACATTTTTTGTGGTGGGCCGGCAGGTGGAACTATTCCCGGAAATCCTGAAACTCATCGCCAAGGACGGCCATGAAATCGGCAATCACACTTATTCCCACCCGGATATGCGCACCCTGGAGCCCGCGGCCATTGCCGAAGAACTGGCCAAAACCGAAAAGCTGGTTTTTGCCGTGACCGGCCGCAAAATGAAATATTTCCGCCCGCCCGGAGGACGCTATAACCCGTCTGTCGTGGCCGCGGCCAAAACGCAGGGATATGAGATGGTGCTCTGGTCGGTTCTTCCCGAAGACCACGCGCGCCCGCCCGCTTCCGTGATCCGCTCGCGCGTGCTCTCAACGGCCAAAGGCGGCGGCATCGTGCTCATGCATTCCGGCGTGGAAAACACCTTGGAATCTCTCCCTGGAATCATTGCCGCGCTCCGGGACAGGGGATACAAGTTCAAAACCGTTTCCCAAATGCGATCGGACCCTCACCCCAAAATCACCCGCGCCCAGTAAAGCTTTGGCCTATTCAAGAATTCTGGCGATCGATTTCGGCACCAAACGCATCGGCCTGGCCATCACAGATCCACTCGGTTTGACTGTCCAGCCTCTTCCCTACCTTAAAAACTCCGGCACCGCCGATTTTCTAATCAAAATCAAATCTCTCATTTCTGAAAAAACCGTGGAGAAAGTGGTCATGGGGCTGCCGCGCAGTCTGGACGGTTCCATAGGCCCCGCCGCCGTTGAATGTCAAAACATCGCCCGGAAAATTGAAGTGAACTGCAATGTCGGCGTGGAACTCCAGGACGAAAGTTTCACATCGCGGGAGGCAGACCAAATCCTTATTGAGGAAATGGGAGTGTCCCGCAAAAAACGCAAGGAAGCGCGGGATTCCCTGGCCGCCTGCCTGATTTTAAAATCGTATCTATCCAACTTATGAAGAAATATATTGCCGGCTTGGGGGTTATTGCGGCGCTCGGAATGGGCGCGTATTGGCTCTCAACAGGAGGCGGTGAAGAGGTTTTGGTTCGGGTTGAAAAAGGCGAGTCCGCCAGGGCCGTGGCCCGCAAGCTGGAAGAACAGGGCGTGATTCCATCTTCATTCTGGTTTTTGGCGCTCTCGCGCTTGAGCGGCGCCAGCCGGAGCATCCATTACGGGCCTTACCTGTTCAATAAAGGCCGCACTTGGCAAACCGTGCGCAAGCTGTCCCGCGGCGAGACTTTCCGTCTTAAAATTTCCATCCCAGAGGGCTGGGCGGCCTTTCAAATCGGCCAGCGCCTGCAGCAGGAAGGGATCATTCCGGACGCGGAAGCTTTTGCCAAGTTGGCTGACAACCGCAAGCTGGAAGGTCGCCTCTTCCCCTCCACCTATTTTTTCGAGCCGGGATCTGACACTGAGACGGTGCTGAACGCTTTTGTGGAGCATTTCCGCCGGATGGTTCCTGCGGAGATGGGAGTGTCCACGAAAACACTCACTCTCGCTTCCATTATTGAACGCGAAGCCGTGGCGGATGACGAGCGAACCATCATTTCATCGGTTTACCACAACCGGCTGCGGGCAAAACGGCCTCTCGAAGCGGACCCCACAGTGCAATATGCCATCGGCAAGGGGCGGTTTTGGAAGGAGCGCATTTTCTACAAAGACCTGAATGTGAAGTCTCCTTATAACACCTATCGCAACCGGGGCCTGCCGCCCGGGCCCATCTGCAATCCGGGACTCAAATCCATTGAAGCCGCGCTCAATCCCGCTCAGACGCCCTATTTTTATTTTGTGGCGGATGGCACAGGCCGCCACCAGTTCTTTAAAGACCACAAGAGCCATTTGGAGTGGCAGAGACAGAACCGCAGGCGCAAAAAGTAGCTTTGCGTTGGGCAAGCATGCTTGACAAAAAAGAGCGGGGAAGTTACAGGAGGTAAACTATTATGAGAAACCATTATGATTTTACGAAAATGAAGGGTCGCCGGAATCCATATGTAAAATTCTTAAAAAGGCCGATCACCATTCGATTGGAACGCGATACGGTGAATTACTTTAAAACCCTATCGTCACAACTCGGGATGACATATCAAAACCTTATTAACCTTTATCTCCGCGACTGCGCGTTAAAACATAAAACCCTGCATTTCAATTGGGCTGCTTAGCTTTGCGTTAGGCACCGCATACTTATTAATCTGTACTTGCGCAAGAAGCAGAACTAAATCACTTCCAGCTCCGCTTCTTTCAGCGTTTCTTTCTGCCGTTCCATTTGATCCAGCGGACTCACGAACCGCTCAGCAGGTTTTTTCATGACATGCAGATAAATTTTTGTTGTTTCAATGCTG
>MGUQ01000103.1:5902-13062 GCA_001799975.1 Elusimicrobia bacterium RIFCSPLOWO2_01_FULL_54_10 | reverse complement strand
ATTTCCTGAATTTCCCTGATATTCGCCCCGGCCTCCAGCAGGTGGGTGGCAAAGCTATGGCGGAATGAATGGGATGACACTCTTTTTACAATGCCCGCCCTGCGGACCGCATGTCTGATGGCTGCGTTTACTGAATCTTCATTCAGGTGATGCCTCCGGACGATGCCGTTTCTGGGATCAGGCGAAAGCGTCTTCGAAGGAAAAACATATTGCCATCCCCATTCACGATGTGCACCAGGATATTTCCTCTCCAGGGCATAAGGAAGATAAACGGAGCCGTTCCCTAGGCGGAGATCCTGGTCATGCAGACTCTTTGCCCACTCCAATTGCGCCTTTAACGGAATGACTGCAGATCTGGCCATGAGGGTGATGCGGTCCTTCTCTCCTTTTCCGCTTCGAACGGTTATCTGATACCGTTCGAAATCCAAATCCTGAACTCGAAGCCGCAAGGATTCTATCAAGCGCAGTCCCGAACCATAAATCAGTTGGACTATCAGTTTATATGCACCATTCAAAGCGGAAACGACCTTGAAGGCCTCTTCCGGGGTCAAAACGACCGGGACGAAGCGCGGCGTCTTGGCCCGAACCGCCTTGCTGAAATCTCCCATTTCAACATGAAGAACATGCTTGTAAAGGAAAACAATGGCATTGAGGGCTTGATTCTGAGTTGAAGCCGTCACCTTCTGCTCGACCGCGAGCCAAGTTAAAAACATTTCCAGCTGCCTGGCCCCCATTTGAAGAGGATGGGTCTTATTGTGAAACAAAATATACCTTTTGATCCAATCGCAATACGATTTCTCCGTATTGATTGAGTAATGACGCAGACGGATGGCGTCCCTGACTTGATCCAGCAGTTTCTTTTTCATTTATGATCTCCTTTGAATCCCATCACGCGGGGATGTTTTTCCCTATGAGGATGCAGGGGATGAGCCATGAGTTGGCGGATGGCCTCAAACAAGGAATGAATATGCTGATCATGACTTTCTTCCCTCTGATTATGTAGATTTTTCTTTCAATGACCTCATGCGGAACTAATCCCTGTCTCATAGCTGCCTCCTATTCAAGTCTTTGAGACCATAATATCTGAAATGGATCATTATTAAATAAGCGAATTATATCAACCAATGCAGGAAAGTTTGGCCATTTCCGCCGCTTGTCCAGACCTCTAAAACATCGGATATTTCAGACTAAGGTATTGCGCAGAAGAAAATTAAAAACATGGCGTCATTCCAATGTAGTAATGTCCTGTTTTGTCAAAATAGAAATGTCCTCATTTGAAGGAACTATTCTGATATAATTTAAAAATCATGAATAATATAATCCCGAAAGACAACAAACAGATTAAAAAGTTTTGCGAACTTAACCATATTGCAAAATTTGCATTTTTTGGTTCAGTAGTCCGGGATGATTTCCGTCCGGAAAGCGATGTGGATGTGCTTGTTGAGTTTGAACCCGGACATGTCCCGGGACTGGCATTTTTTAAAATGGAACATGAACTCTCCAAGATTCTGGGCAGGAAGGTTGATTTGAATACTCCGGGATTTCTGAGCCCTCTGATCCGGTCCAAGGTGATGAACGAGGCGGTCGTTCAATATGACGCGGCATGATGACAGGGTTCGCTTTCAGCACATGCTGGAAGCCGCTGAGAAGGCGGTAAAACTCTCCGAAGGCAAATCCCGAGCCGATCTCGACTCGGATGAAACTTTCGCGCTGGCCGTTACAAGACTTCTTGAAATTCTTGGGGAAGCATCGAATCATGTTTCTGATGAAATCAAGGAAAACAATCCCGGCATCCCTTGGCACGAATTTAGGGGCGTCAGGAATCATCTCATCCATGGTTATTTTGATGTGGATTGGGACATTATTTGGCAAATTCTATCCAAAGACCTACCTGCTGTGATTCCAGAAATAAGAAAATTATCAGGCTAATAGCCATTCCTGTTTTCCCCGAAGAACTTCGGATTTTCTTGGACAAGGTCTCCTGCATGGAAAAAATAAATACTACATTGAAAAATCAACCTTTTTTGCCTATACTAATTTTGATTCCGGGCAATATTTGGTCCCGGATATTCCGATGTTTCTCGGGATAATCTATGTTAGGCATAAAGGATTTGTGGTAATAATGTGAGAAAGACTTGTATAGTCGTATTAACCATTTTGTGTTTTAAGATAACGCCATTGGCTGAGGTAGATCATGGTTTCACATTTAATCCTCAAATTTCAGTTAGAGACGAAGCTGCAAAATACTTAAAGGGGATCACAATTCTTAATGTTGATGGAACCGTTCCGGACCCCGAAACTACCATACAATTTCCATCGCCTGGCATTATTCGTTTAAATCTTGCACTTGCAGATTCTGCTTCCAATTCCAAATCAATAACTTTGCAGCCTCGCTTGCCTGAGCAAGAATTCAAGGTTGTCCAACAGTACGAAACCAGCTTAAGTCTTATGAATGAAGGCCCTCACATCGATTTAAAAAATTGGAAGCATCATATTTCAAAGTGGGAAGAAATTAAAAGTTCAAATGGCATAACCTTTTTAACCAAAGAGGTAGAAAGTGATAATTTTCCAAGAGTCTCTCAAGGCGAAATCGTCCAGGCCTTAAAAGCAGAATTAGACAGGTTGGCTAAACAAGGCTACAACAACCTACAAAGATGGGTTCCCCTCGCAATGCAATGTAAAGATGCCACAACTTATCCTTGTGGAGTAAGTATCAGCAAAATTACTATCCGAATAAAAGTGAGACAATCCGGGAAGTGGAAAGATATTCAAACAGTGGAATTAATACCGCCAATGGGATGCTAATTTAAATGCCTAACAATGCGCTCAAGGCCGACAAAACCCGCGCAAAGTGATCGAGGTGTTAGGAGAAAGTTGGTGTGGGCGGGTTTCGCGGCTTAGCTTGGCGTTAGGCGGGAGAGAATGCGATGATCTATTCTAGATTACTTTCGTTTCTACTATGTTTGTTCTTCGCTCAATCATGCAAGAAGGATGAATCAGTTTTGGATAAGCATACCTTTTCCGAAAATAAATCGCCTGTATACTCTAAGCCACAACTCGATACGACGGATGTGGTGTCTCTGATACCCGAAGGGGTTAAAAATATACTAGATCAGAAATATCCTAGATGGAAAGTCGTTTTAATTACGTCAGGAGACAAAAATGACGGATATTCCAATTACCTAATTTCAGATTTTGATGCTGATGGTCATGAGGACATCGCCCTTCATATCGGTCATGTCACTAACCATGAAGAAGTGCGCTGGACGGCAATTGCATTTTTGAAAAGAGGGGGGACATATGAAGATTATTATCTTTCTGCAGTACATTTAGGCAAAGACAGATCGTGGCTTGATAAGCCAAGTGGTACGGTGCTTCGATTAATCCAAAAGGGCGAATCAACTTCCAATTGGGATGAATGGAATAAAGAAGCAGATGCACCATCCGTTAAAATATACGATAAAGCATCAATATCCGTTGTTACTTTAGATAAGGCCTCCGTTTCTTTCGAATGGGATGGGTCCGGCTTTACGAGAATTATTACAGGTGATTAGAGTATATTCGTGCAAGAAATCCCGCCTAACCATTCACTCAAGCCGACAAAACCCGCGCTTAAATGGCTTAAGGAAGGCGGGTTTCGCGGCTTAGCTTGGCGTTAGGCATTTATGATTAATCAGACCGTCGTTAAATTGAGATGTTTGCATGTCAGCATGATTGCTTGGTTTATTATTGCCTGCGGTCCTGCATGGTCATCTATGAGATCTTCCTCGCCGGGCAGGTATCAAGTAGTATCGGTTTCATCCCAAGCGTTAATCATTTTACCTAATATTATTGAACTCAAAGATTCGAATTTTGGGTTAAAGAAGATGATGTTGCATGTTGAGCCGAGTACAATTTCGATTAACGGCCAGCAATATTGCAACGGTTACTGGTTTAAAGGGAAGTCCGGCACAATCGAAATGCGTTTTGAATGGATAGATAGCTCGATGGAGCAATTCTGGATTTCAGTTAGCCCAAGTGTGGAAGGATATGCTGGGTATTCGTATTTTTTCACGGATGTCGGGTTTTATGGAAAACGGAAACTTATGCTTAAAAGAATAACAAGAGAAAATTTGAATGAAAAATAAATGCCTAACCATTCACTCAAGCCGACAAAACCCGCGCTTTTTGGGCTTTAATTCCAGAATCAGTTCATTTGATATAATCAAACTGGAGGTGAGATAAAATGACAATGGTTCAGTTGATAGAGCGTAGAGTTAGAGAATTAGACCGTTCCGGCCTGGCTGCTTTCCGGAACTGGTTCCGCAAGTATGACTCTGAACTCTGGGATGAGCAAATTAACAAGGATATCCGCTCGGGCAAACTTGAAAAATTCGCTAAACATGCACTCGCTGCACATAAAAGAGGCAAGACCAAAGAACTTTGAAACATCTTGCTTCGCCCAAGTTTTGGCAACGCTATCGTTCGCTTCCCAAGCGTGTCCAAGAATTGGCAGACAAAAATTTCGCGCTTCTCAAACTTAATCCTCATCATCCCTCCCTTCATTTTAAAAAAATCGGTAAATACCATTCAGTCCGCATAGGTCTCAATTATCGTGCCCTAGCAGTTGAAGCGCATGATGATCTTGTCTGGTTCTGGATCGGCAATCATGCTGAATATGACAAAATGCTGGCCTAACAATGCGCTCAAGGCCGACGAAACCCGCGCTTAAATACTTTAAGGATGGCGGGTTTCGCGGCTTAGCTCCACGTTAGGCAAGGATAAAAATGTATAAATCGCTTACCGTTCTTGCGCTGTACCTTATTGCGATAGGGTGTAAACCTCAATCGTCTCCGCCTCCTCTGCCAGTTTCTAAAATTGAAGCCGAGGAAGATATTCGGGAGGCCGTGTTTCGCGAATATATTGTTCCTAATAAATTTCCTATATACTTTTTGTGGATTGAAAACGGGAAGGATCCGAATGAAAGTTTAGTCAATAGATTTAAAAATATTGGCCCAGTTGTAAAAAAAGGTTCTGAGTTAAATTCAAAAAATGCAATTGGTCAATCCATGCGCTTAACAATCAAAAAAATAACATGGATTAATGCCACCGAAGTTGAAGTGATTGGATCAGCGTGGGTGGGACCTGAAAGTGCTATAGGCATTGATTATGTCCTTGAGTTTAGTGACGACCATTGGAAGATAAAGGAGCGAAAGCCATCTTGGGAGAGTTAGTGAAATATGGCGCTTGCCTAACAATGCGCCCCTATGTGAATGTCAAGCAGGGCGGAGAGAAATAAGTTTCTGACGTTTTGTTTGATATGGCCTTTGAAATATCGCAATTAAATGACTATACTGTTTCGAGAGGTGAACTATGACACATCTTCTTAAACAAGCTTTTTCCAAAGCATCAAAACTTCCTGAAGTGGAACAAAATGTCATTGCCCGATGGATGATTGAGGAACTCGCGTCTGAAAGGCGTTGGGAGAGGACGCCTGACGAAGCGCCGCAGAGTATTCGCCCCCACCACGGTGGGCAGGTGCGGTGGACCATTTCAGCGTTCATTCTCAAAAGACCTTGGTTCTCATTCAATGTCATGGTAAAATGACGGCATGCCGCTTGAATTTGATTGGGATTCAAATAAGGCTTCTACAAATTTAAGAAAGCATGGCGTATCCTTTAATGAGGCCGCCACAGTTTTTGGCGACCCCTTGGCGGCGACATTCCACGATCCTGATCATTCACATGGCGAAATTCGACATATCACAATAGGTGCATCAGTACGCCATAACCTATTGGTGGTTTCTCACACAGACCGCCACGGGGTGATTCGAATTATAAGCGCGCGTAAAGCCACAGGTTATGAAAGGAGATATTATGAAGAAGAAAAATAGATCCAAAAACGGAGACCTTCGGACTGAATATGATTTTTTCAAAATGAAGGGTGGAGTGCGTGGCAAATACGCTTCACGATATCATTCTGGGACAAATCTTGTTCATCTTGAGCCGGATGTCGCAAAAGTCTTCTCGGACGACGATGCGGTCAACAAGACTCTCCGTTCATTGATGAAACTCGCCAAAGTTCAAACCACTCACACACATTAATATTGAAGTGCGGGCCTAACCATGCGCTCAAGCCGATGCCGGAACGCGTTTTGAGGGGTTGTTGCGTGCTTTGTGGGGTTAATATTTGTATAACGAAAGGCGGTGTCACCTCCAAACAGAAAGCTTTGATCGTAGCGGAAATTACCAAAATGCTCCAGCGCGTCCTTGGTAAACGGCCTGAGCATACGCACATCATTATTGAAGAAATTGAACCTGAGAATTGGGGCTATTCCGGCTTGCTCACCACAGAATATCTAAAGCGGCAAGCGCCGCGGCATCGTCCGTGACACCGTTGCAGACGTTGTTAAGCAGGCGCTAGTCGGATAATTATTAGATTGTTTGATACAATTGAGACATGGAAGAGAACCTATTTGTACTTGCAAAAGAATATATCAACCTGATCGAAAAAATAGAGAAAACAAGCGACCCTCGAAAATTACAGACTCTTGAAGAAAAGAGGGCTGAACTCCACTGGATGTTTATTGATTTGCTTAAGAAGCAAGGCATAAAATTCAAAGACAGGGATCATGCCACTCGAATCGCTTATCGAATTGCAAATGGAGAGTTATGACACTGCTTGAAGTTGCTCAAATTTACACCGATTTAGTTTTGGTGGAAAATCAGATTCCAGAATGTGAGCACAATGCAAAGGATGAACTCAATGTCCTTAGGACAAAATATCACCAAATGCTGATGGATAAGCTTAGTGAAGAAGGTATTGAGTTTTCGGACCGATTTGACGCGATGAATAAAGCTTTTGAGCTTGTTAAGACGCACACCCCCAGCAAAAGTTTTTCCGGCGTTTAACCCATTACTATGCCTAACCACGCGCTCAAGCGGATGAGACCCTGCGGGTCTCACCGCTTAGCTTTGCGTTTGGCTGCTATGTGTCGCCAAGTACCACCCAATCACAGTTGGCGCGAGAAATGAGACACGGGAAAGCAAACATTACTGCAGGTCTACTGTTCATGGCCGGCTTCATGGTGTTCGGTTTCGTACTCATCTATCTGCGGGACTTCGCCCCTGGCAAAGAACAGTGGATAGCTGAATACGCGGTCGGCAAGCACTTTGAGTCGC
>MGUQ01000103.1:0-5883 GCA_001799975.1 Elusimicrobia bacterium RIFCSPLOWO2_01_FULL_54_10 | reverse complement strand
AAATTTGTTCGCATTCCTGAACATCGTGGTAGGGTATCTCCTCCTGCGGCTGCCCGTTCACAAGGCGACCAGCAAGTGGGTATCTTGGCTCGCGCTGGCGGGAATGCTGATGCCCGTTGGCATTCTTGCAGAGGTGTTGCTTGGGGCGCCCCCGATCTTCGTTCTCATCGGGGGGATTTCGATGGTCGTCGCGATCGCATGGCTCGGTGTAGCCGTGGCACAGATGAAATCGTGGTCAGGGAAAGACGAGAACGCGGAGATATGATGGCACCTCACGCAATCCGTATCGTCCAAATTCTGGCGGCTGCCGTTGCGGTCCTGTTCGGCTTCGTTACTCTCTTCGCGGGCGGCCGCGTGCTCCTGGGCTCAGACCCGGGGTACGAGGTGTTTCGGCCCCTCCTCCTTTACAACACGGCAATGGGCGCAGCATATCTGGCAGCCGGTGTCATCGTCTGGCACAGCGTCAACGCGGGCAGATACGCTGCGGGAGCAATCTTCCTGCTCAATCTCCTTGTCCTTGTGGGCATCCTCGTGGTCTACCGCAGTGATGGGGCTGTGGCTGTGGACAGTCTCCGCGCCATGACCCTTCGGACGGTCGTGTGGCTAGTCCTGTTCCTGGCCGTATCGTGGCTCGTGCGCGCGCGGAAAGCAGCCTAACAACCGGTTGCAGAGAATATTCCTATGATCCTTATTAATCTGTTTCTTCGCGATTGCGCTCATTCTCATAAAACGATTGTTCATAAGTGGGCCTAACCATTCACTCAAGCCAATTCGCCAAAAGTTCGTGACAGTTGACATAATCTCAATATCCTGTTAGGTTTGTTCCGACGCGGGAGGAGGTCGCCGGTTTCGCCGGCGGCCTTTTTCTTTTGGTAGAATCCTTGCCATGAAGCTCAAAGTCCAAGCGCCCTCTCCGCCCCAGCCAGTAGCTTGGAGAGATTCCCTGCCCGCTGTAGCCCTCGCACTCACTTTGTTGCTTGCGCCCATTTTCCCCGACGAGAAACTAAACCGACTGAAGCTCATCGCCCTGGGCACAGGGCTGATCCTGTGCGGCCTCTTTTGGGCGCTCACCCAGGTTTTTAACAAGGAACTCAAATTTCACCGCACGCCTCTGGACTGGCCCGTGGCGGTCTATGCGATTGTCGCCATTATTTTTTACAAGTCATCGCAGAACCCGGCTACGGCGGCCAGTGAATTCCAACGAATGATTTTTTCCGTGGGGGCGTTCTTTGCGGCAGCACAATGTCTTTCAGGAGCGGAAGCAGAGAAAAAAAGACGCTGGACCGTGGCCGGCTGGATGTCTGGGCTGGCCCTTATCTCCATCTATGGAATTTTGCAGAAAACCGGCGGGGCAGGCCAAGTGCAGGTGCCTCAATTGGACCGCGTTTTTGCCACATTCGGCAATCCCATATTTTTTGCCGCGTTTTTAATCGTCTCCATTCCCGTCGCTCTGGGCGCGTTTTTGGAATCCAAAGGTTTTTGGAGCCGCTCCGCACTATTACTGACCCTCCTGCTTGCCTTGTGGGCGCTTTTTTATACAGGGACGCGCGCGGCGTTTTTAGCCCTGCCATTGGCAATGGCGCTCACCTGGAGCCGCGAGCTCTGGCGCAACAAGGGTAAAATACTCATCGTCATAGCTGTTCTTGCCGCGCTCCTCCTGAGTTCCCCCAAAATCCGGGAGGCAGTGGTGTCCTCGCGCGCCACCGCGACATCTCAAACCCACACGCTCATTTGGAAAGATGTCTTGAAAATGTGGAAAGCGCATCCCTGGACAGGCACAGGGTTTGGCACCTTCCATGTGGAATTCCGCCAGTATCAGTCGGCAGAACTGCAAGCCGCCTGGCCGCAGAATGAACGCATCGTGAACGACGCGCACAACGAATATCTGCAAATCCTGGCCGAAACAGGTCTTGTGGGTTTTGTGGCATTTTTTGCCGTCATCATTTGGTTCTTTATTTCCGCCCTGCGCTTTCATTTAAGCGCCGCTTCCCCCCCTCCGCTTTTTGCCGGGCTTCTTGCTGGGGGCACGGCACTCCTGATCCAAAATTTCTTCTCGGTGGACATGCGTTTTATTGTTTCTTCGGCTTATCTATTTTTGGTGATGGGAATGTCCGCTTCATATTTCTCCAAGCCGGCCACTTTTGCCTGGCCCGGAACTTTTCCAAAAGCGCTTTGGGTGGGCGCAATCCTTGCTGTCAGCGGTGTTTTCTGGCTGGCGCTCGTGCGGCCCTACCGCGCCAACCGCGAGTTGAAAGCCCAGCCGGATTTCTTTGAGGAAAAATATCCCGAATCCATTGAGGGGCTTGAGGAACTGGCCCGGCGGGAGCCGGACAACTGGAAGGTTTTTGACAAGCTGGGCTATGCCTATGCCAAGACGATTGAAGCGAAAGGCCCCGCGGGCGGCAAAACCATCCTGCCCGCCATGGCAGAGAAGTCCGTGAACGCCTATTTGCGGGCCCACCAGCTCAATCCGGGGGCCGCCGGCCCGCCCAACAACATCGGCAACATTTATTACACTCTCCAGCGCCCCGATGAGGCCATCGAATGGTGGAATCGCGCCGTTCAGGTCAATCCCAATCTTGTGGACGCCCGTGTGAACTTAGGAATCGCCTACTTCAGCCAGGGCAAGATCAAGGAATCCTCCGCCCAGCTCGAGGAAGTCCTCAAAATCGACCCCGACAACAAGACCGCCCTGGTCCTCCTTAAAAGGATGGTGGAGTGATTTAAGCATCGCGTGTCACAAATTCATCAAATTTATTTTACATTTTGTCTATTCCAGCTCCCTATCGGCATAAAGTACACTTCATGTCGTGAGCCGAAAGGGAGACTGCGCCACATGAAAGCTGTTATCTTAGCGGGCGGAATGGGCACCCGTCTATCAGAAGAAACCATCCTCAAGCCTAAACCTCTTGTGGAAGTCGGCGGTATGCCGATCCTTTGGCACATCATGAAAATCTACAGCAGCTGCCAGATCAATGACTTTATCCTGCTTTGCGGTTATAAGGGCGACATGATCAAGGAATATTTTTCCAATTATTTTCTGCACCGCTCGGACGTGACCTTTGACATGGTCCATAACACCATGGAAGTTCATAAGCGCACCTCCGAGCCCTGGCGCATCACCTTAGTGGATACCGGCCAGGAAACCATGACCGGCGGCCGCTTAAAGCGCGTAGCGGATTACCTGCGCGACGAAACCTTCTGCTTCACCTATGGCGACGGGGTGAGCGACGTGAATGTGCAGCAGGTGATTGAACTGCATAAGAGCAAACAAAAGATCGCCACGGTCACCGCCATGCGTCACCAGAGCCGATTCGGCATTCTGCAGATCCAAGATGACCAGGTCCATAAGTTCAGCGAAAAGCCCGTGGGAGAAACCAACTGGATGAACTCCGGTTTCTTTGTCCTGGACTCGCGTGTTTTCGATTTGATCGACGGCGATGCCACGGTTTTTGAGCAGGAGCCCCTGCAGCGGCTCGTGGCGCGCAACGAGCTCGCCGCTTATCAGCATGAGGGCTTTTTCATGGGCATGGACTCCCTGCGGGATAAAAAGATTTTGGAGGAACTTTGGGCGGCAGGCAAGGCGCCTTGGAAGGTATGGTGTGATCATGAAAATACTAGTGACCGGCAATATGGGCTACATCGGACCCACGGTAGTCCGACAACTGAGGAGATCCTATCCGGAAGCCGAGCTCATCGGCCTTGATTCGGGATTTTTCGCCCACTGCTTAACGGCGGCTGAAGCCCTTCCCGAGACCCGGGTGGACAGGCAGATCTTTAAAGACATCCGCGACGTCAAAGCCGACCTGCTCGCGGGCGTGGATGCGGTCGTCAGCTTGGCCGCCATATCCAACGACATCATGGGCAAGATCGACGAGGAGCTTACCTTGGAGATCAATTGCCGCTCGGGCATACGCCTGGCCCGGCTGGCTAAAGAGGCCGGCGCCAAAAGTTTTGTGTTCGCTTCCAGCTGCAGCGTCTACGGATTTGCGGAAGCGGATGCCAAAGTGGAAAGTTCCTCTTTGAACCCTTTGACCGCCTATGCCAAATCCAAAATTATGACGGAAGACGGCCTTCGGCCCCTGGCGGATGAGAATTTTAAGGTCACCTGCCTGCGCTTTGCCACGGCTTGCGGAATGAGCGAGCGCCTGCGCCTGGACTTGGTTCTCAATGACTTCGTGGCCTGCGCCTTGTCCTCAAAAAAAATCACGATCTTGAGCGACGGAACCCCTTGGCGGCCGTTGATCCATATTCGCGACATGGCCCGGGCCATGGATTGGGCAATCCAGAGAAACCCGAAGGAAGGCGGAAATTTCCTGGTGGTCAACGCAGGCTCAGACCAATGGAACTATCAGGTCAACGACTTGGCCAGGACAGTCGCGCAGGAAATTCCCGGAGTGGATATCGCTGTAAATCCAAACGCGGTGCCCGATAAACGCTCGTACCGGGTCAATTTCTCGCTCTTTCGCCGTTTGGCTCCCGATCATCAGCCTCAAATTGACTTAAAAACCGCGGTGCGGGAGCTTAAAGACGGGTTGGAAAAAATGAGTTTTAAGAACAGCGACTTCCGCGATTCGGATTTCATGCGGATCAAGGTTTTGACCGGGCTGCGGGAGAAGGGGTACCTAAGCCCCGAGCTGCGCTGGAACGGCGCCCATCATTGATGAAGTTCGTGGAAACCAAAATCAGGGGCTCATTCGTTCTTGAGCCCGAGCGGCGCGAAGATTCCCGCGGTTTTTTCACGCGCACATTTTGCAAAGCAGAATTGGAGAAGCATGGCTTAAACGCTAATATCGCGCAGGCTAACCTCAGCTTTAATCATAAGAAGGGAACCTTGCGGGGCATGCATCTTCAAAATGTTCCTCATGCGGAAAATAAGCTGGTTGCCTGCCCGCGCGGAGCGCTTTATGACGTCATCGTCGATTTAAGGAAGGGCTCCCCCACCTACAAGGAATGGCTTGGCGTGGAATTAAGTGAAGAAAATCAGCGCGCGCTCTATGTTCCCGAAGGCTGCGCCCACGGGTTCATCACTCTGACGGATGATTGCGCCGCGTCTTACCTTGTCACGCAGTTTTATAAGCCGGAGGCCGAGGGCGGCTATCGCTACGATGACCCGGCCTTTGGAATTGCATGGCCGCTTAAGCCTGCCTGCATCAATGATAAGGACAAAAACTGGCCGGATTATATAGGGTGAAATCATGATATTGATCGACCGCGCTTTGGAAAAAAGAGAAGAGCAGGCCCGCCCGCTCAAGGTGGCCATGATTGGCGCCGGTTACATGGGCCGCGGCTTTGCCTTGCAGATGTTCACAGCGGTCAAGGGCATGCGCTTAGTCGCTATTTCCAACCGCAGATTGGCCGGCGCCAGGCGCGCCTATGAAGAGGCCGGGGTGAGCGGCTTTAAAGAAGTCACAACCCAGCAGGAGTTGGAGGACAATATCCGCCGGGGAGACTATAGCGTCACCGAAGACGCCCTGCTTTTATGCCGGGCCGATGGAGTGGACGCAGTTTTAGAAGTCACCGGCGCCGTTGAGTTCGGCGCGCGCGTGGCCTTGGAAGCTCTTAAGCATGGAAAGCATTTGATCCTCATGAACGCCGAACTGGATGGCACCATCGGGCCCCTGCTAAAAACCTATGCGGATAAAGCCGGATTGATTTATACAAATGTGGATGGCGATCAGCCGGGCGTGCAAATGAACTTGTACCGCTTCGTCAAGGGAATCGGAGCCAAGCCGGTTCTTTGCGGCAACATCAAGGGTCTGCAAGATCCCTATCGCAATCCCGACACCCAACAAAGTTTTGCGAAGAAATGGAACCAAAAGCCACACATGGTGGCCTCTTTCGCCGACGGCACTAAAATATCCTTTGAGCAGGCCATTGTCG
>MGUQ01000102.1:796-5767 GCA_001799975.1 Elusimicrobia bacterium RIFCSPLOWO2_01_FULL_54_10 | reverse complement strand
TCTTCCCCGTCCTCGTTGCAGGCGGGGCGAGAGGCAAAAGATTCGAGGCGGAGTTCGTCGAGGGGGCCTCAAACCATGGCCTCGACGGGCTCATGGAAGACATGCCCGAGCTCTTCGCGAGCCTCGAGCCCAGCCTGCAGGGGCAACTGCACCTCCTGGTGCAGTTGGACGAGCTCCGGCGGGCAACGGGGCTCCGCCGGCTCGAGGCCGAGAAGGCGAGTGCCACGCGCAAGGAGCGCGCGGCACTGGCCGCCAAGCTCGGGGTGCCCAACCCCGACGAGGCCACTTAGGCCAGAGCGGGGACCGGTTGAAGCGCGCCGGTTTATAAATTGCGCTTTGCACACGCTTCTCCTGTCACGTTCGCACAACGTGATGGGAGGAGCTATCTTTCTCGCGCGTGAGAATGAGCTCGCGCTCGGGAAGAGATACGGAGGGCATAGAGATGATGGTCATCCATGGGATCGTCAGACTGGGGGAAGCGAAGGACGTCAAGGAGGCCAGGAAGGTCCTCAAGGCCAACCGCCTCGGGGACCACGAGGTGAAGAAAAGCAAGGCCATGAAGGCCTATGTGGCCACCAAAAAGGGTTGCCACTGCAACACCGTCCTCACCTCCCGCCTTTAGGACGTTTGCCCTGCCCGATCTGCTCGGTGGCGAGCAAGGTCGGGCAACTTTTTGAGTTCATCTCATTGGTCAACATCGGATGTTGACCACCCAAGAGGTGGGTTCAAAGAAGCTTGTCCCGCGAAGCCAATTTAATTTTTGGCGAAGTGGGATTTGATTGTAGCGGGTTCAGTGCGGGGAAAACTTGTAATTACACCCCGCACCGAGCTCGCTGACACAACTCCGCAAAACGCGGGGCTGATTGATCAGGAGCAAGTGGAGGCCAGTAATGGCCCGCATCAATTTCGTGTTCGGTCAGACTCTCGCTTTCGACAGTCTCGCACCGAACACGATCGCCCTCGACGGGACCGTGCAGGGTCCCCAGATCGACGCCACAGGGCGTCGGTTCAGTTTCGATCACCACGCTGGCTGCATCCGGTTGGTGACCCTCGCGACCTGCCAGCAAGTCGCGACCGCTTTGACGCTGGGGATGGTGGTCGACGAGGAGACCACCATCTTAATCAACGACCTCGACGCCGACACGGTATTGGCTGTGTGGCTCTTGCTCCACCCCGAGCGGGTGGGCGAGGCGCGGGTAAAGGAACTCGTGGAGCGCATCGGCTTGACCGACGCCCACGGGCCGATTTGCCCGCCGCACGCCATCCACCGCGAGCTCGCCCCCGTCTACGGCTCGAAGGAGCCGCAGACGCTCGAGATGCTCGGTGGGTTCCTCGCCAAGGTTTCCGCCTACGCGGACGGCACTTGGCAGGAGCCGGCGGCCCGGCCGGAGCGCAAGAGCGACGGCTTCGGCTGGTCGCCGGCGCGGGGTTGGGAGGTGGTCACTTCGACCACCGGCTTCGAGCAGGTGTACAAGATGGGCCACCTGGTGGCCATCCTCTACACGGAGGCCCCGAACGGGACGGTGATGTACACGCTGGGCAAGAGGTCCGACCTCGTACCCTTCGACATCACCGGCCTCTTGGCCCGGCTGAACGCCATCGAGCCGGGTTGGGGCGGCTCGAGCACGGTGGGTGGGAGCCCGCACAAGCCCGACGGCTCGCGTTCGAGCCTCTCGCCCGAGCAGGTGCTCGAGGTCGCCAAGAACTAAAGCAGGGGGTTAGTCTCTACCCACCAATTGAGACTTACACAGTTGGCCGAGCGACTCTCGCACAGAGTTGCTCGGCCACCCATTTGAGTATTTCATCGGCTTGCCATGAGCGCAGTCGAATGGAATCTTCAAATGGGCGCGATTATGTGTCCCAAACCAAACGCGCTCGGCGTGATCCGAGTATGGGGGGAAAGGGTGTTGACGCTGGCAAACGCCCAGGAGTGTCAGTCCTGGGCAAAGTTCTGGATGTTCGTCCCCGGGGATTGGCAACCCGGGGACACCCTGAAGAAGATGGCCATTGAGGGAAACCTCGGTGGTCATCTCGTCCCCCTCGGTCCCCGGACCCCCAAGGAGGTTGACTGCCTCCTCGCCAAGGGGGAAGAGGACAACAACAAGACCTGGGACCTTTTGCCCACCTTCTATTGCAAGGTGGGGAGAGGGTCCAATCTGACGCCCGGGCAGTGGCACCGGGTGATCAAGAGAGAAAAGACCGGAACCAACACGTTCGTGGTGTTGGTTCCCGAAGAGCCCCCGCAGGGAGCATTGGTGTTGAGGTCGATCGACACCCGCTTCGGTAGGACCTGCGGACACAAGAGGGTCCTGGGACCCATAGAGGAGGGCTGGTAGGCTGGGCGACAGCCTGGGATTATCCGGATAGAAAAGTCGGAGATCTCTCTTGCCTCTTTGCGAAGGAGAAGGCTTGATCGCGAAATCACCTGAAGGAGGTGAGAAAATTGAAACAGCTCCGGGAGAAGCTCCGGAAGCGGGCGGTCAAGGACTTGCTGGCCGACAAGGTTCGGCTGCAGGCCTTGGTCGCCCACCTGGCCCGAAACCACCAACCAGTGGTGGGAGAGGCGTACCTGTTCCGCAACGCGCGGGACAAGTACTGCCACTTCTGGGTGCTGGTGGCGAAGCGGGGTAGGGGCAAGCATCGCGTGTTCCACGCAGTGCCGGCCGATATCCTGATGGGCGTCGGTGAATACGACGTCCTCCTGCCAGAGGGCAAAGCCACGCTTGGTCACGCGATCATGCGCGGCAATGCCAACACCCTCCTGCCGGAAGGTTTCGTACGCAAGTACGGGACCTTGGTGGGCATCGTCGAGACAAAGTATCTCGACAAAGTCTGGAGAAAGCTCCAGGCGATGGTCAACCTCGAGTTGACCAAGAGGCCCAGCCGACGGACAACCGACGAGCTTGCTGTGGAGAACGAAGGTTTCGCCCAGCAAGCCGAAGCGGTCTTGTCCGCCGCGGTGGAGAAGTGGCTAGGCTGACCGGACTGCCTGCGCTCGGTTTTTAAAGAGCGATAGGCCGGGGTTGCCACCTGGGAACAGAACGGCACGCGGGCGGAGAGCGTTAACTCCGATGCACAGCCTGACCATTCGCACTTGCACTGTGCTTGGTCGGGCTCTCTTACCGGAGGGCAAGGGGAGGGTTCTCTCTCATTCTCTGCTTACCCTTCGATAAGAGATTGGTCGTGATAAAATAAACAAACACAATTTATGAATCAAGAAGATGGTAAAAGCGGAGCAGAATCAGAGGAACAGGAGCTGGCACCGCAAGATGTTGCGGCTTTGCGCTCTTTCGTATTTGCGCGGGGCGAGGAGGAGGGAGCGAAAACACTAAATGTTTTAGACTTCAAGCCTTTGCGCGAGATTCTCCCGCCGGAGAAGTTTACTGGGGCCGAACGGATAATTTCTGCCTTTGCTACACCCATCAAGAGAACTACAAAGGTTGGCAAAGAAATATCTAGGCCAGCCAAATTGTTAATATGCGGAGGCTTCGTACGCGATGCCCTACTAGAGCAAGAGCCTCACGACATCGACTTCGCCACCAGTGCCACAGTGGATGAGGCAGAAACTCTTTTGCAAACTGTGTTTAAGAAGGAGCTGGAAGAGAAAAAAGTTTCGATTGACCAGACGGGTAAACAGTTCGGAGTATTGAGAGTGCGATTTCGTAATGGTGACAAAGGAGATGAAGAGTATGAGATTGCTTCATTTAGACAAGACAGCTACGAGGGAGATGGGCGCAGACCTGACAGTGTGACCTCGGTGCGCTTTGCCGGACACGATGCCGACAGGCGTGACTTTACTATCAATTCGCTTTTCTACGATCCTAATAATGGCCGAGTGTTTGACTTCACCGGAGGTTTAGACGATATCAAAGAGAAGCGCCTGCGCTTTGTGGGAGAAGCGGGTAAACGGATTGAAGAGGATTCACTTAGAATGCTGCGCTACGTTCGCTTCTTAGCGAAGACAGGTTTCAGTTCCGATCCTGAAGCAAACGAGGCGATAAAGTCGCGCGCGGAGAGAGTGAAAACTTTATCGTCCGAGAGATTGACAGGCAACATGGGCGAGCTACGCAAGCTCTTTGCCGAAGGCAATATTGGTGCGTCACTTAAGACACTCAAAGAGCTCAACTTATTGCGCGAAATAATGCCAGAGGTTGAAGCCCTCGACTCGGCTCTCCAAGGTCCACCTTATCATATGGAGGGGAGTGTCTTCGAACACACGGCTTTGCTTTGCGACCACCTGTCCAAGGACGCGCCATTTACTCTTGCTCTTGGCGCGATAATGCACGACATTGCCAAACCAGAGCATCGCGAAGAAAAGATAGTGGATGGTAAAACAAAAGTAAGCTTCATCGGCCACGAAGAGGCAGGCGTGAGCAAAGCAAAACCCATACTAGAACGTCTAAAGATTTCAAACAAAGAACAAGAAACTATCCTGTGGCTAATCGAAAATCATTTGCGTGTCTCACACTTACACGAGATGCGAGTCTCGGCGGCGCAAGAGCTCTTAGCCCACGAGGGATTCGATCAATTGTTGGCCCTCTTTGAGGCTGATAGTCGAGCATCTGTCTCGGATGACCCAGAGATTACGGCTCTACACGAGCGCGTGCTTGTGGCCACCCGGGAACGGATGAGTGCTCTCCGCAAACAAGCGAGCGAGCAATCTGGCCCGCAGGAAAAGTTGATAAAATTATTCAACGGCCCAGTCTTCATGGGGCGCTTTAAGGAAATCCGGGGTGTCGAGCTTGAGGGACCGGCAAGGGGCAAGCTCCAAAAAGCCTTTAAACAAGCCCTAATAGAGGGCGGAGTAGTTGACGAGACCACAGCAAGGGAAGTGCTAGACAAACTTATAAAAGAATTTGAGTTATAATAGCCTGTCGGGATTATTGGGTTAATTAAGAAAAACAATGGCAGAGATAGAATATAAAGATGGCATGGGCACACCCTATTTGGACATTGCCAAGTTTGAGAGTG
>MGUQ01000102.1:0-788 GCA_001799975.1 Elusimicrobia bacterium RIFCSPLOWO2_01_FULL_54_10 | reverse complement strand
GGGGGACTCTAACCTGGTTGCAGCTTGTGATCAAGTCATAAGCGAGATTGAATCCAGCAGTCTGGCCAATGCGGCCTAGGCTTATCGTTATCAGCGGGGCTACGGGAGCGGGCAAGAGTACTGTTGCGGGTTTGTTGATGGAAAAACAGGAGCTAAGATTGAGGCGGGTTGTCACTTGCACTACTCGGGCAAAACGAGCGAGCGAAACAGGTGGGGTGCAATATCACTTCATTTCATCACCACAGTTCGAACAAGAGCTTAGCGAGGGCAAGATTATTGTGCCAAACAAATTCGCGGGCAATAACTATGGCACGCGCAAGGCTGATATTGATGCAATTGTGACATCGGGAGAGCAGACCCTTGTTACTTTAGACATAACCGGCTCCAAAACTATATGCGAGATTTATCCAAATGCGCTCGTGTTTTACATTTGGGCACCACTTGAAACTTTAGTGGCAAGATCCAAAGCGCGGGGCACAGCCGGGACCAATCTCAAACAGAGACACGAGGAGGATCCTTTGCTATCTAAAGAGGAGGTTGAGAGATTGGGATTTGTCCCCTTAGAGAATAGTGCCGCGCCGGATGTGGCGGTAAATAATATTGCCGATGTCATTTTATCAACAGCCCCTTTTGTTACAGTGGGTATATACTAGAATGGTGGATTTCATAAGAACATATTTGAAAAATAATTGGCAGTCGATAGTCCGGGGTGTTTTTTTGCTCATAGTACTCGGTGGTTTTGCAATTCTTGGGCTTAGGTATCTTCGTGTCGAATTATACAAAAGCCT
>MGUQ01000101.1:5056-6132 GCA_001799975.1 Elusimicrobia bacterium RIFCSPLOWO2_01_FULL_54_10 | reverse complement strand
GGCGGCATCGCGTATGTTCTGGACCCAGATGGCGATTTCAAGAGCCGCTGCAACCTGGGCATGGTGGGCCTGCATCCGGTGGAGTCCAAGCACGACCAGGACACATTGCGGGGCCTCCTCAAAAAGCATTTTGAATATACCGACAGTGCAGTGGCCAAAAAGATTTTGGACCACTGGGAAGCCTATGTCGTTAAATTTGTGAAGGTGCTGCCCGAAGACTACAAGAAGGTGCTGGACAAAATGCACCTGAGCGCCGAATCCATGAAGCTGGCCTCGGTTTAATCATGGGAAAAATCACAGGATTCATGGAAAACCGCCGCGAAATTCCGCCCGACCGCCCTGTCGCCGAGCGGCTCAAGGACTGGAAAGACGTCCACGGGCATTTTTCCGACGAAACTCTGCAGTCCCAGGCCGGCCGGTGCATGGACTGCGGAGTGCCGTTCTGCCACAAGGGCTGCCCGCTGGGCAACATCATTCCCGAATGGAACGACCTCATTTACCGCAACCATTGGAAAGAGGCCCTCGAAATGCTCCTCTCCACCAACAATTTTCCGGAATTTACAGGCCGCATTTGCCCGGCACCCTGCGAAGAATCCTGCGTTCTGGCCATCAACGATTCCGCCGTCACCATCGAGCGCATTGAGCAGGAAATCATAGAGCACGGATACAAGAACGGCTGGATGAAGCCCGCCCTGCCCGCCAAACGCACGGGCAAAAAAGTGGCCGTGATCGGCTCCGGCCCTTCAGGCCTGGCAGCCGCAGACCAGCTGAACAAGGCCGGCCATTCCGTGACGGTTTTTGAGCGCAGCGACCGGGTGGGCGGCCTCCTCATGTACGGCATTCCTGACTTCAAGCTGGAAAAGGCTGTGGTGCTGCGCCGCATCCAGCTCATGAAAGACGAGGGCGTGGAATTTAAGGTCAACTCCCATGTGGGAGTCAATGTGTCAGCCAAGGATATTCAGAAAAATTTTGATGCGGTGGTGCTGGCGGGCGGCGCCACAAAAGCCAGGGAGTTGGAGATTCCGGGCCGGGACTTGAAGGGCATTTATCCCGCGATGAGTTTCCTGCCTCTCCAA
>MGUQ01000101.1:0-5031 GCA_001799975.1 Elusimicrobia bacterium RIFCSPLOWO2_01_FULL_54_10 | reverse complement strand
TCTTTTGAGCTTCTTCCCAAGCCGCCCGAGGCGAGAAATTTCGGCAACCCCTGGCCGGATTGGCCGCGGACATTCCGCACTTCCTCATCCCACGAAGAGGGAGGAATGCGCGACTGGAGCATCAACACCAAGAAATTCTCCGGCGAAAACGGCGTGGTCAAAAAAATTCACATGGTCCGCGTCCAATGGGAGGGGGGGCAAAACGGCACTCCTCCAAAAATGGTTGAAGTGCCTGGGAGCGAATTTGAATTGAAAGCGGATTTGGTTCTGCTGGCCTTGGGCTTTCTGGGGCCGGAAACCAGCACCATGCTCAAGGATTTTGGCGTGACACTCACCCCGCGCACCAACGTGCAGGTGGATAAAGATTATATGACGAATGTTCCGGGGATTTTTTCCTGCGGCGACATGCGGCGGGGGCAGTCTCTGGTGGTCTGGGCCATCTGGGAAGGGCGCGAATGCGCCCGCTGCGTGGATTTGAACCTTATGGGCGCCACTGCGCTCCAGTCCAGTCCCTTCCACTCCTGACAACTGAAAGATTTAGGGTTTAGCCTGTAATTGAGTTAAGAAGCTTGCCGAGCCAGGAGGTTTTTTCCTCCTGTTTGATCGAACCGTTGAGAGAGGCATTTTTGTGCCGAAGCCATTTCACGGGTCCATGCTCCTTTTCAAGCTGCTTATAAGACCGTTCCCCGATTGCAGTGCGCAAGTTCAAGCGCATCGATGAGCCCCCGTCCGTGTAAGGAATATGGGGGTCATAGATCCCCATAAAACCGTTCCACCAGGCGACATCCCCCAACTGAGGGGCGTTTTTTGTGGCTTCTGCGAAGCGCCCTGAACGGTTCAGACTCGCTGTAGGTTCATAAGTATATGGATGGCCATGCTTGCGGAAATGGAACCAAACATAGCGGGAACCGTCATAGTCTGCATCGGACAGGATATCTGTACTCGGGCCGAAGCTGTTCTTGATGTTAGGCATGCCTCTATTGTATCACGATTTTTGGCCTAAAAAGCAAGGGATTTTCAGCCAAATTAGAGTCCCAAAAGGCCCCGGAGCTGACCGATTTGATCCTCCGCCTGTTGGCGATACACGGCATCCGAGTGCTCGGTCTCCAGGACATTCAGCCAGATCTGCAGGGCGCGAGCGTAATTTTTCCGAGCTTTATGGATGTTGGCCAGGCTGGATTTGACCAGCGTGGGACAGTCCGGATACGCGATGGCTTCCTCCAAAAGGGGGATCATGTTGTCATACTCTCCCTTCTTCTTCCAGACAATTGCGGCCACATAGAGGCGGAATTTCCAATAATTGGGGTTGCGCTGAATGCCGTCCTGCAATAACTCCAGGGCCTCATCATATCTGTCCAGATTGAACGCCAGTGAACCAGCCCCGTAAAGATAGGCAAAGTGGAAGTGGGGATCCAGCCGCACGGTGCGCATCACCATGTCTTTCAAAGCAGCATATCTGCCCGCGCCAAATGCTTGTCTGCTCTCATGATCTTCCTCATGGCCAGCTGCCTCATGCGAACCGTAATACTGCAGGACGCTCAACCAGGCGATGTCCGCAGTGAGACGACGGAGGCCCAGCAAAAGCCCGCCAAAATCCCTGAAACCGCCTTCCGACCCCAGAGGGCGGGAAAAGGAGGGCAGGTTCTGGAATTTTTCAGAGATATTGAAGATGAGTTCGTTGAACGGGGGATATGGGAAGACCCGTTCTTTGTGCATTCTATAAGCGAGTAAAGTCGATGCGGTCAGAAGCGCCGCCAGGGAAAGGACAGGCAGAGCGCGGTACAGGGGCACGAGTGTTTAAAACTCCTTTTTTCTGAAAGAGAGGTGCGCCAGAAGAAGGGCCGCGGCGCTATAGAGCGCCGTATACAGGGTTCCTTCGGCTATCATCCTGCCAAATTGGCTGGAATAGGAAATCCAGATGTCCCGCGCATTCAGATAATGGAAATGGGGCACAAGATAATAGATCCCTTTGAACAGGGTCTTTAATGCGCCGTCCTCTAGACGGCCGGCCAGAAATTTCAGTTCAACCGCGAAGTGTCCCGAAATCCACAAAAAAATAGTGAACACAAGGGCGGATACCGCAGAAGTGGAAAAGATCGAGAAGAACAGGCCCAGGGCGGACACGAGGACGATTTTTTCAAACGAGGTGAAAACAGAGGCGAAATAGACCAGCCCTTCGGCCCGGATGTCCCAGCCCTTGAAAAGCAAAATTCCTGCATGAAGAAGCGTCATGAGAACAACACAGGCAAAAATTGCGGCCAGTGTGCCGAAGTAATTTCCCAGCAAATATTCCGCCCGGCTGACCGAACGGGTCAAAACAAGGTAGAGCGTCCTCTGTTCGATCTGCTCCAAAATGAGATTGACCATGAGAAAAATGGAGGTGAACAATGCCAGGATCTCGATGGAAGCCAGTCCCAAATCCGTCAGAACCCGGATTTCCTGCTCCTGTCCGAGGATGGACAGGAGGAACGAGGACAAAAGGAGCAAAACGCCGAAAAGGATGAGGACCAGAAAAATCTTGCTCCGGAAACTTCCCACAAATGTGTAGCGGGCCAGCGGGAGGATATTCGAGAGTTTCAAACGGCCAGTCCTCCGCGGGAATGAATGGTTTGCACAAAAATTTCTTCCAGGTGCCCGGGCCGGCCTTTCCATTGGTCTGATGAAAGAGTTTGGACCATTTCGCCGCCTTCCATGACGCCCACCCTGTGGGCAATCCGCTCTACTTCTGAGATGATGTGTGAGGAGAACAGGATGGTCTTGCCGGACTTGTTCAAGGTGACGATCATCTCACGCATTTCATTTAAGCCCACGGGATCCAGCCCTGTGATGGGTTCATCAAATATTAGAAGCTCGGGGTCATGGATCAGAGCCTGGGCAAGCGAGAGCCGTTGAAGCATGCCTTTTGAACACTCGCGCACCATGCGGGTTTTGCGGTGGCTCATCCGCACGAGCGCGAGCACTTCGTCAGCACGGGCGCGCACTTTGGAATCAGGGATGCCCGAGAGGCGACCGTAAAAATAAAGGACTTCTTCAACGGAAAAATTCTTGGGAAAATACGGCACTTCCGGCAGGAACCCCACTTTCTGAATGACAGAGGAGTCCGGAAGTTTCTTGTCCATCAGGTAAATTTCTCCTTCCGTGGGGTTCAGAAGGCCAAGGATGAGTTTTAAGGTGGTGGTTTTGCCGGCGCCATTGGGCCCAATCAGGCCCATGATTTCGCCCCGGGCGATTTCCAGGTTGATGGATTTGACGCCCATGGTGGCGGTGACCCGCCCCAGGTGGGAGCGGCGGTAGATTTTGGTGAGATTGCGGATCGAGAGGACTGAACTCACGGGAATTTAAGCGATTTTGACCATCCAGACGTTTTTGATTCCAGAAAAACCGCGGATTTCATCCATCACGGGTGCGGGAACGGGGGAATCCACATTCAGGACGGAAACCGCTTCGCCCCCTGCCTGCTTGCGCCCCACCTGGAACGCGGCGATGTTGATGTTGTTTTTGCCCAGCAGAGTGCCGATAAAACCCACCACTCCTGGCTGATCGATGTTGGTGAAAATGATCATGTGGCCTTCCGGCACGATGTCCACGCTCATCTCGTCAATGCGCACTATGCGGGGCTTGCCAGAGGTGAGAATGGTGCCGGAAACCGAGCGCGTCTGTTTGTCCGTTTTGACTTTCAAAGTGATGAGGGCGGTGTAATCCCTGGTGTCCGTGGTGGAGGCGTCCTCCAGGCGGATGCCGCGGTCTTTGGCGATGGGCATGGCATTCACCCAGTTGACCGCGCCTTCGCCCATGGCGGAGGACAGGATGCCTTTAACAGCCGAGAGGTTCAGGAGATTGCGCATGGGAGGCGAAAAATCTCCGGCAAACTCCACCCGGATTTCCTCCATGCCTCCTTCCACAACCTGGGCGATGAAAGTGCCGAGCGCTTCGGACAGCTTGATGAAAGGAGTGACCCGTTCAAGGAGCTCCGGCTCCACGGACGGCAGATTGACGGCGTTGCGGATGACTCCTCGGTCGAAAAAATCCCGCAAGGCGAGCGAAAGCTCGTATGCCACTTTCACTTGCGCTTCTTCCGTGGAGGCGCCCAGATGAGGCGTTAAAACAACATTGTCCAGTGTGAGAAAATCTTTGGTCTTGGGCGGTTCCGCGCTGAAAACGTCCAGGGCGGCACCCTTGATTTTTTTGGCTTTCAATGCAGCCACGAGCGCCGGTTCATCCACCAGCTCACCACGGGCGCAGTTGATGAGCCGGCAGTCCGGTTTCATTTTGGCCAGGGCTTGGGCGTTGATCATCGCCTTTGTCTGGTCTGTGACAGGCATGTGGAGGGATATATAGTCGGATTTGGCCAGGACATCGTCCATGGAAGCCGCCAGGATGCCCTGCGCTTTCATGTTCTGCTCGGAAACAAACGGGTCGTAGGCCATCACCTTCATTTCAAAGCTGAGCGCGCGCCGGGCCACTTCGCGCCCGATGCGCCCAAACCCCAGGAGGCCGAGCGTTTTGCCCTGCAGTTCCGTGCCGATAAATTTGTTCCGCTCCCACAGGCCGGCTGAAACAGAGGCGTGGGCTTTGGGGATGTTGCGGGAAATGGCCAGGATCATGGCCATCGTGTGCTCTGCCGCTGAAATGGTGTTGCCGCCCGGGACATTGGCCACCACAATGCCGCGCTTGGAGGCGCTGGCCACGTCAATATTGTCCACTCCCACTCCGGCCCGCCCAACAAACTTGAGAGCCTTTCCCTTCTCAAGAAGCGCGGCATCTACTTTTGTTTTGGAACGCACCAGCAGCGCCTGGGCGTCGCCGATTTCAGCGGCGAGTCTGGCGGGGTCGTTCACCACAACAAGCTTGAAGCCGTTTTTGCCCTGCAGGGGCTCCAGGCCTTCGGCGTCAATCTCGTCGGCGACGACGATTTTGGTGGCTGACATTATCTGGCGGCGGGAACTTGCATTTCCTTCAAAGTTTCCGCAAGGGCTTTCATGCCCGCTTCGATGTCTTTCCTGAGGATGTAGCCCATGTGCGCCACGCGCA
>MGUQ01000100.1:4215-9242 GCA_001799975.1 Elusimicrobia bacterium RIFCSPLOWO2_01_FULL_54_10 | reverse complement strand
GGTCAGGTTTCAGCAGCGCCAGCACTTCAAGGCCGTTGGGCGAAGGGATCATGATGTCCAGGGTGATGACGTCCGGCTTCCATTCTTTGGCCGTGGAAAAGGCTTTTTTGCCGCTGGTGAGGAATTTGGCGTCGAACCCCAGGACCTTGGAGACGTCGGTTATGAAGTTGACGATTGAAAGCTCATCGTCGATGATAAGAATCTTCTTCACACTTCAATTTTAGCAGAATTTCCGCCATCTTCAAGGGCGTGAAAATAATAAATTAAGCCTTTTAAAAAATGTAAATTTATTGTAACATTCCGGGGATGGAAGAAAAGAAAACAATCCTCATCATCGAGGATGAACTCAACATCCGCGACCTGATAGAGACCTTTCTTTCCAAAAACGGGTTTGTCACCGTCGGGGTGGAATCCGCGGAGCAAGGCATCAAAAAAATCCCCACTTTAAAGCCTTCCCTCATCCTTTTGGACATTCAGCTCCCAAACATGGACGGCCTGGAGGCCTGCCGCCGCATCCGCGAAGACCCGCGGGCCAAGAACATTCCCATCATCCTGGTGAGCGTGCAGTCCTCCGACATCCACAAGATCATTGGCCTGGAGAGCGGCGCGGACGATTTTGTGGCCAAGCCGTTCAACCCCGCGGAATTGCTGGCGCGGGTGAATGCGGTGCTCCGCCGCTCCAAGCCTGCCGGCAAAAAACCAGGGGCTATCCTGGACGACGGCATTTTCGCCCTGGACATGGACAGCCGCAGGGCCTCGATCAAAAAAACCCCTTTGAAACTGACCCCCAAGGAATTCGCCCTGCTGGTGCTGTTTGTGAAAGAGCAGGGCAGCGTGCTCACGCGCGACGTGATTTCCGCCCAGATTTGGGAGCGCGAAAACCTGGAATCTTCCCGCACCATTGACGTGCATGTGGGCCGCCTGCGCAAGAAGCTGGGCAAGTATGCCGAGCTCATTGAGACGGTGGGCAAAGTGGGATACCGCTACAACCCCCCCGAGTAAACCCTTACTTTCCTTTTAAATATTCTTCGATTGTCTCAACGAGCGCCCGTGTTTTGAAGGGCTTGGTGAGGTATTTGTTGGCGCCCAGCGCCATGCCGCGCTGGATGTCTTCGTGCTGGGCGTAGGCGGAGAGAATGAGGATGACGGGCACTTCATTGCTGAGGGTGACCTTGCGGATTTCTTCAAGCACTTTCCAGCCGTTCATGCGCGGCATTTCGATGTCCAGCACCACGGCGTCCGGGCGTTTCTGGACCCAGACCTTGAGCGCTTCCTCGCCGTCGGCGGCCGTGAACACCTCATATCCCTCTTCTTCCAGGTTGTCTTTAAGGAGGTTCAAGAGATTGACTTCGTCATCGGCCACCAGCACGGTGCGCTTTTTCATGAGGAGCCGCCCGCAAGCGGAATGGAAATGACCACGGCGCAGCCCTGCTTGCCGGTGAGCTTGTCCGCCACCACGACGCGGCCTTTGAAGGCTTCAATCACCCCGCGGGCGATGGTGAGACCCAGGCCCGCGCCCGGGGTTTTGCGGTTTACATTGTCCATGGAGCGGAAAAATGGCTCAAAAGCTTTTTCGCGGTATTCCCTGGGGATGCCGGGGCCGTCGTCTTCAATGCGGATAACGGCCTCCCCGCCCTTGCTTTCGACGAATAACAGAATGTTTCCCTTATCAGGGGTGTATTTGACCGCGTTCAGGAGAACGTGCGTGAGGGCGCTCTTGAAATAGAGAGTGTCCACTTTGGCTTCCAGGGAATCCGCGGTTTCCTTGAACCCGAAGGATTTGTCCGCGTACCGCAAACGGAACTCTTTGACGGCCGAGCCGATGAGCGGGATCAAGTCCGCGGTTTGGAACTGCAGGCTGAGCTTGCCTTCCAGAATGCGCGAGATCTCAAAAATCTCCTGCATGAGCGTGACCATGCGGCTGGATTCTTCCGAGATGACATCAAGGTATTTCTGGATCTTCTTTTCCGGGAGCTTGGCCCACTTTTCCTTCAAAGTGTCGGCATAGCCGATGAGGGCGGTGGCCGGGGTGCGCAGCTCATGCGACATGATGGCCACAAACTGGGCCCGCATGCTGTTCAAGGCCTCCAGCCGTTTGAGCGAGTCCTGAAGGGCCAGGGTTCTCTGGTAAACTTCGCGCTCCAGGCGCTCGTTCCAGTCCTGTTCCTTGGGCGTCATGGGGGCCATTATAGAATTTCTCATCGATATTGACAAATATAGGCTCTGATGCTATATTTCATGTGGCGTTATTATCGTCGCGCATTTAAGGAGGCATCACTACATGGAAGAGAACAAAATTGCAAAGAAATTGAGATGGACGTTTGTGGGATTTGCAGGTCTTTCCGGGTTGCTCGGAGTCATCTTCTTCTTCATCATCCTCATCGGCGGCGGTTCCGCTGAAGCCCCCCGCGCCACTTCCGTTCTGGCTCTGGCCCTGGGCTTTTTCTATTTCGTGTTCTTCCTCTTCATCTCCGAAATCCTTCGCCTGCTTGTGAGCATTGAAGGCAACACGAGAAAGAAGAGCTCGATGCCTGAATAAGTTACATGGACGATAAACCAGGCAAAGGCAAAATCGCCGCCTTTGTTGCGGTCGTTGTGGCCTCCGCGGGGCTCATGAGCTGGGCTCTCTTCGAATCGTTCCGGGCCGACCAGAACCAGTTCGATGATTTCGACGAATCCTATTACGGCGAGGATTTCGCGGAGCCTGAGTTGGAAACAACTGAAGTTCCGGCGGTGACGCCGGCCGAACCGGCCAAGCCTGCTCCGAAAGCCAAAGCAGCCACACCTCTCCCCGCCAAAGAACCGGCCAAGCCCTGACCGGCATCAGTTGAAAAAAGCCCTGATCATCGCTTCTGTTCTGGCAGTTCTGGCCGGGATTTATTTTGGATTCTTCCGGAAAGACCCGGAAGTTCCCAAGGAAGATCCGGCCGCTCAAAGCGAGGATGAAATCAAAAAAAGGCAGGAAAAAATAGCGGCGCAGGTTGCAGAGCATACGGCGCAGCAGATGAAAATGCAGCAGAATGTTCAGCGTTCAGCAGAAGACAATCAGAGGACCATCAGGGCCATCGAAGAGATCAACCGCATCAACCGCCAAAACCAGCAAATCAACCAGCAAAACAAGCGCTAACCCCTGCTCGCAAATCAACTAATTTTTTTGCTTCCCGCGGCCCTCTGCCGGGAACCTCTCCGTGGTTCCCCTCCACCTTCGGTGGAGCCTCCCCTCCAAAACGCGCTCAGCAAAAAAGATTAGTCGATTTGCTCGCAGGCATATCAAGCGATATTTTTGCGAAATTGCTCCGTAGCTACCCTAGCGGAAGGGTAATTTCAAATAACATTATCCATCAAGCAATTAATTCCAGCACAAAACTAAAACTGTTCCGAAGTACGCCTTGCGGAGGGGAGGCTCGTTCCGCGAAGCGGAATGAGGGGAACCACAGTGGGTTCCCACCAGATATCGGCGGGATGAGGGATAGTTTTAGTTTTGTGCAGGTTTTTATTATCGAGTGAGGGGCTGGCCGGTGGCTTTTTCGAGGGCGGCCAGGGCGGTCAGGTAATAAGCAGTAGCTTCGCGGATGCCCACTTCCGCCTCTGTCATGCCCGAAATCGCCTGCAGGAACTGAGTGGCCTCAATCTGGTGGAGGCGGTCTTTGGACTTGGCGATGGCGGCCTCCTTTTTGCGGTATTCCAGCTCCTTGCGCGCGGTGTCAATCTGGATGCGGGCGCGCTGCATGTTGTAGAACGCTTCCTTCACCTCGATGATAATCCCCTTCTTTTGCGCGGCAAATTCCTCTTTGGCTTTTTCTTCCTCAATTTTGGACTGGAAATAATTGGAGCGCGCCCCGAGCGAGTCCAGCAGGCCCACCGTGACGGATTCCGCACGGGTCTCCGTGCGGGAATTGGAGCCCAGGTCAGGAGCGGTCTTTTCGCGCGATACCTGGGGACTGATGGAGCTTCCGCCGAAATAGAGCGTGCCGCGCAGTCCCGCGTTGTAGCTGTCCTTCATATTCAGATTCTCCTGCGCGAACGCGGCGCCTGACTGCCCCACGAACCCGCTGGCGTCCACCTTGAGAAGATATTCCCCCCGCGCGGCCTTGCGGGCATATTCCTTGATTTTCTTGCCCAGATACGCCGTCTTGATTTCAGGACGGTTCGAAAGCGCCAGCGCGATCAAATTATCCAAATCGAGGTTGGTGGCCGGCACTTTGCGGCTGGCCAGGTCCACCAGGCTGATGGGAATTTCCAGGGGGATGGAATCCAGATTAAGCACGCCCATGAGTTTTGAGCGGGCGATTTCAAAATCCTTCTCTTCTGAGACGGCTTTGTATTCGATCTGGTTGCCCGCGGAAAGCACGCCCAGGTATTCGGATTCGGACGATACGCCGATGTCCCTTTTCTTTTTTGTGGCTTCCATGATGTCCTGGCTTTCCTTGACCACACTTTTGCGCAGGCCCACGCCTTCGCGGGTTTGAAGGAAAGTGTAGAGGCTGTTGAGGATTCCGAAAGTGGCCTCCTGCAATACTTTGGCGATGGCCAGACTTGCCGCTTCTTCCTGGGCAGCAGCCTGCTTTTGGGAATAGTAAATGCGCCCGCTCTGGAAGATGGGCTGGCCGAGCTCAATGCCCAGCTCCTTGCGGCGGAAATCGGCGCGGGTGGACGAATCGTTTGGAGAAATCAGCGTTGACCCTTCAGACTGGGATCCCCGCGCGGCCACGCTGGGCAGGAAATTCCTGCGGGACTCAAAAAGCTTCTGGCCGGCCAGCTTGAGCTCCATGCGCGCGATTTCCAGGGGCCGGTGGTTGGTGAGCCCCACACTCACGATTTCATCCAAATCGGGACGGACGGAAAGCGTGCGCCTGGGCATGGCGGTTTCCTCGGCGTCGCTGTAGCTTTCCATGGTGATTTCGGAAGTGCGGTAGTCGGAGCGCGGGGTTCCGTGCGGCATGGAGACATTGGGCTGGCTGGAGATGCCGCCCAGCGCGTGAAGGTTGAGGGTGAGGATCCAGTCCTTCTGGGCCACGGTGAACCGC
>MGUQ01000100.1:0-4197 GCA_001799975.1 Elusimicrobia bacterium RIFCSPLOWO2_01_FULL_54_10 | reverse complement strand
CGTTGTCAGTCTGAGGAAGCTTGATCTTGGGACAGGCGACGTCCTCTGTCATCTCCAGAGTGATTTGGAGAGAGTCTGCGGACTCGCGGAGATTGTGGCCGAGCCTGCGGGCGGATTCAACGGCAATGATCACGCCGCTTTCGCTCTCGGACATGATGAGGTTGTCAATGGAGTTTTGGTCGGCCCAGGATGGCGCGGCCAGGCTAAAAAAAATGAAAGCGAAAACTTTTTTCACGGCTTTTTGCCCCCGGAAATCTTGTCGAGCATTTTGATGGATGGAGCGTGGGCCGGATAAATGCGGAGCGCCTCGCGCCATTCCTTGATGGCCTCATCAAGCTTGCCTTCGGCGTAGTTGAGCGAGCCGCGCGTGTAATGCATCTGGGCTTCCTCTTTGCGGCGGGATTCGTCCGTGGGGATGGTTGTCACCGGCGCGGGCGGCGCCGGATCTTTGGGAGTTGTGGTAGCGGCTTTTGTCACGCCCTTGGCCTGGATGCGCTCCACATATCCCTTGGCGACTTCATTGTTGGGATCGATTTCCAGAATGCCGTTCCACTTGGCCAGGGATTCGGCGTACTTTTCCTTTTGGAAAAGCTCAAGCCCGTGGTCATACAGCTCGCCGATGAGGGTTTCCTTGCCCGCCCCTGCGGATTCCTTTTTGATCTTGTCCAGCCACTCGATGGCCTGTTTGTTGTCCGGTTGATATTGAAGGATTTTGCGCCAGATTTCTGCTGCCGCCTCAAAATTCCCCGTGGAAAAATGCGCCGCGGCGCGTTTGGGGCCCAGCACCAGGGTTTCATATTTTTCTCCCTGGCGGAGGGTTTGTTTGGCCCGTTCCATGTAGATGACGATCTTGAAATCTTCCGGCCGCAGGGCCGCCGCCTCACGCCAGATTTTGATGGCTTCTTCATAGCGTTTGTTCATGTAATGGATCAGGCCCTGGTAGATCATCTCATTGCCCGGGGGCGCCTTGGCGTCCGACATGCGTTCGCGGCAGAGAGCGGCGATTTCATTCTGGATTTCCAGAGCCTCGCGGCTGTTGGCGCTGACGGCAAGCACCGAAGCGATTTCATCGAGGGCTTCCAGCCATTTTTCCTTTGAGGCAAACTTGCGCGCGGCTTTCAGGCGGTCCTTCTCATTTTGCTGGAAGATGGCATTCTTGTTTTTGAGCATCTTCTGGCTTTGCTTCAGGCCCTTCTGGGCGGTTTTGTCGCGGGGATTGAGCTGCAGAACGCGCTGAAAATGGGTGACGGCGCGGTCATAGTCTTCGTCCACATAGGCGTCAAACGCCGTTTCAAGCAAGTTGCTGATTAATTGTAGCTCGGAACTTTTGGGGGAGGATTCGCCATCAGGCGCCGCGGAGACGCGCAAAACGCCGGGCCAGGCCAGCGCCAGCACGGAGGCGGCCAGAAGGGCCTTAACGATGGAGGCTTTTGAGAGCATCCTGGACCAGTTTTTTGGGCAGTTTTCCCGCCGATGAGCGGGCCAGGGAACGGGCCTGCTTCAAGGTCCAGTTGGGGGTGACGGTGCCCTTGACGGGAATTCTGCCGGCGACTTTTTGTTCGACTTCGTATTGCTTTTCCCAGAGCGTGCGCCCGCTGAAAACGGAGATGAGCCGGAATGTGGCGCGGATGACCCTTACGCCTTTGCTTTGCGTGGCTTCGTGGAGGATGCACTGCAGGAGGCCCTCCACCTTGAGGGACTGGCCGATGTTCTGGATGTTGCCGTCATGAATTTGGGAGCCGTCCGTCACGCCCAGCTGGCGGAGCTGGTCATCAATCTCATCAAAGCGGAGAATAACGCTGAACCCTTTATCATCCAGCTCTTCTTCCAGGAAAAAGCGTATGAGTGCTGGCAGGGTGATGTCTTGGCTTTGGTTGGCCACGGGAACAACGGCCACGGTTTTGGGCATGAGCTCGCCTGTTTGGGGGTCAGGTTTACTCCTCAAAAGTCCGCAGGCGGAAAGGGAGGCGCAGAGCACAAGAAGGGCGGAGAGCCGGGTGAACGAGTGCGCCCGGCAGGACTTGAACCTGCGGCCTGCTGGTTCGAAGCCAGCCGCTCTATCCAACTGAGCTACGGGCGCAAAATTCATGTTGCCACATTCTACAATAATTATTTTTCTCTCCGCAATGAGATGGGCCTCAAGGAAGGTGTTTTTTTATTTTTTGCAGAAGGAGATCATTGGTATAGGGCTTGTTCAGAAAATCATCGGCGCCAACGACAAACGACAGTTCGACACTTTCAACCTTCTGCGACGCCGTCAAGACGATTATCGGAATATTTTTAGTTTGAGGGTGTTCTTTAAGGATTTTGCAGGCCTCCGCGCCGTTCAATTTGGGCATCATCAGGTCCATGAGGATAAGATCGGGCTTGACGGCCCGGGCTTTCTCCACTCCCGCTTCGCCATCGGAAGCCAGTTGAACGGCATAGCCCTCCAGCCTGAGCTTTGCCTCGAGGCTCTCGGCCACGTCCGGCTCGTCTTCAATCACCAATATGGTCTTGGATTTTTGTTTGTCAGGTTCCATCATGCGGTCTCCTCGGCGGGCATCGGGCCAGCGTGTCCTGAATGTGCTCGGGATTAAAGGGTTTGGCGATGATCGTGAGCGGCGTGAATTTCATGGTTTCAAAAAGAAGGGCGCTGTTCGGATAGGCCGTGACGATGGCGATTTGGGTGTGAGGGTTGTTGGAGCGTATGGCCCGCACCACTTCCAGGCCGCTTTTGCCGGGCAGCATCAGATCCAGAAAAATCAAATCCAGGGAGTCCTTGCTTTTCTTCGCCAGTTCGATGGCCTGCTCCCCGTCCGGGCAAGTTTGCACCCGGTGCCCCAGCCGTTTGAGCATGGTGGCCAGCAGCTCGCAGATTTCCTCATCATCATCAACAATCAGGATGGATTTTGGCTCCGGGAGAAGCGTCGCGGGGTCCAGAGGAAGGCGGAAAATAAAGGAACTGCCGCTCCCCCATTGGCTTTCAGCCCAAATCCTTCCCGAATGTTGCGCGACAATCTCCTTGCAGATGGCCAGCCCCAGGCCCACGCCTTTTTTGGTTTTTCCGCCCTCTTCATGGCCGGGCACCTGCTTGAAACGGTCAAAAATCTGCTGCAAATATTCCGGAGGAATGCCGGGCCCGGAATCCCTGACGGACGCTTCCACAAACTGATGTTCCTTGCTTGCGCTGACATGGATGGTTCCGCCTTGCGGCGTAAATTTGATGGAGTTGGCGATGAGGTTGGTGAGGACCTGCTCAATCCGGCCCCGATGGATTAAAATCTTCGCCTGAGACAGGGACTCGGAGCAAACCGCGGTGAGCCGGATCTGTTTGGGCTGGGTCAAAATCTGCATATGGGAGATGAGCGATTCAACCATCTCCTGAAAATCGACGGGTTCCCGCTTCAATTCCACCTTGCCGGCCTCCAGCTTGGACAAGTCCAGAATGTCGCTGATGAGGTCGTTGAGCCGGTGGGAGTGGATGCCGATCTTATTGATCCATTTTTCCTGCATTTCGTTTAAAGGGCCGAAAGCGTGCTCCAGCAGGTTGCAGACGGCGGAGGTGATGACGGTGAGCGGAGTCCGGAGTTCGTGCGAGACGTTTGTGATGAAGGTTGTTTTCAGAGCGTCCACCCGCTTGAGCTCTTCATTGATCCGCACCAGTTTTTCTTCGGATTCTTTTCGTTCACGGTGGCGCTCCAGGGCGTAGCGGATCATGCGGTTCAACACATCGGCGTTTAAATCTTCCTTGTTGAGATAGTCCTGCGCGCCGTCTCGAATGGCCAAAGTGCCCAAATCTTCCGCTCCTCCCGTCAAAACCACAACGGGCACATTCGGAGCCTGAGAGCGGACTTGGGTGAGGGTCGAAAGGCCCTCGCTGTCGGGCAGGGACAAGTCCAAAAGGATGATGTGGGCAACGTTCCCGGCAAGATACCCCAGGCCTTCTGCGAGGGTTCCCGCGGAGTGAAATTCGAAAGGGGAGTCCGGTTCGCCGGCAATGAACTGCTGCAGAATGGTGATGTAATCCGGATGGTCCTCAATGAGGAGAAGTTTGATGGAATCGCTCATTCTCTTAGTCTATTATTTTTCCCTCCGCAATGAAATCGGCGGGCAATAATCGCCCGCGAGCTCGCGCTTCCACCAGTTTCCCGTGGATTTCCGTTCTTCGGAAGTTGTGAAGCGGTAGTTATAAACGCGGGCACGCACAGCCATGGG
>MGUQ01000099.1:20462-23551 GCA_001799975.1 Elusimicrobia bacterium RIFCSPLOWO2_01_FULL_54_10 | reverse complement strand
TTCCAACATCGGCCCCATCGATTGGCTTATTATTCTTGCCCTGGCGCTTGTCTTTTTCCGCGCGGAAAAAGTCACAGAAATTGCCCGCGCACTGGGACGCTCTATCTCGGAGTTCAAAAAAGGAATGAAAGAGGGCGATCCTGACGATAAAGACAAACCCACTCATCACTGACCATCCCAGACCTTTTTTTGAGCATTTAGAGGAGCTCCGCGCCCGCCTCATCCGCTGTTTTGTTGCGCTTCTTGCCGGCACCGTCGTTGCCTATCAATTTTTAGATCCCATTCTTGCCTTTCTCATCCGTCCCGCAGGCCGCCTCATTTTTATCTCCCCCACTGAAGCCTTTTTCGTCCGACTGAAAATCGCGGTGGCTGCAGGACTTGTCCTGGCCGCGCCCGTGCTGATTTATCAGGCCTGGCGGTTTGTTTCCGTGGCGCTTACTCCCGGAGAAAAAGCGCCTCTCCTTTGGGTTCTGCCCATCTCCTACGTGCTTTTTCTGTTGGGGGCTTCTTTCGGGGTTTTTGTGCTTCTTCCGGCAGGCATCCGTTTTCTCTTGTCTTATCAAACCGCTTCGCTCGTGCCCGCCCTGAGCGCTGACGCTTATTTCGGCTTTGCGGCCACATTTGCCCTCATGCTGGGAGCAGTTTTTCAAATGCCTTTGGCCGCTTACTTTTTAGGCCGCGTGGGTGTTTTGGATCCGGTTTGGCTCTCCGGCAAGCGCAAAGTGGCCATTGTGGCCATCTACGCCCTTTGCGCCTTGGCCACCCCGGGACCAGACCCCGTGACCGCCCTCATGCTCGCCGGCCCCACGTATCTGCTCTTTGAAATTTCCATATTCGCTGCAAAGAAAGCAAATAAACACGCAAAACCTTGAATTTTACCGAGACAACTCAAGATTTTGCGTAGTGTGTTAAAAATAATCGATTTTGTGATATAATATGTGGCTCAAATGAACATTTCAATGAAAAGCTTGTTAGAAGCGGGCGTGCACTTCGGCCACCAAACCCGGAGCTGGAATCCCAAGATGGCCAAATACATTTTTGGCTCTCGCAACAACATCCACATCATCGACCTGTCCAAAACCGTCAAGGAATTGAAAAAAGCCCTCAAGTATGTGCGCGATCTGGCCGTCGAAGGCCAGGTGGTACTTCTCGTGGGCACCACCAAGCAGTCCCAGGAAGCCATTCTGGAAGCCGCAAACAAATGCGGCATGCCCTACATCAACGAGCGCTGGCTGGGCGGGACGCTGACCAATTTTAACACCATCCAAAAATCCATCGGCCGACTGAAAGAAATCGAGCGCATGAAGCAGGAAAAGATTTTGGACGTTCTCTCCAAGAAAGAAAAATCCCGGCTGGAAAAAGTCCGCGTGAGATTGGAAAAATCCCTCCACGGCGTCAAAGAGATGGGCGAGCTGCCTTCCGCCCTTTTCATCATTGATCCCATGGCGGAGATGACCGCTGTCATGGAAGCCCGCAAGCTGGAGATCCCCGTGGTGGCCGTCTGCGACACCAACTGCGACCCCGATTTGATTGATTATCCCGTTCCCGGCAACGACGACGCCATCCGCTCCGTGAAACTCTTCTGCACCTATGTGGCCGACGCCATCCTGGAAGGCAAGATGGTGCGCGAGAAAGCCAGCATGGACAAGCTGGCGCAGGCAGCGTCACTGCCGGAGGAAGCCGCAGGCTCTGAACTTTCCCCCGCTGACATCACCGTGGAAGCCGAAGCGGCCGCCGTCGAAGTCACTCAAAAAATTTAAATTTCCAAGCCTCCTAAAAAAACCATGGCAACCATAACCGCCCAACAGGTGCAAAAACTCCGCGAAACTTCCGGCGCGGGCATGATGGACTGCAAAAACGCCCTCGTTGAAGCCAATGGCGATTTTGACAAAGCCATCCAGCTCCTGCGCGAAAAAGGAAAGGCGTCCGCCGCCAAGAAAGCCGGCCGCACCACCAGCCAGGGCCTGGTTTCCGCCTGGATCAGTCCCGACGGCTCCAAGGCCGGCGTGGTGGAAATCAACTGTGAAACAGATTTCGTGGCCCGCACCAAAGACTTTCTGGACTTTGCCCAAAACCTGGCCAGGCTGGCCGCTGAAAAAACCGTAAGCTCTGCTGACAAGCTCCTGGCCGAAAAGCTCGGCGCCGAAACCGTTGAGCAAACCCTGAAAGGGGTCATCGGCAAGCTGGGAGAAAACATACAGGTGCGCAAGAGTTTTACCTTGGGCGGCAACGGCGGCAAGGGAGTCATTGAAAATTATGTCCATGCACCCGTGGAAAAAGCCCCCCTCTGCGGTTCTCTCGCGGTCATTCTTCAGGTGGCCGCCGACAAAAATTCAGACGACGTAAAGTCCCTTGCCCGCGAGCTCTGCATGCAGGTGGCCGCGGCCAATCCCAAATGGATTTCCAAAGAAGACGTCCCCGCCGACATCGTGGCCAAAGAGAAAGAAATTTATAAAGAGCAATGCCGCCAGTCGGGCAAGCCCGAGCAGGCCTGGGGCAAGATCACGGAAGGCAAGCTGAACGATTTTTACAAACAATTTTGCCTGCTGGAACAGTCTTATATCCGCGATTCCAAAACCCCTATCAACTCCCTCTTAAAGCAAGCCTCCGATAAAGCCGGCGCGCCTCTGGCCGTGAAAGGTTTTGTCCGGCTCAAAATGGGAGAGGAATAAGATTCCCACCGTCCGCCGCGTTATTCTCAAGCTCTCCGGCGAATCCCTTGCGGGGGACCAGGGCTGGGGCATCCACCTAAAAAGCCTTTTCCAAATCGCAAACGAAATCAAAGCAGCCCACAAACACAAAATCCAGATCGGCGTCGTGGTGGGCGGCGGCAACATCTGGCGCGGCGGCCGCGGCCAAGGCCTTGAGCTGGACCGCGTGATTGCCGACAACATGGGCATGCTGGCCACCATCATCAACGCCCTGGCTCTCCAGGATGCGCTCGAGCAGGTTGGCGTTCACACCCGGGTGCTTTCCGCCGTAGAAGTGGCCAAAGTCTCCGAGCCTTTCATCCGCCGGCGCGCCATGCGCCACTTGGAGAAAGACCGCGTGGTGATTTTCGCGGCAGGAACAGGCAACCCCTATTTTTC
>MGUQ01000099.1:6601-20404 GCA_001799975.1 Elusimicrobia bacterium RIFCSPLOWO2_01_FULL_54_10 | reverse complement strand
CCATCTCTTTCTCGCAGGCCATCCAAAAGAAGCTCAAGATCATGGACACTTCCGCGCTCGCGCTTTGCCAGGAGAACAACATGCCGGTGCGCGTTTTCGACATGCACAAGTCCGGCAACATCGAGAAAGCCATCCGCGGCGAGAAGCTGGGCACTCTGCTGGGCAAGGACATCGCATGAGCCAAGCCGCCGCCGAAGACAAGATGAAAAATGTCATTATGCGGCTCGGGCAGGAGCTCGCCTCGATGCGCACGGGCCGGGCCAATGTGGCCTTGCTTGACGGCATCAAGGTGGATTATTACGGCTCCATGCTGCCCATCAGCCAGGTGGGCAATGTTTCCGCGTCCGACGGCCGCACTCTGGAAATCAAACCGTGGGATGCCGAGGGCATGAAAGCGGTTGAACAGGCCATTTTGAAATCAGATTTGGGGCTCACCCCGATGAACGACGGCAAGCTGCTCCGCCTCTCACTGCCCGCTCCCACCATGGAGCGCCGCAAGGAGCTCACCAAGATCATTCACAAAATCGCAGAAGAATTCCGCGTGCAAGTGCGCAACATCCGCCGCGACGCCGTGGAAGAAGCGAAGAAGCAGGAGAAGGACAAAAAAATTTCGCAGGACGATTTGAAGCGTTCCGAGCAGGAAATCCAGAAACTTACTGACCACTACGTCAAATCCATCGATACCCTTCTTGCCACAAAAGAGAAGGAGATCCTGGAGGTTTGATCCCTCCGCTTCTCAAAGGCAAACCCCTCCCCCGCCACATTGCCATCATCATGGACGGCAACGGCCGCTGGGCCAAATCCCGCGGCCTGCCCCGTATTTTCGGCCACCGCGCCGGCACGCAGTCCGTCCGCGAGGCGGTGAAAGTCTGCGGCGAGCTGGGAATAGAAGCCCTCACCCTCTACGCTTTTTCCACGGAAAACTGGGCGCGCCCCAAGGCGGAAGTGAGCGCGCTCATGGGCCTGCTCTCCAAGATGCTTTCCACGGAAGTCTCTGAGTTGAACAAAAGCGGCGTGCGGCTCATGGCCGTGGGGCGGCTTCACGAACTACCCGCCAAGGTGCGAGGGGAACTGGAGAAAGCCATTGACAAGCTCAAATCCAACACGGGCCTCATCCTGAACCTGGCCTTGAATTACGGCGGCCGGCAGGAAATTGCGGACGCAGTCAACAAAATCATTCATCTGGGGATCAAAAAAGTGGACGAGAAAATTTTATCCAAATATCTTTATACCGCGGACCTTCCGGACCCGGACCTGATGATCCGCACATCGGGCGAAATGAGGATTTCCAATTTTCTGCTCTATCAGCTGGCGTACGCGGAGCTCTATGTGACGCCCACGCTCTGGCCGGATTTCCGGCGGGAACATCTCTATCAAGCCATCGCGTCCTTTCAGGCCCGCGAACGGCGTTTCGGAGGCGCTTGATGCTCCTTCCGCGGTTTCTCACCGCCGTTGTGGGCGTTCCTCTGGTCATCCTCGCCTTGTGGTGGGGTCAAATCCCATTCTTCGCTCTATTCTTGGGAATCACTCTGCTGGCGTTGTATGAATATATTACTCTCGCCGAGGAAGCCGGCTGGCCTATATATAAAAAATCGGGAATGATTTTAGGAGGGTTTTTGTCCGTCTCCATATTCCTTTTTGGCACCAAAATGGGCTTCAACCGTTCCGCCAGGCCCGAAGTTTTCTTTACGGCGGCGGCTATCACGGTCGTGATCATCCTGCTGGTCATTCCCGCTCTCTTTCGCAGAAATAAAGAAGACGTTTTCCAGAGCGTGGCCAACACTTTTTTGGGCATTTTTTTCGTGAGCTGGGGATTGTCGCATCTCTATCTCATCCGGGACTTACGGCCCCAGGGGCGGGAGCTCACCTTCTTCCTTTTTCTCATCATCTGGGCTGTGGACATCGGCGCCTATGCGGGCGGCATGAAATTCGGCCGCACAAAACTTTCGGCTGATGTGAGCCCCAGGAAAACCTGGGAGGGCGCGGTTGCGGGCACTCTGGCGGGCCTTGCCGTGGCGTTCATTTGCCAGGCTGTGTTCCTGCCTAATTTTTCCCCGTCGCAGACAACCGGACTGGGCCTCCTCATCGTCGTTTTCGCACAGTTTTCAGACCTCTCCGAATCCCTTTTCAAGCGCAACATCGGCGTCAAAGACTCCGGCTCGCTCCTGCCCGGGCACGGCGGCCTCCTGGACCGCTTTGATTCGTTCCTCCTCACCGCGCCGGCTTATTATTATGCGCTTGTCTTTATGTTCCCGTCGAAGGTATAATAGGCAAATGTCCAAGACCATCGCCATTTTAGGGTCCACCGGATCCATCGGGGAAAGCGCGCTCAAAGTGATTTCCAAGTTCAACGGGGATTTCCGAGTGGCCGGGTTGACCACGCGGCGCAACATTCTGCGGCTGGAACAGCAGGTCAAAAAATTCCGCCCGTCCATGGTGGGCGTCGTGGAATCCGCTTCTTTTCAGGATTTTAGCCGCTCTCACGGCAACAACGGCCTCCAAATTTTTGGCGGCACAGAATCCCTTGAAAAAATCGCCACCGCGCCCCGCGTGGACTTGGTGCTTTCCGGCGTGGTCGGGGCCGTAGGCCTGAAAGCCCTGCTGGCCGCGCTCAAGATGGGCCGTACTGTGGCCCTGGCCAACAAAGAATCCCTCATCATGGCCGGCAGTCTGGTAACGGAGACGGCCAAAAAATACGGAGCAACCCTTCTTCCTGTCGATTCCGAGCACTCGGCCATGTTCCAGTGCATTCAAGGCCAGGCAGGCAATCCCATCCACAAAATCATCCTCACAGCCTCCGGCGGGCCGTTCTATAATTTTAAGGGCGATCTTTCCAAGGTCACAGTTGAGAAGGCTCTCGCGCATCCCAACTGGGTGATGGGCCGCAAAATCACCGTGGATTCGGCCACGCTCATGAACAAAGGCCTCGAAGCCATTGAGGCGCATTTTCTCTTTGGCGTTCCTCTGGAGAAAATCCAGATCGTCATCCATCGCCAGAGCATCATCCACAGCGCGGTGGAATTTGAAGACGGCTCCATCCTCGCGCAGATGTCGCACCCGGACATGTGCCTGCCCATTCAATATGCGCTGACTTATCCGGAGCGCAAGCCCTGCCCCATTCCGCGCCTGGATTTTGCCAAAATGAAGCAGCTGGATTTCGCCGAGCCCGATTTCAGGAAATTTCCCTGCCTCGAATTAGCTCTCTCCGCAGGCAAAGCGGGAGGCACAGCGCCCTGCGTGCTCTCGGCCGCCAATGAAGTGGCCGTTTACGCATTCCTCGCCGGCAAAATAAAATTTACGGACATTCCCAAAATCGTTGCAAGGGTTCTGGGAAAACACAAGATCATTAAGAAGCCCGGGTTGGAAGACATTTTGGACGCCGACCGCGGAGCTCGAAGGGAGGCCGAAGCGCTGTGCTGACAACGATTGCAGTCCTTTTTGTATTCACGACGGTGGTGGTGATCCATGAGCTGGGACATTTGCTGGTGTGCCGCTGGCTCGGCGTGCGCGTGGAGCGCTTCGCCGTGGGTTTTGGAAAAGAGATTTTTGGCTTCGACTGGAAGGGCATCCGATGGTCATTCTGCCTTCTCCCCCTGGGCGGCTATGTGAAGCCCGCCGGAGAAGACGCGGACGACAACACCGGCGCCCCGGACGAATTTTTCGGGCAGAACTGGTACCGCCGCATCGCCATCGCGCTCGCGGGCCCGGTCATGAACTACATTTTAGCCTTCGCCTGCTTTTTCTGGATCATGTTTTACTGGGGCGAGCCCAAGCCTCTGAACGAGCCCGTGATCGGCGAAGTGGTGGCCGGTTATCCGGCGCAGGTGGCGGGCTTCAAGAAAGGCGACAAGATTTTGGCGGTGAACGGCATCCGCGTGGAGACTTGGGACGAAACCGCTGCCCTCATTCACGGCAGCCCCGAAATAGCCATCGATATCAAATATTTGAGGACGGATGCCACAGGTGAGGAAGAAAAAATCACCGCCCTCGTGCCCAAAAAAGATCCGCGCGACAACCGCGGTTTGATTGGCATTTCCCCTTCGATCAAAATGAACCCGCTTGGGTTTAAAGCCTCTCTGGTGAGCGCCAAAGACCAGACCATCGGCCTTTCCGTTCTCACGCTTCGCTATCTGGGCGGCGCGTTTAAGAACGCCGTCATCCAAAGGTCCAAGCCGGACATCGAACTAGCCGGGCCCATCGGAATCGTGCAGGTGATCGCAAATGTGATGAAGGAAGGCGCTCACGCCATGGTGAGCCTCATCGCCATCATTTCGCTCAACCTGGGGCTGTTCAATCTTTTTCCCATCCCGCTCCTGGACGGCGGCCATGTTTTCCTGTATCTTCTGGAAGGCATCAACCGCAAGCCCCTGAACAAGAAAGCGGTGCGCATCGCCAACATCGCGGGCGCCACTTTCCTGATCATGATTTTCCTCTTCGCCACCACGCAGGACATCACGCGCCTCAAATCCTCATTCTGGAAATAAAATGAGATCTTCCCAACTCCTCGCTCCCACTTTGCGGGAGGCGCCCAGGGACGCGGATACGGTTTCGGCCAAGCTCATGATCCGCGCGGGCTTGATCCGAAAAATCGCCTCAGGGCTTTATGATTGGCTGCCGTTGGGCCTGCGGTCCTTAAAAAAAGCCGAACAAATCATCCGCGAAGAAATGGAGCGATTGGGCGCCCAGGAAGTGTGGCTGCCCACCATTCAGCCGCGAGAGCTCTGGGACGAAACCGGCCGCTGGGGAGTTTACGGCAAAGAACTGCTCCGCTTCAAAGACCGCAAGGAAGCCGAATTCTGCTACGCCCCGACCGCCGAGGAAGTCATCACAGATCTGGTGCGCAAGGACGTGAACTCCTACCGGCAACTGCCGCTCGCCCTCTTTCAGTTCGGCTCAAAATTCCGCGATGAAATCCGTCCCCGGTTTGGCGTCATGCGCGCCCGCGAATTTTACATGAAAGATTGTTATTCCTTTCACGCTTCCGAAGCGGACGCGGAAGTTTTTTACAAGAAAGCGTATGACGCGTACATAAAGATTTTCGAGCGCTGCGGATTCAAGTTCCGCGCGGTGGAGGCGGATTCGGGAGCCATCGGCGGGAGTTTTTCCCATGAGTTCATGGTGCTGGCGGAAACAGGTGAAGACGACATTGTTTCCTGCGGCGATTGCGGTTACGGGGCAAACAAGGAAAAACACGGAGATGCCACAGCATGCCCCAAATGCGCCAAAACGAACTTATCCATCACCCGCGGCATCGAAGTGGGCCATACTTTCAAGTTGGGCACAAAATATTCCGATTCCATGAAAGCGCAATATTTGGACGAAAAGGGCGAACACAAGCCTTTCATCATGGGATGCTACGGCATCGGAGTCTCTCGCGCGGTGGCGGCCAATATTGAGCAGAACAGCGATGAAAACGGCATCATCTGGACCAAATCTTTGGCGCCCTATCAGGTGGCCATCATTCCCACCAATTACGCCGAGCCCAAGATCAAGGAATGGGCGGACAAATTGTATGCTGAAATCCCAAAACTCGGAGTGGATGTTCTATTGGATGACCGCGACGAACGCGCGGGCGTGAAATTCAAGGATGCCGACCTGATTGGTTATCCTCTTCGCATTACGCTCGGGGAGAAGGGTTTGGCCAAGGGGATAGCGGAGGTCAAGCCCCGCTCAGAAAAGAATTTCCAGGAAGTACCCCTCGACAATGTTTTGGCGGAAGTTCGGAAGTACTTCAGCGCTTAATAACGCTAAATTATTTAGATTCGAGGCGGGTCAGGCGGGATTCGTGGTCTGTAGTTTTGACTTCCAAGTCATTGATGCGATGATTGTGAAATAGGACTTTGTTGTCGTGGTCTTCAGAGCGCTGCGCAAAAGTATCCATTCTGTTGATGATTTCCTGCTTGTCTGCTTTTGTCAACATGTTCTTCACAACTTCATCCATCTTGTTCTGAACCTTCAAAAGATAATGGACAATTTCATCCTTAAATTTAAGGAAGTCATTTTGAGTCCCCACAATTTCCATATGGAGTTTCTTTTCAACACCGCTTATCTGTGAACTTAGATCTTGGCGGATGGATTGAGTTTCGATTCTAAGATCTTGTTGCGTTAATGCCGTTTGTTTATCTGCTTTCTTTACCATGCACCAATGTTAACAGATTTGTCCGGTCGTTTCAACGATCGACTTATGTCAATCTGTGTAGGAAAGTTTTAGAAATTCAATACTCTAGTCTTCGTCATCATCCATGCTCGTTTGCCAGTCCGAGTAGGGATAGATGACCTCCCCGCCGTTCACGGCCGGAACCATGTATTCATACAGCTCCATGTCGATCCTTTCCTCTTTCATTTCAAGATCCTCTATTTCAAACACCCTCGGAATCTCTTCCGACTCCTCATGGCGTTGAGGGGAGACATGGTCTCTGTGAGACACTGACTTCTTCATTTGTTTCCTCCTTTCATTTCGCTGCCTGCATGTCCAATTTAGTGAGTTTGAAATGATCTATCCATGGTTTTTCCGTAAAATTATTGTGTAAATTTTATGAACATTGTTGACACAAACCCGTCAGGTTTGATATGATAAGGGCATCAAAGTGGCTGAAGCACTGGCCACTTTTATTTTTTGAGGGGTCACTTTTGTGGACAAAATCTCTGAAATTGAGCAAGCCATAAAGCCCGTTTTGACCCAAAACCGTTTTGAGCTCATTGAAACCCAGTATCGCAGGGAAGACGGCAGGTGGGTGGTGCGGCTTTTTATTGACAAGTCGGAAGATTCGGGCCAGGCTGGCGGGCGAGTCACCCTGGACGACTGCGCAAGAGTCAGCGATCTGGCCGGAGACGCTCTGGACACTGTGAATGTTGTGGACAGCAGATATGTCCTTGAAGTGTCTTCCCCCGGAGTCAACAGGCCGCTCAAAACAGAAGCGCATTTTAAGAAAGCCGTGGGTCAGCCTGTAAAAGTGAGCACATATGCCCCGGTCGCGGAAGGCAGCCTTCAAAAGAATTTCAAAGGCGAGCTGGTCGGATTTCAGAACGAGACGTTAGAAGTGGAAGACATCACATCAGGACGGGTGAGCATCCCCCTCCCGGCCGTCGCCAAGGCCAATTTGGATTTAATATGACAACTCAAAAAAACTCACTGATCCCCGTCCTCGAGCAAATCGAGCGCGACAAGGGCGTCAAGAAAGACGAGATCATCAAAATGATCGAGTCTTCGCTTGTGTCCGCTTACCGCAAGCACTACGGCAAGATCATGAACGTCATCGCCACCATCGATCCTGAAACGGCCGAAATCAAGGCCTTCTTGGTGAAAAAAGTGGTGGAGACGGTTCAAAACCCCTCTGAAGAAATTTCCGTGGAGGAAGCCAAGGCCTTGAAGCTCAAAGGCAAGGTGGATGAGGAAGTTCAAATCCCCATCGCCACAGAGGAATTCTCGCGCATCGCCGCCCAAATCGCCAAGCAGATCATCGTGCAAAAAATCCGCGAAGTGGAACGCACCAGCTTGTTCGAAGAGTTTTCCGGCAAGGAAAGCACGCTCGCTTCCGGCTCCGTACACCGCTTTGCCGAACGCAACATGATCATCGACCTGGGCAAGGCTGAAGCCATTCTCCCTGTGCGCGAGCAAGTGCGCCGAGAGCGTTTCAATCTGGGCGAGCGCCTTAAAATTTTGGTGCTTAAAGTGGAAAAAGGCAGCCGCGGACCCCAAATCCTCGTGTCCCGCTCGCACCCGGACCTGGTCAAGAAACTTCTCGAATTCGAAGTGCCCGAAATCGCCGACAAAATCGTGGAAGTCTTGAACGTCGTGCGCGATGCGGGCTTCCGCTCGAAAGTGCTCGTGCGCTCTCACAACCCTAAGGTGGACCCCGTGGGCACCTGCGTGGGCGTGAAAGGCTCCCGGATCCGCCCCATCATCGACGAGCTCCGCGGTGAGAGGATCGACCTCATTTCATGGCACCCGGAAACCGAAAAGCTGATCGCGGGGTCTCTATCTCCCGCCAAGGTGCTTTCCGTTTCCCTGATCAAGGACACCAAGACCGCTGAGGTTCTGGTGTCCAACGATATGTATTTGCTGGCCATCGGCCGCAACGGCCAGAACGCCCGTCTGGCATCGCTCCTCACAGGCTGGAACATCGAAGTCAAATCCGAACAGCAGAGAAAGGAAGACAGCGCCAAAAACGTTGAGACGGCCTTAAAGGAAATTTCCGTTCTGGACGGCGTGGGTCCCAAAATTGCTGACGTGCTTATCAAAGGCGGCTGGACATCCGCTGCGCGGTTGGCCCAGGCCAGCGTGGAACAGTTGACTGCCCTCCAGGGCATCGGAGAGAAGACAGCGGAAAAAATCATTGAATCAGCCAAAGCGGTCATGACCGAACGCGCAGGCGGCGCTCCTGCTCCCAAAAATGAAGAAGTTTCCGGGGAAACTCCGGACATTACCCCCGAAGAAGCCGTTGAAGAGCCTGGTGTGGAAGAAATGCCGTCCGCCGAAGGACTGGAAAAGCAGGAGCCGCAAGCAGAGGAGGTGGCGGAAGATGCCCCCCAAGAAAAAGGAGAGTAAACCCGCCGCTTCCAAGGAAAAAAAGCCGGCCGCGGCCAAAGCGCCGGCCAAAAAAGTCCCTGTCAAAAAAGCCGTAAAGCCTGCCGCCAAAGAGAAAACTGAATCTATAGCCGTCAAAAAGAAAGTCACCAACAAAGTTGAAGCGGTTGCGCATCAAGCTGCAGCTCCGATGGCTCCGGCTCCTGTTGCACCGCCCAAGCCCGTTATAAAAGCTCCGGCGCCGACCCCTGTCAAACACGCGGCTCCGCAGCTAACTCCTGCTGCCGCACCCAAAGCTCCCATTGTTCAGACTCCGGCGCCTGTTGCCAAGGCTCCGGCGCCAACTCCGGCCGCACCGCCTACTCCGCCTCCCCCGGCGCCCGCGCCAGTGGCCAGGCCCAAAATAACCTTCAACGAAACCATCACGGTCAAAGATCTGGCCGTCAAAATGAATTTGAAAGTGGGCGATCTGCTCATGAAGCTTCTCAAAATGGGCACTCGGGCGTCCTTAAACCAACGCCTCGATGTGGACTCTGCTACGTTGCTGGCCGCCGATCTCGGATTTGACGCCATTTTCACTCCCATTTACAGCGAAGAAGCCATGGTCAAGTCCGACGCGGACGAACCGAGCGCCATGATGCCGCGGCCCCCCATCGTCACCATCATGGGCCATGTGGACCACGGCAAAACATCTCTTCTGGACGCCGTGCGCGAAGCGCGCGTGGCTGAAGGCGAAGCGGGCGGCATTACTCAGCATATCGGCGCTTACCGCGTGGAAACTGAAAAAGGCTCCATCGTTTTTCTGGATACCCCGGGCCATGAGGCATTCACAGCCATGCGCGCGCGGGGAGCGCAGGTGACCGACATTGTGGTGCTGGTGGTGGCCGCAGACGACGGCGTGATGCCCCAAACCGTGGAAGCCATAGATCATGCCAGAGCCGCAGGCGTGCCCATCATTGTGGCTGTCAACAAAATCGATCTTCCGCAGGCCAAGCCTGACCGCGTGAAACAGGAGCTCTCCAATTATCAGCTTTCCCCCGAAGAATGGGGCGGCAAAACCATTTTTGTGGAAGTTTCCGCCAAGAAGAAGCTCAACCTGGACAAGCTCTTGGAAATGATTCTTCTGCAAGCGGAAATCTTGGAACTCAAAGCCAATCCCAACCGCTCAGCGCAGTGCACCGTGATTGAAGCCCGGCTGGACCCTCGCAAAGGTCCCGTGGCCACTCTGCTCGTGCAAAAAGGGACCATCAAAGTGGGAAGCACTTTTGTGGCCGGGGTCACCTCCGGCAAAGTGCGCGCCATGATGAACGATAAAGGCGTGCGCATTATGGAAGCGGGCCCTTCCACTCCCGTTGAAATCCTTGGTTTTTCCGCTCCGCCGCATGTGGGCGAACGCGTGCTGGTGGTCAACTCCGAAAAAGAAGCCCGTGAAATTTCCGAGCGGCGCAAAGATCTGTCGCGCGAAGCGGCCATGGAAAAGCGTCGGCACATCTCGCTTGAGATGCTTTCCGCGGTGGCCAAGCAGGGCGCGGTCAAAGTTTTGAACATTGTTCTTAAGGCCGATGTGCAAGGGTCGTTGCAGGCCCTGAAAGACTCCATTGAAAAGATCGTGCACAATGAAATCCACTGCCGCGTCATCCATTCCGGAGTGGGCGGCATCAATGAATCCGACGTGTCCCTGGCCACGGCCTCGGATGCCGTCATCATCGGTTTTAACGTGCGCCCCGAAATTTCGGCTGAAGAATCTGCCAAGCGCGAAGGCGTGGAAATCAAGACATACCGCATCATTTATGAAGTGATTGATGACATCCGCTCCGCCATGGAAGGTCTGCTCGAGCCCGAGGAAAAGGAAGTGACTCTGGGGCGCGTGGAAATCCGCGAGGTGTTCAAAACCCCGCAAGGCAAAGTGGCCGGCTGCATGGTGGTCAAGGGCAAGGTCACCCGGGGTGCAACGGTGCGCATTTTGAGAGACTCCAAAATCATCCACGAAGGCGCTATTTCCTCTCTCCGGCGCTTTAAAGACGACGTCAAAGAAGTGGAGCAGGGCTTTGACTGCGGAATTTCCCTGGAAGGGTACCAGGATTTCAACAAGGGCGACGCCCTCGAAGTTTTTGTCCGCGAAAAACAAGCCCGAAAGCTGAGCTGAAGTGTTCAAGCGAAGCGAAAGAGTGTCGGAGCTTCTTCGGCACGAAATCTCCCAATACATCCAGGAAGTCACCGAGCCCAAGCTGGGTTTTGTCACCATCACGGGCGTGCAAGTGACCGATGACCTGATGGACGCCAAGATCTTTTTTTCTGTTTTCGGCACGGACGAAGAAAAAGCCGTGAGCGAGGGAATCCTCAAAGGAATGGCTCCCAAAATGCGCGGGTTTCTGGGCCGCAAGCTTGAGAGCCTGTACAAAGCCCCAAATCTTCATTTCGTTTATGATCATACTCCCGAGCGCGCCCAGAGAGTGTCGGACATCATCACCAAGATTTCCAAGGAACGACCTCCCGATTCCGGCCCCGAAAAACCGTGACCCCGGCCCTCCGAAACCGCCTGCTCACCCAGATTGCGGCGGTGATCCGCAAAAATAAAACTTTTTTCCTCTCCGGCCACCGCAAGCCTGACGGCGATACCGTCGCGTCCGAGCTGGCCATGGCCTCGCTTTTGAAGCGCATGGGCAAAAAAGTTGAGATCTGGAACTCCGAGCCGGTTCCCGAAAGCCTCAAGTTTCTCTCCGGCGCCCGTGCCATCAGAAGTTCCCACAAAATCAACACCCATTTTGACGTCGCCGTCATTTTTGAATGCGTGGATTCCGACCGCATGGGCAATGTCATTGACTTGAAAACCCAGGCCCGCACCGTCATCAACATCGATCATCACATCCATTTCGGGGATTTTGGCCACATCAACATGGTGGATGTGAAGGCCTCTTCCAACTCGGAACAGCTGGTCTATCTTTTTGAGAAATTGAAGATGAAAATCACCGCTGATGAAGCCAACGCGCTCTATGCGGGCGTCACAGCAGATACAGGCCGGTTCCAGCATTCCAACACCACGGCCGAGACATTCAGGATTGCGGCCAAGCTCGTGGAGAGCGGGGCCCAGCCCCACATCATCTCGGAGCGAATCTTCACCACCCGCAGCCGTGCAGCCCTGAAACTGCTCGGCTGGTCGCTTACAAATTTGAAAACAACTCCCGACAACCGCATTGCGTTTTTGGGCATCACTAAAAATGATTTTAAGCGCATGAAGGCCACGAGCGACGATTTGGAAGAAACCGTCAATTACGGCTTGCAAATCCCCACCGTGCTCATCTCCATCCTGGCCCGGGAATCAAACCAGGGCGTTAAAGTGAGCCTCCGTTCCCGGCGCGGCGTGGATGTCTGCAAAATCGCCATGGGATTTGGCGGGGGCGGGCACAAATACGCCTCCGGCTGCAAACTTCCGGGCAGCTTAAAGGGTGCGATGCAAAAGCTCCTCTCTGCGGCCCGCTCAAGGGTATGAGCGCATGGACGGACTTCTCAATGTCTGCAAGCCTCAAGGCCTCACTTCCTTTCAAGTCGTAAAACAAATCCGCGGCATTCTTAAAGTCAAAAAAGCCGGCCATTGCGGCACGCTGGACCCCATGGCCACGGGCGTTCTTCTTGTGGTGTTTGGCAAGGCCACAAAGCAAGCCACGGTCCTTTCCGGCCAGGACAAGGTGTACAGAGCTGAAATCCGCCTGGGTCAGCGCACGGATACGGGCGACATCACGGGGAACATTATGGAAGAGAGTTTACCGCCGGTTTTGACTTTAAATCAGGTCCAATCCGTCCTGCAAGGTTTCATCGGTATTTCAGACCAAATTCCCCCCATGGTTTCCGCCCTCAAATACGGAGGCCACAGATTGTACGACCTGGCCCGCCAGGGAAGGACCGTGGAGCGTTCCCCAAGAAAAATAAATATTGAATCCCTGGAATTACTCCGGCTGGAATCTCCGATTTTGGAAATCCGCGTGCGCTGTTCCAAAGGCACTTACATCCGCACTTTGGCCGAAGACATCGGCCGGGTTTTGGGCGTGCCGGCGACTCTTCAATCTCTTGAACGCGAAAAGTCAGGCAATTTTAATATCCAAGACTCTATTCCATGGGATAAGGTGGTAAGTTCAAACACAAAGTCACTCCTACAATTTTCCAGTATCACTTCTCCACGCCGGACTTCTGATGGAGAACCAACGGGGGTTCTCCCTCCAGCTTCGCTGGAGCCTCCCACTCCGAACGGCGTTCCGAAGCGATACGTGGAAAATTGTGAACATGAATAAAGGTTCGGTTTTAACTATTGGCACTTTCGATGGTGTGCACCTTGGCTACAGGAAGATTTTCCATGAAGTGGTCCGCCGCGCGAAGCGGTTAGGGCTCACCCCGGCGGCGCTTACCTTTGCCCTGCCCCCCCGCCTTTTTTTCTTTCCGTCCAATGAACCGGCCCTGCTTTCCACTTTGAGAGAAAAAATTGAGCTCATGAAGGCTTGCGGCATCAAGAAAATTCATGTTTTGAAATTCGATGCTGCCCTGGCCCGCGTATCCGCCCGCGATTTCTTTGATAAATATATTTTGGGCCTCTGCAATGCCAAAGAAGTGGTGGTGGGCTACAATTTCGGATTTGGGCGCAACCGCGAAGGAGACTCCCGTTTTCTCGAAGAATCCGGGCGGAGGAACAACATTGGAATTTACATTCTCCCGCCTGTCGTGAATGGCTCGGTGCCGGCGTCCTCCGGGAGAATCCGTCAAGCCTTGCGGGAAGGCAATTTGGCCAGGGCCAATTCCCTTCTGGGAGTTTCCTATACTCTCACCGGAAAAGTGGTGATGGGCCGTAAACTGGGCAGAAAACTGGGTTTCCCCACCGCCAACCTGAAATTGAGTCCCGAAAAGATCGTCCCCTTGGGCGTTTTCGCCGTGCGCGCCACACTGCCCGGCGGGCGCGAGCTCAAAGGCATGGCCAATTATGGCAGAACCCGGACCTTTGAAGTGCACCTTTTTGGCTTTTCCGGCAACCTTTACGGCAAGACCCTGCAAGTCCGCCTCATCCGCAAGATCCGGGATGAAAAAGCTTTCACAAGCCTCCATGACCTCTCCCATCAGCTCGAAAAAGATGGAATAAAAGCCAGGAAAATGCTACAATAACGCCCATGCCATTAACAAAAGAGAAGACAGCAAAACTCATAGAAGACTTCAAAGTGAATCCCAAAGATTGCGGGAGCGCCCCGGTTCAGGTTTCTCTCTTGACCGAGCGCATCACCGTTCTCTCCGATCAT
>MGUQ01000099.1:0-6485 GCA_001799975.1 Elusimicrobia bacterium RIFCSPLOWO2_01_FULL_54_10 | reverse complement strand
GATCCAGCGCCTGGATTTGAGAAAATAAAAAGCCGCTTCGGGAATTTCCCATTTGCAATGGATGTACAGGCGCCGCCGCAAGACGGCCCCCGCAGATCCCTTGTGATTGGACGAACCCGTCTAGGAGGATTCACCATTCATGGAAGTTAATCAACACAACGGCACCTGCCACAAAACAGAGATCTCGTACGGTTCCAAAAAAATAACAATCGAAACAGGCCGTGTGGCCAAGCAGGCCGCAGGCTCCGTGCTCGTCAGCATCGAAGGCACGGTCATTCTATGCACCGTCGCCGTCAATCCTGAGCCCAAACCGGGCCAGGATTTTTTTCCGCTCACGGTGGATTACAGAGAGCGCACTTATGCCGCCGGACGCATTCCAGGCGGCTTTTTTAAGCGCGAAACCAGGCCCCGCGACAAAGAAACGCTCACATCCCGGCTGATCGACCGCAGCATCCGCCCCCTCTTCCCCGAAGGCTTTTTAAACGCGGTCCAGGTGAACGCCGTGGTTCTTTCCAGCGATCTGGAGAATGACACGGACATTCTCTCCATGATCGGGGCTTCCACTGCTCTGATGCTCTCGGAACTTCCCTTTAAGGGCCCCATCTCCGCCGTTCGCGTGGGTCTCATCAATGGCCAGTTCATGCTCAACCCCACCTTTGCCCAGCAGGCGGAAAGCACTCTGGACCTCGTGGTGGCGGGCAGCAAGAACGCCATCATGATGGTGGAAAGCGGCTCCACTGAAATTACTGAAGACAAGCTGATCGAAGCGCTTGAGCTGGCCCGCACGGAAATCGTGAAAGCCTGCGCCGAGCAGGAAAAATTCACCAAGTCCATCGCCAAGGAAAAAATCAAATTTGAACCCGCGCCTCAAGACGCGGCCCTGGTTTCCGCAGTGGAAGCCGCCGCCCGCGATAAAATCAAGAAGTCCGTTCGCACCAAGGACAAGTCCCAGCGCGAAAACGCCATGGCCGAGATGAAGCAAGCCATTGTGAAGTCCCTGGAAGAAAAGTTTCCGGATCAGGCTCCCGCCATCGGCGCGGTCATTGAAAACATCCTTTACGAAGAAGCCCGCGCGCTCATCCTCAAGGAAAAACTCCGCACGGACGGCCGCAAGTGGGACGAAATCCGCTCCATCTGCATCGATACCAGCGTTCTCCCCCGCACTCACGGCTCCGCCATATTCACCCGCGGTCAGACGCAGGCGTTGGCCACAGTCACTCTTGGCAGTCCTGAAGACCGCCAGGTGATGGACGTTTTGGAAGGCGAATATAAAGAACGGTTCATCCTCCATTACAATTTCCCCGGATTCGCCACCGGCGAAGCCAAGGGCGAGCGTTCCCCCGGACGCAGAGAAATCGGCCACGGGGCTCTCGCGCGCCGCTCTCTGCTGGCGCTTCTGCCGACCGAAGACGAGTTTCCTTACACCATCCGCATCGTTTCGGATATTTTAGAATCAAACGGCTCTTCTTCAATGGCTTCCGTTTGCGGCGGGTCCCTGGCGCTTTTTGACGCTGGCGTGCCCATGAAAGCCGCTTGCGCGGGCATTGCCATGGGCTTGATCACCGACGGCGGAAACTTCGCGGTCCTCTCCGACATCATGGGCCTGGAAGACCACCTGGGCGACATGGATTTCAAGGTGGCCGGCACCAAAGACGGCATCACCGCGCTCCAGATGGACATCAAGATCGAAGGCATTTCGATTGAAATCATGAAGCAGGCCATCCACCAGGCGCAAGCCGGGCGGCTTCACATCCTTTCCCTCATGCAAAAGGCCATCGACGCGCCCCGGGCGGAACTTTCCTCCTATGCGCCCAAGATGGTGACGGTCATGATTCCCAAAGAAAAGATCGGAGCTCTCATTGGCCCCGGAGGCAAGAACATCCGAGGCATCGCCGAGTTGACCGGAGCCGAGGTGAACGTGGACGATGACGGCCGCGTCACCATCACTGGCGTGGGCGCGGAGTCCGTGGACGCCGCCAAGGCCATGGTTGAAGGTTCCGTGGCTGAAGTGGAAGTGGGAAGAATTTACAAAGGCAAAGTCACCCGCCTCATGAACTTCGGAGCATTCGTTGAAGTCCTGCCCGGCAAAGAAGGGCTGGTCCATATTTCCCAGCTCGACGTCAAACGGGTGGAAAAAGTGGAAGACGTGGTCAAAGAAGGCGACATCATCGACGTCAAATGCGTTGAAATTGACACGATGGGCCGCGTGAACCTTTCACGCAAGGCCGTGCTGATGCCGGAAGGCAGCGCCGAAGATTTTATAACGGCCCGCCCCTCCCGGCCAGAGGGCGGCCGGCCCCCGTTCCGCAGAGGCGGCGGCAGAGGTTGATTCTAAATAACCAATGATCGGAGCCCGCAAAGGTCCGAATTCCGTTGAAGTAAGCCTGCAAGATCTCGCTTTTTTTTATGACGAGATGGTGCGGGCTCATATTTTGGAACTCGAAGTCCAGACGCCCAACGGAAAGATTGTTCTCAAGCGGCTTTCCAAAGAAAGAGACCACCCCTTAAGACGCCGCACGGATTTAGTTGAGGAGCAGCATGCTCCCGCTCCTCGCGCAAGCGCCGCGCCGTCCGATATCCCAACTCATTATCGAACTGTTTCTTCCCCCATCATCGGAGTGTTTTATCGCGCGTCATCCCCGCAGTCCGCCCCCTTTGTGAAGGAAGGCGACGTGGTGGACGCCGGTGCAACCATATGCCTCGTGGAGGCCATGAAAGTCATGAATGAGATCAAGGCGGACTGCCGCTGCCGCATCATCAAAATTTTAGTCGAAAATACCAAGCCCGTCACAAAAAACCAGCCCCTATTCTTCATGGAGCCCGCCGTCTGATGAATTATTATTATCAGTCCCGCCGAAAAAAAAGCGGGAACAAATCAAACATTTCCGGCGGCCTCCTGGCGGTCACGGGCGCTGTGGTTTTCTTAGCCGCGGCGGCTCCGGCAATTTCCGGCAGGTTTGGCCAGGCTCTGCACGAGGCATTTTTCAGCTTTGCAGGCCCGGCGTCGCTGCTTTTGCCCCTGTTTCTCTCCTGGATCGGCATCCAGCAGCTTTTGGGCGAGAAAAAGAGCCGTCTCAAGGACTCGGTCAGCTTTTTGATCTTTTTTCTTTCTTTTGCCTGCCTGCTTTCGTTGTTTCACACGGCCAAAGCGCAGGTCGCGGGCGGCCTCGGAGGGTGGACCGGAGACGCGGTTTCGCTTTTCCTGATCCAGCAGTTCGGCCCGCTCCTCGTAGTTCTGATTTCTTCCATTGCGGTCTTTCTTTCCGGCTGCATGCTTCTGCGCATTTCCCCCACAAACCTCTTTTTGTTGATCAAAGAGAAAATCTCCCAGGACCTGGCACAATGGAAAGAAGAAAAAGCCAAGGCCGCTGTGGAGAAAAATCTCAAAAAAAAGCTCGAAAAATCCAAGCCCGATGAATCCAAACCTCTTCGCCAGGAGGAAACTCCAGCTCCTGATTTAGGAAAAATCATCGAATCCCGGCTGAAATCACTGGCCAGCAAGTCCGAACCTTCCAAGATGCAAACGCCGCGCACCTTTAAACCAGCTTCTTCGCAGGCGTCTTCCCCCTCATCATCTGAAGCCGAAGGCCAGGTCTTGTTGAACCCTTACGAGGGTTATGTTTTGCCGGACCCCGAGCTTCTTACGGTGACAGAAAAAGGCGCGCCCTCCATCAGCAAAGACGAGCTCACCGCCAACGGCGCGCACCTTGAAAAAACCCTGGAGCAGTTCGGAGTCAAAGCCAAAGTGATTGACATCCATCCCGGGCCCGTGATCACGCGCTATGACTTGTCCCCCGCGCCCGGCGTGCGCGTTCAGCAGATAGAATCGCTTTCCAGTGATATTGCCCTGGCCATGCAGGCCCAGTCCCTGCGGGTTCTGGCCCCCGTGCCCGGAAAAGCCGCCGTGGGAATCGAAATCTCCAATCCTCACCCTGCGATGGTTTTCTTAAAAGAAATGCTTCTCTCCGCCCAATATCAGAAAAACACAAAACCCCTTCCTTTGGTGCTCGGGAAAACGACCGAAGGCGATTCCTGCGTGGCTGACCTGGCTTCCATGCCCCACCTGCTCATTGCCGGAGCCACAGGATCGGGAAAATCCGTTTCCATCCACACCATCATCCTTTCGCTCCTTTTCAGGTTCCGGCCCGATGAAGTCAAATTCCTTCTCATCGATCCCAAGCGCCTGGAACTGCCCGTTTACAGCGGCATTCCGCACTTATATGACCCCGCGGAAGAGCCTGTGAATGTTAAAGTGGTCACTCAGCCAAAGGATGCCCTCATTTCCATCCGGAAACTCATCGAAGTGATGGATTCGAGGTATCAGGAATTTGCCCGCATGGGCGTGCGCAACATCGAAGGTTATAACGAAAAAGCCCGCGCCCAGGGCGTGCCGCATGCCGCCTACCTTGTGGTGATCATTGACGAACTCGCGGACTTGATGATCACGGTGGGCAAAGAACTTGAAGAGATGATCCAGCGGCTCGCACAGATGGCCCGCGCGGTGGGCATTCACCTCATTTTGGCCACGCAGAGGCCCTCCGTGGATGTTATCACGGGCGTCATTAAAGCCAACCTGCCCTCCCGCATCGCGTTCCAGGTGATGTCCAACACGGATTCCCGCGTGATTCTCGATTCCCAGGGCGCGGAAGACTTGCTGGGCAGGGGCGACATGTTGTATCTGGCCACGGGAGCGCCCAAGCCCGTGCGGCTTCAGGGCGCGTTCGTGCTGGAAGCGGATGTGGCGCGCGTCATTGCTTTCATCAAGGGCCAGGATTTCAAGCCGTCCTATTTGTCCAACAAATCCGCGTCCAACGGCGAATCCATCGTGGACAGCGAGGAAAACCGCGCATTGCTGGTGCGCGCGGCCCGCGTGGTGAAAGACGTGGAAAAAGTTTCTGGCGACCTTCTGCGCGCGGACAAGGAAATCGGCTCCAAATACGACCTCGCCCTCACTTTGCTCAGAAAAAAAGGCTTCATTGAAAAGCCCAAAGACACCAACCGCTGGAAAATCCATTTTGAGCTTCTGGACGAATTTTTGGCGGACGCCGACAAGCAGTCATGAAAAGTTTTTTTGTGATGTTGATGTGCGCCAGGGCCGCCGCGGCGCTCACCGTGGCCGAGGTCCAGGACAATATCCGGCAGCAGGACCGTCAAATCGAATGCGTCAGCTTTGAATATTCCCAGGAAACAAGGTCGTCCTTAAGCCCGGAAGTGGTCCGGGTCAGCGGTGAGGCGTATTTCAAAAAACCAAACAGTTTGCGGGTGGAGCAAATCAAGCCGGAACGCCAGCTGATCGTGGGCTCTGGCAAAAGCGTGCATCTTTATACGCCGAGGTTCAACCAGGTGCTCAGGGATTCCTGGAAAGCATGGAGCCGCAAAAATTCCTTCTTGCCGGGGCTCTTCGGGTCTTCCGGCACGCTCGAGCGGCTCAAAAAGGATTTTCGCTGGAGCATGCATGCTTCGGACTCGTCCATGAACGGAGACACGGTGGGGGTCCTGCTCGAATCCAAAACCAAAGGCAGCGACGAACGCATCCGACTGTGGCTTGGGGCGGTGGATTTCATTCCACGCAAGGCGGAATATTCTTCGGGCGGCCTTTCTCTCATCACCACTCTTGCATCGCTCAAAATCAATCCTGATCTGGACCCCGGTCTTTTCCAGTTTGTCCTGCCCAAGGGCGCGGTCCTCATCCAGGCGCCATAAAAATTTCCATGAGCTTTTCCGTCGAACCCCCCAAGCTGAACGAACTCCTGAAACTTCACCGGGAGCGCAAGCGGACCACGCTCCAGATGGTACACCAGGACACGCGCATTGCCGTGGCTTACCTGGAGGCGCTTGAAGCGGGAGACTACGCCAAATTTCCGGCGGAAGTTTACTGCATCGGGTTTTTAAAAAAATACGCGGCGTATCTGGGCATGAATCCTGATGAGGCGGCGGCGCAATATAAAAAAGAGCAGGAAAGTGTCCACGCCGAGAAAAAAAAGGAAGAAGTCGGACGCCAGGTAACGGAAAAGCATGAAAAGTCTTCTGATATGGCCAAGGTGCTCACTCTCACTTTCCTGCTCGTGGTCATCGCCGGCTGGTGGCTCTATTCGGTCGTCAGCCATTCCTCCGCCCGCAAGCACCGGGAGCCCGCGGCCATTGTGCAGAGAGGGATGGCTCCGGTATCTCCCGAACCGAACAAGAACCTCACGCTGGTAGCCCACGCCAAATATTCGGTCTGGATGAAAATCATGCCGGACAAGAAACTCAGCTTCGAAGGCTTTGTGGCTGCCGGCTCTTCCCGCACCTGGGAAGCGCAGGATGAGATTTATGTCCGCATTGGCAATGTCGAGGCCGTGGAACTTGCGTTGAACGGCGCTCCCGTGGACGTTCGCGCAGGGTCCGCCCAGCAGGTGAACGAAATGGTTCTCACCCGAAAATCCCTGGAGGAAAAACCCGCTCCCGCTCCCCCTGCCCCTCCGCCTCCCCAGTGATCACATCAC
>MGUQ01000098.1:6322-7294 GCA_001799975.1 Elusimicrobia bacterium RIFCSPLOWO2_01_FULL_54_10 | reverse complement strand
AGGATGAGAGTCACGGCGGATTTGATGCGGGTGGATTTGAGGGCCAGCACCAGGAACCAATAGGTCGCTGAACCCCAGACGAGGAGGAACACGGCCCAGGTGACGATGAAATGAGGCCGTTCATTCTCGTTCAGCATGCCGTCGCGCATCTGGCACCAGTCGAATTCCCTTAAAATGCGGATGGCTACGATGACGGTCGTCAGCACGGCGATGCCTTTGAAGATCTTCAGCGCCATCACGCGGCCCGGGGTGGGCGCTGTCGGAAGAGGATCTCCCACGGGATGATGGGTCTGCGTGTCCGGCAGGGGGCTGTGCATGATGAGGGCGGTGTTCAGGCCCACCAGGAGCCAGAATGGCGTGCCGGATGAGACGAACCTCATGGAAACATCGGTGTTGTTATGGATGAGCATACCCAACATGCCGGAAGTGAACCCCAGCATGCAGAAAGCTTCTTCAGGAAACTTTGTGAAATCCGTGATCGGCCCGGCACGGGTGGGTTGAGAGGTCAGGAATTTGAGGGATTTGTAAATGCCCAAAACGAGGTTGAAGATGAGCCAGATCCAGAGTCCCATGCCGATGATCCCTTCGTCCATCCAGACTTCCAGGTGCTCGTTCTCGGCATGGTCCGTTTCCGTGTTGTGCTTGCCTTCGATGTGGAAGATGGCGGGCCTGCGGTAGGCCGGATAAATCACCCAGAAATTCCCGATGCCGTTGCCGATGACGGGGTGCGCGTTCACCATCTCCCAGGTGGACAGCCAGGTGTAGACGCGGAAAGAAAAGGAGGTGAGGCCGCCGTGCGCGATGAAGACCTTATAATAGATCAGGCTGCCCAGCCCCAGGACGACGGCTCCGCAGCCGATGAAAACGGCATTGCGGACTTGTTTGCTCTGCACAAAGAACCGAGTGAAGAACAATCCGAACACCGTGGTCCCGGCCAGCACGCCCATGAACGGTCCCTTTGAACCGGTCCAG
>MGUQ01000098.1:3316-6314 GCA_001799975.1 Elusimicrobia bacterium RIFCSPLOWO2_01_FULL_54_10 | reverse complement strand
GATGAGCGTGAGCGCAATGAGGGGGAGCAGGTAGAATTTTTTTGTTTTCAGATAAAAAGCCACCATGACCGGGATCATGATGACGAGGAAATTGCTGTAGAAATTGGGATTCCCGAATGTGGAGAAGACGCGCACGCCGAACGCCCGCCGCCACACGAACTTGTCCAGTCCGACCGACGGCGGGCCGGGAGGGAAGTAATTGAAGTCGATCCACTGGATGAGGCCGTAGAGGGTGGCGGCGGCCACAGCCCAGATCAGCCACTGCGTGAGACGCCGGAAATCCTCCCGCGACGTCATTTCTGTCACCGCGATCATGGCGATGCCCACATAGACAACGCGTCTCACGAAATCATTGAAGCTGCCCCAAAGAAGAGGTGAATGGATGAAAGAAAATACTCCGGAAATGAACATGGCGATGATGGGGAGCACAATCATCGTCTGGTTTTTGTTGAACGGCCAGCGGCCGGATTCAAATACTTTGAAGAACCACAGCGCGACCAGAATGGTTCCGCACATCTGCAGGATGGTGATTTTGACCTGGGCGGAATCGTAGGTGCGCAGATAGAAAGCCACGGCCATGAGGAAGAAGAAAATGGGAAAGGCCAGGTCGAGATATTTTGAGGATCGCTCGATGCTGCCCGGGGGCGAGGTTTTGATCATCCCGTCACCTGCACATTCGACGGGAGGCGAATCTTCGATTCGCGCGCAGGTGATGGGATCATGAGCCGATGCCCAGGGTGAGGCTCAGGCGGTGCGTGAGCCCCAGATCCCCAAAGGAGGTGGCCGAATAGTCGGCGTTCCAGCCTGAAAATTTAACCCCAAATCCCATGGCCAGTCCGTTGGGGACGGAGAGTTGGTGCCCCAGGTGCTGGCGGTTCAGGGGATAGCGGTATCCGGCGCGCGCGGCAATCCGGCCGTCCTGCAGGGGAATTTCAATGCCGGCGCTGGCGGCGGGGTCATGGCCTTCCAGAGATCGTGAAACATCCAGGGCGAACAGGCTGTTTTCATGCAGCCAGGCAGGGAGGAATTTTTTGCCTCTGCGCAGAGCAAGCCCTGCGCGCAGGGTGTGCGGAAGGTCATGGGCCCCCAAATGCTGCAATGCGATGCCGACATCCAGGGGCAGGTTCAGGTCTTTATACATGATCCCAAGGTCAAACGCAGCGGCCGAAGAATTTTGATCGTGCAGGGATTCCCTCAAAAATTTGGCGCCCAGGCCCACGCTCAGCCGCTTGGGCAAACGCCGCGAATAAAAGACGGCTGCCAGGAGATTGTTTGTGGATACGTTTTCCAATTCGCTGAAGCCGTCGGGAGAGGAGGCGTTGGCAACGGTTCGTTTGAGCCCTTTCACATTCAGGAATCCGACCTGAGCGGCCCAGACGCCTGTGGTGTGAGGGTGAACGTAGACGATGTTATCGTAAAGAATTCCTTCGACAAAGAAGCTGTGCTGCAACGAAACCTGTTTGCGCCCTTCACCCGCCAGGCCGGCCGCGTTGAACGCGGGGGCTTCCGGGCCCTGGGCCAAGCCCGCATATGTTTCACCGAGGGCGGATGCCCGCGCTCCCGGAACAATCTTCAAAAATGCAAGCGCGCTTTGGCCTGCCGCAAAGAGCTCCGCCCTCCCCAGGCACAGGCCGAGAAAAAAGAGAAGGACAAATTTGATTTTTTCAGCCAACTTCGGAAAAGATTATCACATTCTGAATCAGAATACAAATTTTGGTTTTTGTATAATCGCTACCATGCCAGGGATGGTTTATTTTGCATTTGCCCTGTTATTTTCAGCCCCCTTTGCTGGCGCGGCCGCAGATTCACCCAAAACCATTCGTGTGGGGGTCATGAAGGGGGGACTTCTTGTCATCGAAAAGGTGATCCTGGATGACTACGTGAAACGCATCCTTCCTAATGAGGTGAGCCCGGGATGGCCCCCGGAGGCCCTAAAAGCTCAAGCCGTGGCCAGCCGCACCTTCGCCCTGCGCAGTCTGAACCGTCACCAATCGCAAGGTTATAATCTCTGCGCCACCGTGCATTGCCAGGTTTTCGGAGGCCTGGAGAGTGAAGCAGACACCACGAACCAGGCTGTGGACGACACCCACAACGAAATTTTACTTTATAAGGATAAGCCGGCCGGGACATTCTTTTTCTCCAATTGCGGCGGTCGAACCGCTGACCCGGCCGACGTCTGGAACAATTCGGAGTCCCCGCCGTACCTGAAACCGATCCGCTGTAAATTCTGCAAATCAGGCAAGCACCATGAATGGGAAGCTTCCTTGAGCGAAGATGACCTTGTGGCCGCTCTCGTGCGCAGTCATTTTTCCGTGGTTCCGCCCCTCCGTTCCATCCGGACCGATTTCAAAGGCGGTCGCGCCAAAACGGTTTGGGTCCGCCACGCCGGAGGGGAAACCCAAATGATTTCGGGAAAATTTCGCGCGGCAGTCGGAGCCAACCTCATCCGTTCCGCCTATTTCACTAAGATCAAAAAAGTCCGGGACGGGTTTGAGTTCAGGGGGAAAGGCTGGGGACACGGCGTGGGCCTGTGCCAGGAAGGCGCAAATGGGATGGCGCTTCAGGGCTGGAGATATAAAAAGATCCTTAAGTTCTATTATCCGGGCACGAATCTTCAAAAATATGATGATTGACCGTGGTTTTTTTTGTACAATGTGCTTCCCATGGTAACATTCGCTTACGCCGAAACACCCGCAGCGGCCCCCCAATCGTCCGCGCCGTTCATGAATTTCGTTCCCATTCTTGGGATGCTTGCCATTTTCTATTTTTTCATGATCCGCCCGCAGCAGAAGAAGGCCAGCCAGCATAAAACCATGCTGGAAGGCCTTCAAAAGGGAGACGTGGTGCTCACTTCCGGCGGCATTTATGGCACGGTGATGTCAGTAGGGGAAAAAACTTTTGAACTAAAAATCGCCGAAAACGTAAAGATTAAAATCCTCAAAAGCGCCGTATCCGACAAGCTGAACACCCCGGAAGCAATCAACGGAAAACCCACCAT
>MGUQ01000098.1:0-3302 GCA_001799975.1 Elusimicrobia bacterium RIFCSPLOWO2_01_FULL_54_10 | reverse complement strand
AAATATCTTCTTAACATAGCCCCGCTCGCAAGCACATGACAAAACTTCATTGGAAAACTCTCGCGATCGTTCTGGCTGTGGTGCTGGCTGTGGCCCTGCTTTACCCCACCGCAATCTGGTACCGCCTTCCCGCTGCGGAACGGGAAAAGAGGGAATTGATGAAAGACCCCATCCTCAACCGCATCCTGAATCTGGGCCTGGATTTGCGCGGAGGCACTCACTTGGTTCTGGAGCTTGAAACCGACAAAATTGTCGCCAAGACGGTGGAAGAGCAGAAGGCAGCGGTCAATGAAGCCGCGGACCGCGCCATAGAAATTTTAAGAAACCGCATTGACCAATTCGGCGTGGCGGAGCCGCTGATTGCCCGCCAAGGTGAAAAATGGATCGTGGTTCAGCTCCCGGGCGTCAAAGACCCTGAGCGAGCCAAGGAATTGATCGGCAAAACGGCCCTGCTTGAGTTCAGCTTGGTGCGCGACGGGGCGGAGCTGGAAATCATCGTCTCAAAACTGAGGGAAAAAGACATCAGCGTTTCTTCAGCCGCCGCGCATCCCGAAGGCCTGCCCAAAGACATTTTGTCCCTCTTCCCCACCGGATATGTGCTGAGAAACGGCCGCGAAGGCCGCGTTTGGCTGGTGCAAGCGCAGCCGGAACTCACCGGAGCGTCTCTCGTGGACGCCAAAGTTCAGCTGGGCGGCGGCTCGGGCATGGGATACCCGGAAGTGTCGCTGGAGTTTAATCCGGACGGGGCCAAGACATTTTCCCGTGTGACCGAATCCAACATCAACCGCAACCTTGCCATCATTTTGGACGGAGTGGTTCAGTCCGCTCCCACCATCCGCAGCCGCATTCCGGACGGCAAGGCCGTCATTGAAGGCAGTTTTACGGCAGATGACGCCAAACTTCTCTCCACGGTTCTCCGGGCCGGCGCGCTGCCCGCGCCCGTGACCATCATCGAGGAGCGGACCGTGGGCCCCACTTTGGGAGAAGACTCCATCCGCGCGGGCGTGATGTCGTCGGTCGTCGGCATGGCCATGATCATGGTCTTCATGGCCTTTTATTATCGCGGCGGGGGCCTGGTCACGGATGTGGCGCTCTTTCTCAATTTTGTCCTCGTGCTGGCCTCCATGGCCTATTTGCAGGCCACCCTCACTCTGCCGGGCATTGCGGGGCTCATTCTGTCTCTCGGCATGGCCGTGGACGCCAATGTGCTTGTATTGGAACGCACGCGCGAAGAACTGCGGTCAGGCAAGACGGCCCGCATGGCCGTGGACATGGGGTATGACCGCGCTTTTTCCGCCATTTTGGACACCAACGTCACCACCATGATCGCCTCGCTTTTCCTCTATCAGTTCGGCACGGGGCCGGTGAAGGGCTTTGCGGTCACTCTCTCCATCGGCATCGCCATGTCCATGTTCACGGCCGTTTTTGTGACCCGCACCTATTACGACTGGCGGTTTACAAATCGTGAATACACCGCGGTGAGCGTTTAACATGTTTCAGCTGATCCCCAAAACGAATTTTGATTTTGTCGGCAAGAGATATGTCTGTTTCGCGATATCGGCCTGTCTGCTTCTGGCAGGGATGGCGTCGCTGGTCATGAAAAAGGGCCCGCGCTGGGGCCTGGATTTTACGGGCGGGAGTTTGGTGGAAGTCAAGTTTGAATCCGCCCCGTCCGTGGAGGAAATCCGGAAAGTCCTGTCGGACTCAACGCTTCCCTCGTTTGAAATTCAGAGCGTTTCAGGGCACGGAATCATCGTGCGCACGCAGGAAAAAGCCACGGAAGACGCCGGAAAGAAAATCCAGGCGGCGTTGATGCAGTCGTTTGCCGGGCGCAACCCCGTCATCCTTCGCAAGGAGTTCGTGGGCCCCACGGTGGGGCGCCATTTATTCAAGCAGACGGCCCTGGCCTTCATCCTCACTTTCATCGGCATCATCATTTATGTGGGCTTCCGGTTCAATTCGCCCATTTGGGGGGCGGCCGGCGTGGTGGCCATTGTGCACGATGTGGCGGCAACCATCGGCGTCTTTTCCCTCCTGGACAAGGAAATCACGGTCACCGTGGTGGCGGCACTGCTCACCATCGCGGGCTATTCCATCAACGACACCATCGTCATCTTTGATTTCATGCGCGAGAAACTCCGCCTCCTGCGCTCTGAGCCGCTGGAGAAGGTCATCAACCTGAGCATCAACGATACCTTGTCCCGCACTCTCATCACCAACCTGCTCGTGTTTTTGGTGGTGATGACCCTCTTTTTCTTCGGCGGCGAGGTGATCCACGATTTCGCCTTCGCCATGGTTTTCGGCGCCATTGTGGGGACCTATTCCACCATCGGCATCGCCGCCCCCATCATCTACGAGTGGACCCGGATCCGATCCAAACGATGATTTCTTGTGATCCGAAAAATCAAGAAGTATAAAATCAGCGTACGCCCCTTTGGGGTATTGAGACAGTTCAAAAAACAGCTTCCGCCGGGCGCGGCGCAGGAGCCTCCGGAAGCGGAAGTGGAGGCTATCATCGCCCGGGTTCAGCCCCACGTCACTCCCTGCGCTCTCTACGCCAGCTATTCAAAATCCGAAACTCCCGCTGCGTTGCAAGAACTCTGGAAATCATCCCCTGAAAAATCCCTCACGCTCTCAGTGATCGCGGCCACGATAGGCAGCGCCGTAGAGTCGGTCATCGAGCGGGATGCCCTCTGGAACTCTGTGGCGCGTGAATCCCTTGAGCAGTCGTTCAATTTTGTGGAAAAACTCATCAGCGAAGAAGCCGTTGACGAAAGTTGCGAGCTCACTTCCCTTCTGCCGGCGTCCGCGGAGCAGGCGGGGCCCCTCCTGCAGGCCCTGGAGTCTCATAAGGCGGACATCATTGTGAATGATTCGGGGCAGGTCATCCCTCTATTCACGGGTCTTCGCTACTGCTTCTGGACCCCGCTCCGCGGTAAGAACGCCAAAAAGTAGGCTAACTCATGAAATCATGGATCGAGCGCCTGGGCGCGGCGGTTATTCCCCGCCTTGCTTGGAGCTACCTTTGCTTCGTCGGCTGGACATCGCGGATCGTTTGGCTGCACACCGAAGACCGTGATGCCGCCATCCGCAAACACGGCAACATCATTTTTGCTTTCTGGCACGGGCGGCAGTTTTTTTTGCCCTGGGCCTACAAGAACACCGGCCATTATGTGCTTGTTTCCAGAAGCAGGGACGGGGAGCTGATTGCGCGCGTCATCGAGCTTGCCGGAATGGGCACGGTCCGCGGCTCGTCCTCCCGGGGAGGCGCACAAGCGGTCTTGGAGCTCAAATCCAAGCTG
>MGUQ01000097.1:7294-8964 GCA_001799975.1 Elusimicrobia bacterium RIFCSPLOWO2_01_FULL_54_10 | reverse complement strand
CCTCAAACCCACCGAAAATATTGCCGCGGACTGGTCGAATGTTCCGGACGACATCAAGCGCACATTCGACAAGATCGGCATTCCCGAAGCCGAGCAGAAATTTCTGGCGGGCGTCACCGCACAGTACGACTCGGAAGCGGTTTATCACTCCATCAAAAAAGAGCTCACAGACCTGGGTGTGATATTCACCGACATGGACACAGGGCTGCGGGAATATCCGGAAATGGTCAAGAAATATTTCGGCACCATTATTCCTGCGGGCGACAATAAGTTTTCAGCGCTCAATTCCGCGGTCTGGTCCGGAGGATCTTTTGTGTATGTGCCCAAGGGCGTAAAAGTCGCCATTCCACTCCAGGCTTATTTCCGCATCAATTCCAAAAACACAGGGCAGTTCGAGCGCACGCTTATCATCGCGGATGAAGGCTCGTCTGTCCATTACATTGAAGGATGCACGGCCCCAACCTATTCTTCAGACTCGCTCCATTCCGCCGTGGTTGAACTTGTAGCCATGGAAGGCGCACACCTGCGCTACACCACAATTCAGAACTGGTCCAGCAATGTCTACAATCTGGTCACCAAACGCGCCGTGGCGCATAAGAACGCCATCGTGGAGTGGCTGGACGGCAACCTGGGATCGAAACTCACCATGAAATACCCCTCTGTGATTCTCATGGGGGAAGGGGCAAAGGGATCAATTTTATCCTGCGCCATGGCCGGAGCGGGCCAGCACCAGGACGCGGGCGCAAAACTTGTTTTTGCCGCGCCCAACACTTCCGGCACGATTATTTCAAAGTCCGTCTCCAAAAACGGCGGGCGGTCGTCTTATCGAGGCCTGATCAAGGTTTATCCGCAAGCGGAAAACATCAAAGTGAACGTGCGCTGCGACGCCCTTCTTTTGGATGAAAAATCCCGTTCGGACACTTACCCAACCATGGAAATCAACAACGAATCCGCCCAGGTGACCCACGAAGCCACCGTGAGCAAAGTGGGGGAAGACCAGCTTTTCTATTTGATGAGCCGCGGGCTTTCTGAATCTGAATCCGTGACCTTGATTGTGAACGGCTTCTTCGAGGCGTTCGTCAAAGAACTCCCCATGGAATACGCGGTGGAGTTGAACCGCTTGATCGGCATGGAGATGGAAGGTTCGGTCGGATGAACTTCAGACAAGCCGCCGAAGCGATCTCTAAAAACAATCAGGAGCCCAAGTGGTTGCTCGATTTGCGCTTGAACGCCTTGAGCGAGTTTGAAAAAGCCCTCGAACCCAAGGCCAAGGACGAAGAATGGCGCAAAGTCGACCTTTCCCAACTCCTTTTCACCGATTTAGATGTGAATACCTCCGCAGCCACCGCAAAATATCAAGCGCCCCAGGGAATTTTTGCTTCCACGCTTACTCAAGCGGCCCGTGAAGTTCCCGAAATCGTCCGCCCCTATTTGGAAAAATCCCAGGAGCGCAACAACCGCAAATTTGACGCATTGAACAACGCTCTCTGGAACGGCGGAGCTTTTCTTCACGTTCCCAAAGGCGCATCGGCAGACAAACCGCTCGGCATCAACCTCGTTCCTCCCGCTTTCGGCTCCGGCCGCCAGGGATTTTTCCCCAAACGCATCCTGGTGTTTGAAGAAAACAGCTCCCTCACCTTGAGCTCCGAAGAAAAAACCCCGTCCGATTG
>MGUQ01000097.1:5746-7259 GCA_001799975.1 Elusimicrobia bacterium RIFCSPLOWO2_01_FULL_54_10 | reverse complement strand
CCCTCTCTTCGCTTTGGGCCCGTCTGGAAAGAAACGCCGAGCTCAATTTCCTCGTGGTGAGTTTGGGCTCATCCCTTTGCAAGTCCAATTGGTCTGTAGATCTGGCGGGGGAAGGGGCATCCGCCCGCATTTTCGGCTTGGTCAAGGGCACTGGCACGCAGAATTATAATCACACGGTGATGGTAGACCACCTGCAGCCTCACACGGACTCCAATGTGCTTTTCAAGGCCGCGGTGAGCGGCAAATCCCGCTCCATGTTTACTGGGTTGATCCATGTGGGCAAGACCGCCCAGAAAACCAATTCCTATCAAACCAACCGCAACCTGATTTTAGACAAAGAAGCTCATGCAGACACGCTTCCCAAGCTGGAAATCGAGGCCGACGATGTGCGCTGCGGCCACGGGGCGGCCGTGTCCAATGTGGACCCAGACCAGGTGTATTATCTGATGAGCCGGGGGCTTAACCGCGAAGAAGCCCGGGCCGTCATTATCGAAGGGTTTTATGAAGATGTGCTCGCCCGCTGGCTGGAGAACATTTCGGCCAAGGCTTATTCGGAAGACATTTTGGAAAATCTGAAAAATTCTCTTTTCGCATCTCAATCAACCCCCGCCAGGGTTTAAGGAAATTCACATCATGTTTGACATCGAAAGCATAAGAAAAGACTTCCCAATACTCTCCCGCACCGTGCGCGGCAAGCCGCTCGTCTATTTGGACAGCGCCGCCACATCGCAAAAACCCCGCGCGGTCATTGACGCCATCAAGCATTATTACGAATATCAAAACGCCAACATCCACCGCGGCATCCACACTATTTCAGAGGAAACCACCCGGGCTTATGAAGATGTGCGCAAGAAAGTGGCTGCACTCGTGCACGCACCCTCCGCCAATTCCGTGGTTTTCACCCGTAACGCAACGGAATCCATCAATTTGGTCGCCCATGCCTGGGGCCGCAAAAACATCCAGGCCGGTGATGAGATCCTTCTCACCGCCATGGAACACCATTCCAACCTGGTGCCTTGGCAGATGCTGGCCCAGGAAAAAGGCGCCGTGCTCAAATTTGTCTCCGTTTTGGATGACGGCACTCTGGACCCCACCGATCTGGAAAAAAATGTCACCACCAAAACAAAACTGATTGCCGTGACCCACATTTCTAACGCTTTTGGCACGGTGAACCCCATCCGGCGGTTTGCCCAGGCCGCCCGCGCGGTGGGAGCCGTGCTGCTGGTGGACGCGGCCCAGAGCGTGCCGCACACGCCCGTGGACATGCGGGTGCTCGGATGCGATTTCCTTGTTTTCTCGGCTCACAAGATGCTCGGGCCCACAGGCGTGGGAGTGATCATCGCCCATGAAGACATGCTTGAGAAAATGGGACCTTTTATGGGCGGCGGAGACATGATCCGCGAAGTCTGGCTGGAAAAAGCCACCTGGAACGAAGTGCCTTATAAATTTGAAGCAGGCACACCCAACATCGAGGGCGTGATCGCTTTCGGCGCCGCCATCGACTATCTTCAAA
>MGUQ01000097.1:552-5712 GCA_001799975.1 Elusimicrobia bacterium RIFCSPLOWO2_01_FULL_54_10 | reverse complement strand
GAAAATGTCCGCGCCCATGAGCAGAAACTCACGGCCTATGCCCTGACCGTCCTCTCCAAAATCGACGGCCTCAAAATTTACGGCCCTAAAGACGCCGCGCAGAGAAGCGGAGTCATCTCCTTCAACTTGGGCTCCATCCACCCGCACGATTTGGGCACTGTGCTGGACGAAGACGGCATTGCCGTGCGGGCCGGGCACCATTGCTGCCAGCCTCTCATGCGGCGCTTTGGCATCTCCGGCACCACCCGCGCGTCGTTTTACATTTATAACACCGAACAGGAAGTGGATAAGCTGGCGCACTCGTTGGAACGGGCCAAGACCCTTTTTGACGCCTGCGCTCCGGGAACCTTTAAAGTTCAGGAAAGCCCCAAGCCCGCAAGCGAACCTTCCAAGAAAACCCAGAAGAAGTAAATCATGGAAATTCCCGACGAACTTTACCGCGAAGTCATCTTGGACCATTACCGCTCGCCGCGGCATCATGGCAAGATGGAAAAACCCGACGTTTTGGAATGGGGAAAAAACCCGCTCTGCGGCGATGAGCTCGAATTATATCTCACGGTGAACGGCGACAAAATCACGGATTTGAAGTTTGACGGCAAGGGCTGCTCCATTTCCCAGGCCTCGGCCAGCATGATGACGGAAGCCGTGGTGGGCAAAAGCCTCGCGCAAGTGAAAGCCATCGTCTCGGATTTTAAGGGTATGATGATGGAAGGCAAGCCTGCCGACGCTCTCCCAGACGATTTGGAAGACGCAAAATCCCTCGAAGGCGTGCAGAAATATCCCGTGCGCATCAAATGCGCGCTCTTGTCCTGGAACACTTTGCTTGAAGCCCTCAAAAAACTAGAATCAAGAAAGGCCGCTTAAACATGCCCATAGAAATCAGCGACGCTCAAGTTTTAGAAGCCCTCAAATCCGTGCAGGATCCCGATTTGCACAAGGACATCGTTTCCTTGGGCTTTATTCAAAATTTAAGGATCTGCGAAGGCACTGTGGCTTTTGACATCAATCTGACCACCCCCGCCTGCCCTGTCAAAGAACTCCTTCAATCTCAGGCGCGAGACGCCGTGGCGGCCATTCCCGGAGTGGAGCAGGTGAATGTGACCATGAAAGCAGAAGTGAAAGCCACCAAAGGACCTGATACAGCAGCCTTGAAGGGCGTTAAAAATATCGTTGCCATCGGGTCCGGCAAGGGCGGAGTGGGCAAATCCACCGTCGCTGCCAACATCGCTGTTGCTTTTGCCATGGACGGAGCCAAAGTGGGCCTCCTGGACGCCGACATCTACGGACCCTCCATTCCCATCATGATGGGCCAGCCCGGGGAAACGCTCATTCGAGACAATTTAATCCAGCCCAAAGTCGCTCACGGCATCAAATTTATGTCCATGGGATTTTTCGCCCAGGGTGACCAGCCGCTCATCTGGCGCGGCCCCATGGCCCACCGTGCTGTTGAGCAGTGCCTGACCGATGTGGAATGGGGGGATCTTGATTACCTTTTTGTGGATTTGCCGCCCGGCACAGGGGATGTCCACTTGACCCTTGTTCAGACCGTGCCTCTCGCAGGAGCCGTGATTGTTTCCACGCCGCAAGACCTGGGCCTTACGATTTCAAAGAAAACTTTGCGCATGCTCCAGGAAACCAACGTTAAAATCCTGGGGATTGTGGAAAACATGAGCTATTACCTTTGCACCCACTGCAATGAGCGCGAAAATATTTTCGGCCGCGGCGGAGCCAAAGACGCGAGCTTGAAGATGGGCATTCCCTTTCTGGGAGAAATTCCCCTGGATACGGCCATCCGCAAAAACTCCGACGGCGGCGCGCCCATCGTCATTTCGGAGCCCAAGTCAGCTTCAGCCAAGATTTATCGGGACATCGCGCGGGCGCTTGCGGCCCAGATCAGCATCGCCAACTTCAACTCGGTCAAACTTGAAGTGGTGGAAGAACCCGCTTGATCGCCCCTAAAGAAATCCGCAAACAGGGCGGCAAAAGCCTCAAGATCACCTGGTCAGACAATCACCCCAGCGAATACACCTTCCGTCTCCTGCGCCAAAACTGCCAGTGCGCCATGTGCGTGGATGAGCGCTCCGGAGCCCAAATCTTAAAGAAAGAAGAAGTACCGGTCGCCCTAGATGGCTTGCAAGTCAACATTGTCGGCAACTACGCTCTCGGAATCACATTTGGAGACGGGCACTCCACCGGAATCTTCGTTTACAAGCACTTGAGAAAAATCTGCCCCTGTGAACAATGCAAAGCGGAATCTAAACCCGCAGAAGCCAAGATCTATCTGGACAAGGAGGATTTAAAAACCCGTGTGGACTGAAGCCGACGTCAAAGAAAAATTGAAAGAAGTGATGGACCCCGAAATTAACTACAACATCGTGGACTTGGGGCTTGTTTACGGAGCCGACATAGAGGGAGATAAAGTGAAGGTCAGAATGACGCTCACCTCTCCCATGTGCCCTCTTGGCCCACAAATCATGTCCGCCGTACATGCCAAGGTGAGCCAGCTGCCCATGGTCAAAGACGTCAAAATTGACCTCGTGTGGACGCCAACCTGGGACCCTAAAACCATGGCCACAGAAGACGCCAAGATGCACCTGGGGATTGAATAAGATTGAAAAGTCTCATCTTTGAAAAAAGCGCCTGGGACCATATGGTCCGTTCCAGCGAGGCGGGATATCCCAAAGAAGTTTGCGGTCTGCTCTTTGGCAAAGACGGCGACGGCCCCGTGACCAAGGTTGAAATTTTGAGCAATGTGCTTGATGAAAAGCACGCCGCCCGCCTGGAAGCGCTGAAGGCGGCCGGAGCGGTCAATCTGCCGGAAAACCGCATGGGCAGGGGGGGCGCATTTGAGTTTTTGATCGATCCTGAAGAGCATTACCGCAAAGTGACTGCGGCCCAGAAAGAGGGGCTGGACCAAACCGGGCTGTTTCATTCCCATCCGGACCATCCTGCGCAGCCAAGTGCCACGGACGCCGCCCAACCCATGCTTTCCGGCTGGTCCAACATCATTGTGGCGGTGCACCAGGGCAAGTTCAAGGAAGCCCGGGCTTTCGTGCGGGAAACGGAAAATTCGGCTTTTCAACCGCAGGAAATTGTTGTAAAATAAAATTTCCGGCTGTATTCGGACTGCATAACTTAAATATTCGGAGGAAATCATGGCCTATACCATCGCTCAACCCTGCGTAGGCGTCAAAGACACAGCCTGCGTTGAAGTCTGCCCAGTAGAGTGCATTCACCCCACCAAAAACGAGGCAACTTTTGCCGCGGCCACACAGCTCTACATCGACCCGGTCACCTGCATCGACTGCGGCGCGTGCCAGGCCGTTTGCCCGGTCACAGCCATTTTCCCCAATGATCAGGTTCCTGACCAGTGGAAGAGCTTCATCCAGATCAACGCGGATTATTTCAAGAAATAAGGAGTTTGTTGCACCCCATGGCCGTAACCGAAGACTCAAAACTTAAAAACCTCACTCCCGGAACCCTAGCGGAAATTCTCCGGTATCGCGCAGATATCGAGGAGATGAAGAAGGAAATTTCCAAGGTCACCTCCGGAGAGGTCAGCGAAGACGATTTCAGGAAGTATCGCCTTCAGCGGGGGATTTACGGCCAAAAGCAGAAACCCAACATCCAGATGATCCGGGTGAAAGTGCCCTGGGGCCGCGCCACTGCGGAACAGCTTGAAACCCTTGCCGATGTGGCAGACCGTTTCCCCGGCGGAGACCGCAAAGGAATTGCGCATGTCACCACGCGCCAGGCCATCCAGTACCACTTTGTGGATCTGCCAAAAGTTCCGGAAGCCATGAGCATGCTGGCAGATGCTGGGCTGACCACTCGCGAAGCCTGCTCCAACATGGTGCGCAATGTCACGGCAGATGCCCTGGCCGGAGTGGCCCAGGACGAATTATTTGACATCACTCCGCACGCGGAAGCCGGGGTGAGGTTTTTCCTCCGCCATCCCGTATGCCAGGATCTGCCGCGAAAGTTCAAAATCGCCTTCTCCGGCAGTTCCGCGGACCGGGGCCTTGTGTTCATGCACGATGTGGGCCTTCTCGCCTCGATCAAAAAAGAGGGCGGCAAGGACGTCCAGGGCTTTAATTTATTCGTCGGAGGCGGCCTGGGCCCCACGCCCAAAATGGCCCACCTCTTCGAAGATTTCACTCCGGCAAACGACATTTTGCGCACCATCCATGCCATCCTCGTGGTCTTTGACCGTGATTGGGACTACGGCCGCAAGAACCGCAACATGGCGCGCATCAAATTTCTCGTTGAAAAGCTCGGTTTTGATGAATTTAAGAAACGCGTCCTTGTCGAAAAGGACAAGTTAAAAGGGGAACGCTATCCAGAGATCGCGCCCTTGAAAGAAGTCCCGCCGTCATCCGCTCTGGGACCACTCCTGGCGGAAGATTCCAACCCGCAGTTCCTGCGCTGGAAGGAAACCAATGTGGCGGCCCAAAAGCAGCCCGGCTATTCTTCGGTCAACATTCGCCTGCCTTTGGGCGACATCCGCTCCAACCAACTGAGAGAGCTGGCCAATTTAGTGCGCCAATACGGCAACGGAACGGTGCGCACGGCTGTGGACCAGAACTTGATGGTGCATTGGATTAAAAACGAAGCGCTCTACACTTTCTACGTCAAACTTTCACAGGTGGCGCTCACGCTGCCTTCCGCAGGCAGACTGGCAGACATCACCTCCTGCCCCGGAGCGGATGCCTGCCAGCTGGGCATCACATCCTCCCGCGGCCTGGCCACCGCCATCGGCAGGATTTTTGAAAACGGCCACAAGGGCGACGCCGACTTAAAAGACCTGAAAATCAAGATTTCCGGATGCCCCAATTCCTGCGGCCAGCACCACATAGCGGACATTGGCTTTTACGGCGGTGCAAAAGCGGTGGGCGCCCACCAGGTTCCGACATATTCCATGCTTTTAGGCGGAAATTTTACCGGCGGCCAAGCGGCTTATGGAAAGCACTTCTTGCGAGTTCCGGCCAAGAAGGTTCCGGATGTCGTCAGCAAGCTTCTTGATATTTATAAGGCCCGCAAAAACGCGGGAGAGAAATTCAGCGGCTTTGTCCAGCGCACGGGCTTTGAGGCGCTTAAAAAGGAACTTGAACCTCTGGCCGTCCTGCCGGAATCCCCCGCGGCGGATGTTGTTTCCGACTG
>MGUQ01000097.1:299-474 GCA_001799975.1 Elusimicrobia bacterium RIFCSPLOWO2_01_FULL_54_10 | reverse complement strand
GTTCCCTGACCTGTGAAAGACCCATCTGTATGCCCGGGTCGAACGGATTCAAAGCAAACCCTTCCAAAAACATCTTCTTCGCCGACTTAATATCTTTCTTCTCCAAATATAATTTTCCAAGCAAGGCAAAGGCCGGCGCATAATTCGGGTTTTCCCGCGCCGCCGCTTCCAGCGT
>MGUQ01000097.1:0-279 GCA_001799975.1 Elusimicrobia bacterium RIFCSPLOWO2_01_FULL_54_10 | reverse complement strand
CATCCAATGCCAACTTGGCCCGCGCCAGGCGGGTGAGGGCCACAGGATTGAACGGCTCTTTCTCGAGCGCCTTGCGATATTGCACGAGTGAAGCCGCAGGCTTGCCCGCCAGACGCAGGCGGTCACCCAGGCGGATGTGGCCCTGGATGTTGACGGATGCCAGATCTTCCAGTTCGTTGCCTGGACCGATTTTGAGCTTGTCGGGCGCGGCACCGGGAGATTCCGCCAGATTGTCCTTGGTCAGAAATTCCTTCCAGGATTCCTCAAATTTTTTGGTGT
>MGUQ01000096.1:14642-20321 GCA_001799975.1 Elusimicrobia bacterium RIFCSPLOWO2_01_FULL_54_10 | reverse complement strand
CCGTTGACTTTATGCATGACTTTATGTAAACTTTATGCATGTTTGAACCCATATTTCAGGCCGCGCCGCGCACATATAAACTCTTGGAGAAGATCGGAGAGGTTCACGAAAATATCCGATCCTCCTTGGTCAAAGTCCCATGGGTTCCCTCCCTCGTGCGCGATGCGATGGCGCGAGCCGCTTGGAGTTCGACGGCTATCGAAGGATGCACGCTTTCTCTGGAAGCTGTCAAGGGCCTTATGGAAGGCAAAAAAGCAGAGGGGTACCCGGATCGCCATATCAAAATGGCTCAAAATTACCTGAAAGCTCTCTCTTGGCTGGGCAAAAGGGAAAAGGCAAGACACATAGAAGAAAAGGATGTATTCCTACTTCATAGGCTGATCTCTGAAGGAGCGGTAGATGAGGGGCCGGTGGGATTTTACCGCAGAACCAATGTGCAGGCCGGAATTTACGTCTGTCCTCCCTGGCAAAAAGTCCCAAAGCTCACGCAGGATCTCTTAGGATGGTTGAATGTCTTAGCTGGCGAGCTTCCGGCCGTATTCTCTTCGGCCATCCTTCATCTGCGTTTTGTGGAGATCCATCCCTTTCGTGACGGAAACGGCAGAGTCGCGCGGGCGCTGTCGACATGGCAGCTTCACAGGATGGGTTTTGACACGCTTCACATCTTTGCCCTGGACGAGGTGCTTTTGGAGAACCGTGCCCTTTATATCAAAAACCTTCAAAAAATTCAGATTGAGAAGAAAGATCTTGGAGTGTGGCTGGAATTTATGGCGGAAGCCATTCTGGAAACCCTCGAGCGTGTACAGAAACGCATTCAATCCTTAGGGCTTGGCGCGGGCAAAGAGCCTTTGTCGTTGACAGCCCGGCAGGAGAAGCTTTTGCGGATTCTCAGAGAGCGAGGCCCATTAGCGATCCGAGATATCACACGAGCCCTCCGGCTTACCAGTCCGGGGGCCCATTACGCTTTAAACCCCCTCCTCAAGCGCGGGGTCATAAAGATCATCGGCCATTACAAGTCAACTCGCTATCTTTTGGCTTAGGAGGGTATTTTTTTGCGGGGGTTATTTAGGCAGTCTGCTGCTGGTGAGCCAGTATTGATTGAAGTTCTCAACCAACTGGGCGTAACCCTCGAAATTCATCGGCTTGGTGATAAAGCTGACGGCTCCAAAATTGTAGCTTTTAAGAACGTCCTCTTCATTGGTCGAGCTTGTGAGCATGGCCACCGGAATGTGGGCAAGATTGGGATCCGCCTTTAGTTTCTTGAGAGTTCCAAATCCGTCCATGACCGGCATCTCGATGTCCAATAAAATGAAATCCGGAGCTCCGCTGTCACGGATATAATCAAGGGCTTCCTGACCGCCGGCGGAGCAGTGCATTCTATGCGCTATTTTGCCGTCCGCGAAAGCCCTTATTGCGAGCTTGGCATCCCCTTTTGTATCATCCACCAACAAGATATCCAGCGCCTGATCGTTCACTTTGCCGCTCGAACGCTTTCATTCCGCTCGCTCAAGGCGTCTTGCGCGTCAAGCAAAGCGCGGATCCTTTGCAGGACGCTTTCCACTGAAAACGGCTTTGTGATGTAATCAGACGCTCCCAGTTTCTCGCTCAGTTTTTTGCAAAGCTCGTTCTTGACGCCGGTGAGGAAAATCATCGGGGTTTTTCGCTCGCGCCGGAGCGCCCGGAGGAAATCAAACCCGTCCATCCCGGGCAGGGAGATGTCTGAAATGATCAGGTCGGGATTTTTGTCCTTCACGATCTCCAGCGCCGTCTCGCCGTCCCAGGACGACAAGACGCTGAACCCTTCCTGTTCCAGGTTATGCTTGAGCAAGAGGACGAGATCCATTTCATCATCGATAATGAGCACGGTCTTTTGCGAGGTAGGCATGGGTTAATTGACCTTCAAGTTTTTAGGGATGGTGAAGCGGAAGGTGGCTCCCTTGCCCACCTGGGACTCCACCCAAACCTTGCCGCCATGCTCTTCAATAATGTTTTTGACAATATAGAGCCCGGCGCCGGTGCCTTCATACTGGTCTTTGCTGTGAAGGCGCTTGAACATGTCAAAAATCTGCAGATGGTATTGCGAATCGATCCCGATGCCGTTGTCTTTCACGAAAAACTCATACTGGCCTTCCAGCGCTCTGGCGCCGATTTCTATTTTGGCCTGTCCCCCGGAATTTTTGGAAGAATACTTGATGGCATTGTTGATCAAATTCACAAAAACTTCCGTTATTTTGATGCGGTCGCAGTTGACCGCCGGCAGGGGCTGATGAACGGTGATCATCGCGCTGCTCTCCGCTATGTCGGAATGCAGCCGCCTTTCGACGACCTCGATAATATCCTGGATGTTCACCAGTTCAAAGGGGTTGGTGACTTTTGTGATCCTTGAAAGAGTCAAAAGGTCGTCAATGAGCTCATTCATCCGCTTGGCCCCCAAAATGATCTGCTCCAGGGTGTCCTTGCTGTCCGGATCCAGCTTGCCGTCCAAATCTTTTTGCAGAATGCTCGAAAAGGAGCCGATGGCTCTCAAGGGGGCGCGCAGATCGTGGCTGGCGACGTGGACGAACTGATCGAGCTCATGGTTGACTTTTTCCAGGTTTCCTCTTTCGATGGCGAGCAGCTCTTCGATTTTTTTTCTGTCCGTGACGTCCTCAACGGCAAGGAAAATCTGTTTTTGACTGCCCAGCCGCCTGGCGTTCAATATCATGGTCCGGCGCCCGATCCCCGGAAAATCACGCTCCACCTGAAAGTTATTGAACTCGCTGTTCTGAGGCAGGATCTCACGCAAAAATTCCTTTAATTTGGGATTGTTCCACTGGCCGTTCCCCAGCTCGTAGAGGGACCGGTTGCGGGTTTCCTGTTCTGTGACCTGAAATGTCCAGTAGTATGCAGGATTGGCTGATACGACATTAAAGACGTCATCCAAAATCAAAATGGGCTGCCGCACAGTTTCCACAATCCATTGGCTGTGCGTGCGGGCGGCTTGGAGCTCATCCAGGCTGCGGGTGAGTTTTTCCACGCCTTTGATGGAATGGATGTCTACAAAGACAAGCAGAACGCCTGCAATTTTGCCCTCGGTCGTTTTAAACGGCCGGAACTGTAAATTGAACCAATGGCCCTGGGCGTCCTGGACTTCGCGCTCTTCGACGCGATCACTCGCGATGACTGAAGCGGCCAAAGATTCGATTTCAGGGACGGGAATGCCGAGCTTGAGCTGGCCAATGGGGCGGCCGATGTGGGTGTAATCGATGTTCAGCGCGCGTTCCGCGACTTTGGTGAACTGGCGCAAGTTCATGTCGCTCCCGATCAGGACAATGGACAAGTTCGAACTTGCAAGCAAGTTGCTCAGATCGTTGTGAGCCTTGTCCAGCTCGGTGATGCGGATCCTGATTTCATCGTTGGCGGTGAGGAGCTCTTCATTGGTGGACTGGAGTTCTTCCTGGGAGGTCTGCAATTCTTCGTTGGTGCTTTGAAGCTCTTCGTTGCTTGAAAAAATCTCCTCGTTGGCGCTCTTGAGCTCTTCGTTGGTTGCATCCTGGCTTTCAATGATGGATTGCATGTGCTGTTTTGTCGCGATCAGCTCGTTGGTCAAATGGGCATATTCCCGGACGCTTGAATCATGCTTTGAATCCGGCTGGGCGTCTTTCCCCTTCTTGCCTTTGCGGCGGGCAGCAACGGACTCTTCAAAGACCACCATAAAATTGTGCTCGGGACTGGGCGGCACATTGAGCGGGATGACTTTCAAGGTCACGTTCAAGAGCCTATTGTCGAACCTGACGCTGATGTTCTTCCGGGTGACGGGGGCAGCCGTCTTCCGGGCCTCGTCCACCGCGGATTTTGACACCGCGAGCAAGCCCTCCCGGGCCATTCTCAAGAGATTCAAGCTCATTTTACCGGATGAGGGCTGCAGATAATGCGCCGTATCCCCGCGGAACTGAAGGATATCCATTTGATCGTTCACGAGCACGCCGGCCGGAATATAATGATTCAAAAGGATCCGGTCCATATCTTTATTCGCATCCGTTTCTTTTGAAAGATAATCGCTGACCGGCTTGGCGAGATAGACCTTTTTTGCTTCTCCCGTCCGGGGCTCCCACGGGGACAGGTTCATGGGCGCGGGAGTTTTGACGGGATTTTTGGCGAAAATCCGTGATCTTGGATCTATGGTATTGAACAGACTGTTAAAGCTGCCGATGGATTCCGAGGATCCCAGCATGAGATATCCTTTGGGTTTTAGGGCGTAATGAAAAACCGGGATGATCCGCTTCTGCAAAACGGGGTCGAAATAGATCATCACATTCCTGCAAGTGATCAAATCCAGGTTAGAGAACGGAGGGTCTATGCCGAGATCATGCTTTGCGAACGTGCAGATGTCGCGGATGGATTTATTGATGCGGTAGTTGTGGTCTATCTTGGTGAAATATCGTTTCAGCCGCTCCTCCGAGACGTCCGCCACAATATTTTCGATGTAAATCCCCGTGCGGGCTGTGGCAAGAGCGTCTTCATCAATGTCTGTGGCAAATATTTGCATATAGGGTTCGACGCCCTGTCTCCTGAATTCTTCAAGGAAATAAATGGCGATGGAATAAGCTTCTTCGCCCGTGGCGCATCCGGCCACCCATAAGCGGATGAGGTTTGCGGCGGAACGGCCCTCCATAATTTTGGGGATGACCGCCTTCTTGAGAATCTCAAAAGTTTCCGGGTCGCGGAAGAAACTCGTCACTTTGATGAGGAGATCATGGTAAAGCTCTTTCAATTCGTCCGGATTCCCCTGGAGAAATTTAGCGTAGTCCTCAATCTTCTCAATCTTGTTGATCGCCATGCGGCGCGAGATGCGCCTCAAAATGGTGGCCTTCTTGTAATGATTAAAATTAACGTCCTTTTCACTTTGCAGCAAATGGAGAATTTGCCCCAGCGCGTCCAGGCTCTCGTTCGGCTGAGAGCCGGGCCTTTGCTCCTCTTCTTCGGAGATTCTCGCGGCGGATGCGATATAAGGGTGATGCGCAATCTTGATAAGCTCTTGAACGATGTCTTGCACGGAATAGACAAAGTCAGCCGCGCCCGCCAAAACGGCGCTGTGCGGCATGCCGGCGAATTTCGCCGTCAACTCATCCTGGGCGAATGTGATGCCGCCTTCCTCTTTGATCTGGGCCAAGCCCAATGTCCCGTCGGTCCCGGACCCCGAAAGGATGATGCCGATGGCATGGCTGCCCAGCTGGGCCATTGAGCGGAAGAAATAATCCACCGGCATGTGCATGGCGCGCACTTCAGAGCGAGGCAGGAGTTGAAATGCATTGTTATTGAGGGTCATGTTCATGTTCGGCGGAAAAACATAGACATGATTGGGCTCCACCACCATGCCGTCCTTCACCTGATCCACCTTCATTGAAGTGGCTCTGGCCAGAATGCTGGCCAGGTTGCTTACGCGGGTGGGGTCCAGATGCTGAATGATGACAAAGGACATGCCCGTGTCCGCCGGAACCATTTTAAGCAGTTGTGTGACGGCTTCCAAACCGCCGGCGGAAGCCCCAATGCCCACAATCGGGAACAGGGAGTCTGCCGCGGATTGCAAAAGACTGTCTTTTTCCGATACAGAATCAGGAGGCGGAGTGGTTGGCTTTTTCATTTTATGTTGGGTTTATGAATCTATTGATCCTATTATATAGTGTACACTCCCCCCCC
>MGUQ01000096.1:11381-14622 GCA_001799975.1 Elusimicrobia bacterium RIFCSPLOWO2_01_FULL_54_10 | reverse complement strand
CAAGCGTTATTATGCCTATTTTACTGAGAGGTTTGTCTCGGCGCCAACGCAATGATTTCGCAATATTAAGTTTACATTCCCTCCATGTGCGGGCGCAATCGATTCTGATAGCATACAGGGGCAGTGATGAAGGAGGTGAAAGAGCATGGATACTCAAACGATCGCACATCATGATGTTCAAGTTGCTGAAGTTCTTTTGATTGAAGACAACGATTCCGACGTGATTCTTGTCAAAAAAGCGCTTGAGGGGTGCAAAATCAGAGTCAAGCTCAACACCGTGAGCGACGCTGAGGAAGCGATGAATTTTCTACACCAGAAAGGCGTCTATGCATCGGCCCGCATCCCGGATCTGGTGCTGTTGGACATCAACCTGCCCAAAGGAAACGGCCTGGATATCCTTCAGGATTTAAAAAAGGATCCGCGCTTGAACCACATTCCGGTGGTCGTTCTGACCACTTCCCATTCTGAAAAAGACATTTTAAAGACCTACGGACTCGGGGCCACTTGTTTTGTCACCAAACCCATGGATTTCCCTGAATTTGCGGAATCGGTTTGCTCCATTACCAGCAACTTTATCATGCACCGCTCCTGATGATCGTTCAAGAAAGGCCCTCCGCCAAGACGGAGGTCAATACCCAATCCCTGAAAGTCCTTTTGATTGAAGACAATGCGGCGGATGCCAAGCTGATCCGCTTCTACCTGTCGGAATCACGAAGGCCGTTTTTCGCCATTGAGCGGGCCGAGACCCTCGCCGATGCCAGGAAATACCTTGAGACGGCGACCCCCGACGTCATTCTGCTCGATTTGTCGCTCCCCGACAGCCTGTGGTACGAAACTTTTGAATCCCTGAGCGGAAAAGCGGCCCACATCCCCATCATTATTCTCACCGGCATGCGCCATGAAACTCATGCCGCGGAGGCGCTCCGCAAAGGGGCCCAGGACTGCCTGACCAAGGGAGAGCTGGAGCCTCCCATGCTCGTGCGTGCCATTCTTCATGCCATCGAAAGGCACAGGGCCCAGACGCAAATGCGCGGGCTCAACACCGAGATCCGGGGAACTGTGAAGGATGACCAAAAATTCATCCGCTTCAGCCAAATGATCAACGCGGCGTCGAACCTGAAAGAATTGTCCAGGCTGCTCAGCAAAACCATCCCCATTATCTTTCACATGAAAACGTTTTCGCTGTTCCTCCACGATGAGGAAACCGGGACATTGAAACTCATGTCCCACAATCACCGCGAATGGAGGAAACGGGAGACTTCCTTTGTCATCCCCGAAGACGACGGGCTCATGTGGAACGCCATCCGGCTGAAAAACCCCGTCAGCCTGGCCAAATTTTCCCGGAGCCGGTTTTCAGTGCCCGGGATTTCGGGCCGCCATGAGGGGGACAACGCCATCGTCATTCCCCTGACCGCCAAGGACATCACCCTGGGCGTCCTCAACCTGAACAACCCTTTCCCCGACGGCTTGTCGGAAAACAACATGTCCAACATCATCCGAATTTCAAACCATTTGTCCATGGCCATGTACAACCTGATCCTGCTGCGCCACATCGAGAACCTCACCATCACGGACGAACTCACGCAGATCTATAACCGCAGATACCTCTGGCAGGGGCTTCACCTGCAGGCGGAGGCTTTTGCCAGGCACGGGCGGCCTTTCTCTGTTCTCATGATCGATATTGACCATTTCAAAAAGGTGAACGACCTATACGGCCATTCGACGGGTGATTTGGTGTTAAAGAAAACGGCTCAACACTTGGGCTTGCACCTGCGGGCGGTGGATTTCCTGTGCCGTTTCGGAGGGGAAGAATTTGTGGCCGTATTTGCGGAAACCAGCGGGGAAACCGCCCTGACCCTGGCCGAACGAATCCGGGAAAGCTTTGCCGCGCAAAAAATACCCATCGGCGACGGCAGGGAAATCAGCGCGACCGTGAGCATTGGAATCACCGAATATGCCAAAATTGAGAACATTTCCGATCTTATCGACCGGGCGGACCGCGCGCTTTACAAGGCTAAAGAAAACGGGCGCAATCAGTGTTTTAGTGTGGGGATTGTGAAATAAAACTTAGTTCCTTTGTCGGCCCCGTCCGATTCCATCCAGATCCGTCCGCCGTGGCGCTCAACGATCTTTTTGCAGTAAGCAAGCCCGATCCCAGTTCCTTCGGTCGCGTTTCGCGTCTGGAGACGTTGGAAGATTCCGAAAATTTTATCCTTGAATTCGGGTTCAATGCCCATGCCGTTGTCCTTGATGCAGAAGATCCAATTTTCATGGTCTTCCTTTGCCGAGACCTGGATAACCGGTTTGGCTTTTTTCCGGTATTTAATCGAATTCTGAATCAGGTTTTGCAGCAACTGAGTCATCTGCACCGCGTCCACGCTTATCGTGGGAAGCATTTGAGCGGTGATTTGAGCGCCACTTTCTTGAATGGCCAGACGGAGGTTCAATAGAGCCTTTTCAAACACGATATTCAAATTTGACGATTTGAACGTTCCTCCTCGAGTCGAGATCCGGGCATAACCCAAAAGCTCCTTGATGAGCCTTTGGCAGCGCTGGGCGCCTTCCTTCGCGTAACCGATGAATTCATCCGCCTGTTTGCCCCACTTTCCCTGATACTCACTCGACAGAAGACCCAGATACATGTTGATCATGCGCAAAGGCTCCTGCAGGTCATGGGCGGCAACGTAGGCGAACTCTTCGAGTTCCCGGTTGGAGGCGGCCAGGGAGGCATTGCTCTTTTCAAGGACTTTGGAATAAAGCTGGATCTCTTTTGTCCTTTCCTCAACTCGAGACTCCAGCGTCTTGTTCGCTTCCCGAAGGGCCAGTTCGCTTGCCTTCCGCTCGGTGACGTCAAAAAGCATGATCAAATACGCAGACTTTCCCTTCCATAGGGTCATTTCCACGTGCATTTCACCAATGCCGGGCCGCTGGTTGCGCCGGATGATCTCAAGCTCGACCTTGTTGCCGGTCGTCAGAGGATGTCCGAACATCCGGCCATGAAGATCCTTTTGATCCTTGCGGTTCAAAAGAATCTTCATAGCCGGATTGGCAAACCGGATGATTCCCTTCATGTCCACGACGAGAATGCCTTCCTTGTTGTTATTGACGATGCTGTTGAAATTCGATTTAAATTCTTTGAGCCTGCCCGCCGTCTCCGCAGTCTCATGAACCTTGGACTTAAAGCTCATTTCCACTCCGGATCAAGATTTCAAGGGCCTTTTTTGCGATGCCTGCTTTGACG
>MGUQ01000096.1:9817-11365 GCA_001799975.1 Elusimicrobia bacterium RIFCSPLOWO2_01_FULL_54_10 | reverse complement strand
TTTGGGGCGGCGGTATTTTTTTGGTCCAGGTCGGAGTCACCCAGATATCTCCCCGGGCAGCTTTCTCCGGATGCTCGAGCACGTCGATGACTTCCAGAACGAACCTGCCTTTAAATCTTTTATTGAGCACGTTGTCCACCACGCCCACGAGCTGTTTGTTCTTTTTCGTCGTTTTTCCCACCACGTAAAGTTGGAAGTGATTATTTTTTTCGATTAGCGCCCCGGCTTTTTTTCGAAGTTTCTTGGAGGATTTCATTTTAATTTATCACCCCTTTAGTAGGATGCAAGTCCTTCCAGCGCGGACCGCGTGACGGCGATAATCTGGGCTCTGCCGATAGGCTTGGCTAGGAGCTGAAAGTCGATGCCGTCGTCCTGCAAGGACTTCAAGCCTCCGGCAAACTCCCGGTGAAAAGCCGTGACGATGAATACAGGCACCTTTTTGTCCTTTTTCCTGATCTCATAGAGCGTATCAATGCCGTTTAAGCCCGGCATTTTCAAATCCAGAAATATCAGGTCATAGTTTATGCTTTTCACATTTTTAAGTCCTTCCTCTCCCGATGCGGACGCATCCAGGTTATATCCGCAATCTTCCAGGGCCAGCGCATAAGACTTGCGTACGGACTCTTCGTCGTCAATGACCAGTATTCTTTTTTTCATGGGATTTCCCTTTTGCGCTTAATGGGAGCGATATCTCAAAACTCGCTCCCTTGCCGGGACTGGAACGGCATTCCAGATTTCCCCCGTGCATTTTTATGATGTTTTGCGAAATGGACAGCCCGAGCCCGGTGCCCTTGCCCGTGGGCTTCATAGTGAAGAATGGCTCGAATATTTTGTGCAGGATTTCAGGAAGGATGCCCGGACCGGAGTCGCTGATGACGATTTTTAGAAATCGGCCGTCCCGCAGAGCCCGGATATCGATCCATTTTGTCTTGCAAGGCTTCAGGGCGTCCGCTGCGTTTGAAAGAATGTTCAGGAATACCTGCTTGATTTGGTTCGGGTTCATCAGCACCGGCGGCAAGCCGGGGGCTAAATGCTGGCGCACCTGAATGTTGCTTTCGGTAAGGCGGTAAGACAGGAGACTCAAAGTCTGCTCCAAAAGGATCGAACAGTTTTCCAACTGGTAGCCCTTTTCCTCCGTATCCTCCATGCGGGAGTATGAAACCAGATCGCTCACCAGGGAGTTACAGCGCAGGATTTCGCGCTCGGCGTCCTTCATGACCGGGTACCTTTTATCCTCCCGGGGCGTATGCTCCATGCAGTACTGCACATAGTTCAAAATGCCCATCATGGGGTTATTGAGTTCATGGGCGATCCCGGCCGTGAGCAGGCCCACAGCGCTCATTTTTTCAAGGTGGATCATTTTTTTGCTGAAATCCAGCTGCTTCACCGTATTCTGCAGCTCCTTCATCAGTTCTTCCTTCGAAAGGGCATTGACGGTTTCCTTGGTCCTCGCGATCAGGTCATCGGAGATTTCCAGCCCCGAAGGCGCGTATTTGAAGGCCCTGATGCTGCAATCTCCTCGGGAGACAACCACCTCGTCAAAATAAG
>MGUQ01000096.1:8505-9808 GCA_001799975.1 Elusimicrobia bacterium RIFCSPLOWO2_01_FULL_54_10 | reverse complement strand
GGTGACGTGCGAGCTTTGCTTCGTTTGAACCATGCTCCGGGCCACTTCCGACACAATCGTGGCCAGACGGTTAGCCGCGAAAGCATTGAACGACAGATCCTTGGCGAGCCGGCTGACTTTGTTCCTGGAGTCAATCACGGAACCGGCATCCTTAATGGTAATTTTCCCAAGTTCAATCATTCAAACCCTCACGCGGATGAAGCGCAGAGCCAGGCAGGATGCGTCGTCCGACCCCCGGGAAAATAGATTCAAAATTTTCTTCGCGATGTGCCCGGCATTTTCTCCCAGAAAAGGTTTGCATTCTCCCCGCTCGAAATGGTCCTTGATCCCGTCGCTGTAAAGGAGCACAATGTCGCCGTCATGCAATTGATGCGTCTCTTCCACGGGGGTCGGCATGATGTAGCCGATGATTCCGGTTTTGGGGAGGATTCGCACGGAGGATTTTGTTGTAAAAATCCTCGTGCCGATATTGCCGTTGCTGACGCAATGGAAGAGCCCTTTTTTCGCATCGATCCGTCCCATGGCCGCGACGCATCCGCGGGTGCCCTTGAGGTAGTGGTGAAGGCCGCGCATCACTTCCGTCAAATCACCGGAGGCATTTTTCAAGACATATTGTTTTGCCGTCCGCGTCAGCCTGGCGGCCTTGGGACCATGGCCGGACACGTCCAGCAGACAAAAAAAGACTCCGGCGCGCGTCTGTTTCAAAATTCCCGCGTCGGCGCAGGGTTCCCCGACCTTATAGGGTTTTTTGACGAATCCGGAGTCGATTTTTCCCGTCAAACCCATTTTTTAACCGTAACTCTGGTCCCCCGCTTGGATTCGATCTTAAAATCATCCATCAGTCTTCTAACCCCGGGCAGTCCCACGCCCAGGCTGCCTTTCATGGTGGAGTAATCGTCCCGCATCGCGAGGCGCAAGTTTTTAATGCCGGGCCCTTTGTCCTCTGCCACAATTTCAATGCCTCTTCTGTCATTGTCGTGGACGGATTTGAACTTGATCTTCCCTTTTGACGCGAAGCGGATAATGTTGGTGGCCAGTTCCGACAGCGCCGTGCCGATCATGCATTGTTTTGTCCGGTTGAACCCCAGATTCTCTGCCAAAACCATCACTGCCTGCACCGATTTGTCAATATCTTCCTCTTGGGAGATTTTAAGGATTGACATCTTCACCTCTACCGCTTTTGTCTTCGTCTTCGGGCTCTTCCGCGGTTTCATTCACGGTTTGAAATCCATCATCCGGGAAATCCTCGTCTTCCCTGCCGGCTTCATCGTCCTCCACAATCATCGGCGCAGGGATCCACATT
>MGUQ01000096.1:5307-8486 GCA_001799975.1 Elusimicrobia bacterium RIFCSPLOWO2_01_FULL_54_10 | reverse complement strand
CAATTCCCAAAAGCCCTGCCATCCTGGACGTGTCAGCCAAGACCTTGGCCATATAGCGGTCAACGATTTCCAATGCTGAAATGTCTATCACAATTCCCGGCGCATTTCCGTCTTTAGCGAGGCTCAGGATCTTCACCTGAAATTCAGCCAATGCCGAGTCATCCTGCTCAGAAAGAAGCGTGATCACCAGACATCGCCTGCTGAAATGAGAGTTGAATTGAGTGAACGGCATCCTTTACGAGAGGGGTTCCTTTTTCCTGAAGACGGCGGGTTCCCTAACTTCCTTGACTTCCAAACCATTTGTCCGGAAGGCCCATTGCAGAGCATCTTTAAGGGTGGCGCGCGTGATCACGCCTTCTAATTCCACTCCCAAGTGGACCAGCGTCTGCGCGATCGCAGGCGAAATGCCTGAAATAATGCATCCGCATCCCATGAGTGTGGTGGCTTTGGTGATCTTGACCAGGTGATTGGCGACGGCGCTGTCAACCGTGGCCACGCCCAGAATATCAATGATGATTGTTTTTGATTCCGTTTCCACGATCTTCGTCAGAATGTCTTCCATCAGCTCCTGCGCTTTTCTCGAATCCACTGTGCCGAAGATTGGGATCAAAAGAATGCTGTCCCAAAGAATGCTGATGGGGGATGAAACTGTGACTTTCTGCTTGGTATTTGCCATTCATGTCTCCTTTAACCTTATTATTTTTTTAAATACTCTTCTTGCCTGGCCCGCGCCAAGAGGGACACTTCGCTCCAATAAGTGATCAAGGCCTTAAAGGATTTCTCGAATTCTACGAACGATGAGGGTTTTTGAATGTAGCCGGAGGCGCCCAAATCAAAGCTACGGAAGATATCTTCCGGGTTTTGGGAAGAGGTAAGGATAATCACTGGGATGTAACGGTAATCGGGATCTGCTTTTAATGCGCGGAGGACTTCAAAACCATTTAATTTGGGAAGGTTGATGTCGAGCAGGATCAAGTCCGGAGGAGGCCTTTCTTTATACCCGTTGGCCTTCTGGATGAAATCCAGGGCCTGGTCTCCATCCTGAACAAAGAAGAGATTCTCAGTCAAGCTATTTTTCTGGGCTAAAATCTTGACCAATTTTGCGTCAGCAGGATTGTCTTCCACAATAAGAATGTTCATTTAATGAATATTGATTGTAGCCATTATCCTGCAGGGATGCCATGGATGATATGTATCGGTTTTATGTACTTTTTGTGACGTGCTGTACGCAGGCCGGTGTTCGTTTAAGGGAATTTCACCTTATACTGCCGCCAGTTCTTCAGAACCCATCATCATTCTTTGAAGAACGGTGTCCCAGTCAATGGCTTTAAAAAACGCCTCGATGTATTCCTCGCGCTTCAATCCGTAATCCTGCATGAAAGCGTGCTCAAAGACGTCCATCACCAGAAGCGGCACAGAGCCCGCCAGGAGCCCCGTGTCGTGTTCGTTCACCCACGCGTTCCACAACCGGCGGTCCGTGGGGTCGGCGCACAACGTGACCCAGCCGATGCCGCGCATCTCCCCCATTGATTTAAAGTCTTTTTCCCATTTGTCAAAGGAGCCAAAATTCTCAGTGATACTTTGGAAAAGCTGGGAGCGGGCGTCCGGCTTCCGGCCATTTTTGGCCATGTTCCCGAAATAGTACTCGTGCAGGCGCATCCCGTTCCACTCCCATCCCAGGCGGCGTTTGAGTTCGGAGAATTCAGGAGTTTTATCCTTGTTCTGACTGGCAAGGGATTTCAGGGATTCGTTCAGTTTGTTGGTGTTTTTCACATAGCCCTGATAGAGGGTGAAATGGTTCCTCAGAAGCTGATGGCTGAATCCCGGAGTTCCAAGCAGGCGGTCATAGTTTTGAGGCTCATAGGGCTTGATCATTTCAACAACTTCCGAGTCCCATTTTGATTTTTGGGTCCCGGGTTTGTTTGGGGTCCCGGGTTCAAGGGGGCTGTGCTCAAGGCAGGAGGCGCAAACGGCGAAGGCAGAGGGGCCGTGCTTATGGCAGCAGCGGGAAGGTTCGATGAGCCGAGGGGCAAGGTGACGGTGCTCTTCATCATGTCCTCCGGTTTGGGGACCACGCTTGTGTTTTTAGCCGGATCCAATCCGAAGTCGTCTGTGACAGCCAGAACCCACGGGCAGTTCGCGACAGCGAAAAGTCCCGAGATGACAAATACTTTTACTCCCCTGATTATTTTATTTTTCATTGTATGTCTCCCTTTTAGCTGATGGGCTTGCGTCCCTGAATGACCCGGATCAAGACTGATACGATGGCCAAAACCAGCAGGACGTGAATGAACCCGTTCAGCGTGTAAGCGGTGGTCAACCCCAAAAACCACAGTACGAAAAGCACAACGGCAATGGTCCATAACATATTAAACCTCCTCTACTTCAATTTCTCACTTCAAGATGTCGCGCATTAAATTTCTGGCGCTGGCGGGTGAGCCGGCTCATGCTGGAGCCGGCTTTAAGCAAGGGCAGGCCGGCCAGAACACTCAAGGAAGCCGTCAAGAGCGCGGGAACCAGAAATTGCGGTTTCTCGCCCAAATATAAAAAGACCCCTGCCAAAATCATGATCAAGCCAATGAGAACCAAAGCAATGCCTAAGAGGAAAACCGCGGCTCCCAAGAGAAACTGGCGGATGACGATTTCAAGAGAGCCCAGCGCTCCCTGGACCGTTGAATCCAAATAGTCCCTGGCGATGCCTGAAAGAGCCTGAAAAATCACTACCGTCTCAATCCTTCGAGCGGCTGATGAGAAACCCCGCCAGCAAGCCCAGGGCCAATGCCGCACCCGCAGCTTTCCAGGGGTTATCGCGCACGTTGTCATCAATGTTCTGAGATTTCTCTTTGACGGCATCGGTGATCTTCTCCACGCGTTCGGTGATCTGCTCTACGCGTTCATTGAAGGTTTCGATGGTGTTGTCCAGCAAAATCTTGGACTTGTCAGACAGGACTTCTCCGGACTTGGAAAATGCGCCCGTGATATTGTGTTTTAAGTCTTCCAGCTCCCTTTTGATATCCATGACGGCTTGCCAATTATTGCTGTTTTTCATAATGCCCCTCCTAAGATTTATCTTGCTCCTGACTATAAATTATCCAATCCCCTGGGCGAATGCGATGGCGCGGATGTAAAATTATTGTTTACTTTTTATAGCCTGAAATCCTTAGGCGAGCCAGGACTGT
>MGUQ01000096.1:0-5253 GCA_001799975.1 Elusimicrobia bacterium RIFCSPLOWO2_01_FULL_54_10 | reverse complement strand
AAACTTCGTGATAATTGAATTCCATCGTGACCGCGCTCATGCAGAGTTTGGGCCCCGGATGCTTGGCCTCAAACCGGAGCGAGATGCCCTCATCGGGCTGAATGCGGAAACAAAGGACGTTGGGCGAAATCAGCTGGCTGTCCACCATGGGCTTAAACACAGAGGTGGGCACGCGCTTGAACTGCACCTTGATTTCCGTGACGCGCTCGGCCAGGCGTTTCCCCGAGCGCAGATAAAACGGCACTCCCTGCCAGCGCCAGTTGTCCACCTCCACGCGCAGCGCCGCGAAGGTTTCCGTGGCGGATTGCGGAGCGACGCCGGGCTCTTTGCGATAACCTGCGTATTGGCCGCGCACGGCTGTTTTGGAAAAATCCGTTGTGGACAGGCGCAAGGCCGCCATCACTTTGCTTTTCTCGTCGCGCAGGGCGTCGGCGCTCATGGATGCGGGCGGCTCCATGGCGACCATGCACAAAAGCTGGAAGAGATGGTTTTGAATCATGTCGCGCGCGGCTCCGGTGCGGTCGTAATATCCCGCGCGGTGTTCCACCCCCACCGTCTCTGCGGCGGTGATCTGGACATGATCGATGTATTTGCGGTTCCAAAGCGGTTCGTAAAGGGAGTTCGCAAAACGGAACATCACGATATTCTGGACCGTTTCCTTGCCCAGGTAATGATCGATGCGGTAGATTTGATTTTCGCCGAAAACCTCATGCGCGGCATGGCTCAGTTTCTGCGCCGACGCCAGATCGCGCCCGAAAGGCTTCTCAACGATGATGCGAACCCAGCCTTCTTTTTGGGGGGCACGCGCCAGCCCTGCTGACCCGAGCCGCTCCACAAGAGTTTCGTAAACCTCCGGCGGCGTGGCAAAATGGAAAATGCGCCGTCCTTGCACTTTGTGCGCCAGATCCAGAGCGTTCAAGCGGTCGTTTAAGGCGCTGTAAAGCTTGGGATCAGAATAATCGCCGGCCAAATAGCCGCAGCGCTCCGTGAAAAAATCGCGTTTTTTACCGTCGGAAGATTCAGGCAGATCGTCTTTCACTTTTCGCTGAAACGCGGCGTCGGTCAAAGGGGTCCGCCCCACTCCCAAAATGTAGTAATCCGCGGGCAATACGTTTTGTTTGGCAAGATCACACAGGGACGGGATGAGTTTGCGGTGGGTCAAATCACCGGAAGCGCCGAAGATGACGATGCCGCAAGGTTCCGGGACCTTTTCCATGAGGCAAAGTTCGTCCCGGGTAAAAATCTTGGATAAAACTTTGGCGCCGGACATGCGATTAAAAGGTTGCGTGGCCGCCAAACTCATTGCGCAGGGCTGCTAAAACCCGGAAACTGAAAGGATCTTTCTGCCGCGAGACAAAGCGTTGAAAGAGCGCCATGGCAGTAACAGGCGCGGCCACCCCGCTTTCCACAGCCTGCTGAACGGTCCAGCGGCCTTCGCCGGAATCACCCACATAGCCCGATATCCCCTTCAAGTTTGGATTTTTAGTGAACGCAGCCTCGGCCAGCTCGAGCAGCCAGGAACGCACCACACTGCCCTGGTTCCAAAGGTGAGCGACCGCGCGCGGATCGGTCTTGTAAGTTGACGCCTGAAGGATCTCAAATCCCTCCGCGTAGGCCTGCATCATTCCGTATTCGATGCCGTTGTGCACCATCTTCACAAAGTGTCCCGCGCCTGTGGGCCCGCAGTGGAGATAGCCGTCCCTCGGCGCAAGCGTCTTTAAAAGCGGTTCGATATGACGGAAAATTTTAGGATCTCCCCCCGTCATGGTGCAAAATCCAAGTTTGAGCCCCCAAATTCCGCCGCTCACTCCGGCATCCATGAAGGAAATCCCCCTGGCTTTCAAAATGAGCGCATGGCGCAGGTCGTCCTTGTAATAGGTGTTCCCCCCGTCAATGACGAGATCGCCTTTGGAAAGCAGGCCGGCCAGGGTTTTAACATGCTGGTCAACAACCGCGCCTGCGGGAAGCATCAGCCAGACGATGCGCGGGCGTGAAAGTTTGCGGACGAGTTCTTTCATCGTGGCTGCGGCCACGGCACCTTCTTTCGCCAGTTCCTTTGTTTTTTTCGCCGTGCGGTTGAATGCCACGACTTTATGGCTTCCGGCAAGCCAGCGCCGGCCCATGTTCATTCCCATCCGGCCCAACCCGATCAACCCAATTTGCATGTGTGCAAGGTTGAGCCTACGGCAGGTTTTTAATGTTGGGAGGCAGCCGCTGCGGCAGCTGTATTTTCACTGAGGGCTTCTCCGGAGGAAGCGATGTCTTCGGCCCCTGTTTTTTTGAGGATTTCCTTGGCGCGGGCGACATAATCAGAATTGTCGCAGTGCACGGACAAAAGAATACCCCCCTCCTTCACCCGCCCTTCATACCGCTTGGCTTCATATTCCGGGATGCCCATGCCAACAAGCGCTCCCAAAATTCCGCCGACCGTCCCTCCCACGCCTGCTCCGGCCAGCGCCGCCATGATGGGGCCCGCGGCGATAAATGGCCCGACTCCAGGGACGGCCAAGAGGCCGATGCCTGCCAGCCACCCTAACGCTCCGCCGATGGCCGCGCCTGACCCTGCTCCCGCGGTTGCGCCTTCCGGCGCTTTTGTGTTTTTGGTGTGCGCGAAGTCTTTGGAACCCGCGTTTTCCGGAAAGAGAACGGACACGTCAGAATTCCGAAATCCTTCGTTTTTTATCAGATCCACAGCCGCTTCCACATGGATTTTTGTCTTATAAATACCGTATACTGCAGTGTTTTTACCAGCCATGATCGTGCCTCCTTAAGGTCAATGTTGTTCTATTTACAAGTTATCTAATCCCGAGGGGACAAGCGATGACGGGGGTGCAAAATTATTGTGTACTTTTTGTACACTGGCACTCTCTCCGAGGACCACGCGAATGGCATGAACGGCGCCGTCGTCAGAGAGAAGGATGGGCGACCCGCCTCGGACATGTTTTCCGTCCACCTCAGCCGAGCTCACCCCGCGGCAGACTCCATGAGGATTTTCGACTTTAATTTCATAGGTGGAGGAATGATAGCGGAACGTGAGGTCAAAGCCGCGCCAGGAGCGCGGGATGCAGGGGTCCATCAAGAGAGCGGTTCCGCGGAGACGAAATCCCAGAATCCATTCCAGCCCGGCCCGATACATCCAGGAGGCGGAGCCCGTGTACCATGTCCAGCCCCCTCTCCCCGTGTGCGGAGCCTGCGCATAGACATCGGCGGCCAGGACATACGGCTCCACCTTGTACCGGAGGATGTTTGCCCGGGTGCCGGAGCGGTTGATGGGATTTAAGATGGAAAAAATCTCCCAGGCCCTGTCGCCTTCTCCCAAAGCGGCGCACGCGATCAGGGCCCAAACAGCCGCGTGAGTATATTGCCCGCCGTTTTCGCGCACGCCCGGCAAATACCCCTGAACATACCCGGGGTTTGGGACCATGCGGTTAAACGGCGGCGCGCAGAGAAGCACAAGGCGGTCTTGCCTGCGCACCAGCTGTTCATCGAGCGCGGCCATCGCTTTTGCCGCGCGCGCCGGGTCCCCCGCGCCGGAAATGACGGACCAGGACTGCGCGATGGAATCAATCCTGCATTCTTCGTTGGAACTTGAGCCCAGCGGCGTTCCGTCGTCAAAATACGCCCGGCGATACCAGTCTCCGTCCCACCCATGCCTCTCCACCGCCGCCTTCAATTCTCCCACATGCAGGCGCCACTTTTCCGCCCGGTCGGCTTCTCCCCGTTTGTCCGCCAATTTGGCAAATTCCCAAAGGTTGGTGTGCAGGAACCACGCAAGCCACACGCTTTCACCCTTGCCTTCGTGCCCCACGCGGTTCATCCCGTCGTTCCAATCGCCGGCTCCCATCAACGGCAATCCGTGAGCGCCCACCATGAGGCTTTTGTCCAGGGCCCTGGCGCAATGCTCGAAAATCGTCCCCCGCACTGTAGAGGTGAGAGGCGTAAAATAGATATCGTCTTTCCCCGGAGGCACAGGCTCCCCTTCCAAAAACGGGATGGACTCTTCAAGAATGCCCTCGTCTCCCGTCGTCTCAACATAATGTAAAACTACATACGGAAGCCACAAAAGATCATCAGATATCCGGGTCCGCACGCCGCGGCCGGAAGGAGGATGCCACCAATGCTGCACGTCTCCTTCTAAAAATTGCCGGGCTGCCGCGCGAAGGATGTGCTCCCTGGCAAGATCCGGTTTTGGAACGCAAAGCGCCATCACGTCCTGAAGCTGGTCTCTGAACCCGTAGGCGCCTCCGGCCTGATAGAATCCCGAACGCGCCCAGAGCCGGCAGGCGATGGTTTGATAGAGCAGGCAGCGGTTCAACATAATGTCCATGGAACGCTCCGGAGTGCGGACCTGCACGGCTCCAAGCATGTTTTCCCACCGGTCTTTAACTTGCGCGAATTTGGCGTTCAAGTCGGCGGAACGGTAGCGTTTGACCAATTCCAAAGCTGAGTCGCGATCCTCCCCTTGACCCAGAAAAAATAAAACATCGGCGCTCTCTCCCGGCCGGAGTTCCAGGGATGTCCGCATCGCGCAGCAAGGATCAAGCCCCGTTCCGGACGCTGCGGACAACGGGGACCCTTGCTCTATGGCGCGAGGGCGGTCGGGCGCGCCGTTGCGCCCCAAAAATTCCGTCCGGTCGGCGGTCCAGGAGGTTTGCCGTCCGGCCATGTCCGCGAACGCGACGCGCCCTTTAAATTCATTGTTCCAGAGATTTGCGGCCAGCATGGCGCGGGTTCCAGGATCGATTTCGGTCAGGATGAAGGGAGAAGAAACACTCCGTTTGTTGCCCAGAACCCATTCGGCATAGCCGGTAACTGAGAGCCGCCGATTGCGGGAGGAAGTATTTGTCAGGGTCAGGCGTGAGATCTTGATGGAATCTTTAACAGGGACGAACTGAAGCAAGTTCATGTCAATGCCGTGAGAGGTGTGTTCAAAGCGGCTGTATCCCTGGCCGTGCCGCGCGATGTAAGGGCCGGTTTCTTCCCGGATGGGCAGCGCCGTTGGCGTCCAGAATTCACCGCTGGCTTCATCCCGCACATACAACGCTTCACCGCAAGGATCGCTCACCGGATCGTTGGACCAGGGCGTCAACTGATTCTCGCGGCTGTTCACAGACCATGTGAACCCCGAACCGGATTCGGAAACTTGAAAGCCAAATTCGGGGTTGGAGACCACATTGATCCAGGGGGCAGGAGTCCATTGCCCCGGTTCCAAACCTGTCACATATTCCTTCCCATCCTGAGAAAATCCTCCGA
>MGUQ01000095.1:5429-8721 GCA_001799975.1 Elusimicrobia bacterium RIFCSPLOWO2_01_FULL_54_10 | reverse complement strand
GCTCACCAAACTTGATTTTTCTTTTAAATCCACCACATCGGCCAGGGAAATCACTTCGCCCCTGTTATTACGCACCCAAATTTGGCGGATGTCGTCCGGCTGGGAACGGTCCTTGCCCACCAGCCGCATGCGGATGTCGTAGCGCCGGCCCCCGCGGGTGTATTTGCCGATGCGCACTCCGCCAATCATGGCGTTGATGGCGTTGCCGATGGATTCGATGCTCACTCCCCGGGCCGCGGCCTTTTGCCTGTTGGGGATGACGCGCAGCTCCGGCTGGCCCAGTTTGAAGTCCGCGTCCACATCCGTCATGAGATCCGTGGCCTTCATGCGTTCCTGAAATTTGTCGCTGATGTCCGCGAGCCCGGCCCAATCCCGCCCGAGCAGGCTCACTTCCACGGGGAAGCCCCGCTGGGCGGAAAAACCCTGCTGGGACAGATCCTGCACGACGGCTCTCCTGACTCCGGGGATTTGGCTGAACTCTTTCCTTACCCAGGCCATGACATCCGCTTGTTTGGGGCGGCGTTTCAAGTCCGGGTCCACGGGGCGGTCCTTGACCTTCTTTAATGTGACGAACATGTTGGCCGAATCGGGTTCATTGCCGCCAAAGCCACCGATGGCCGCGAAATAGCGCTCCAGCGCAGGGTTTTTCAAGATTTTTTCTTCCGCCTGCGAAAAGACTTTGTCAGTGAATTCCAATGAAGATCCCACAGGAGTCTGCAGGCGCACCAGGAACCGGCTTTGGTCTTGAGACGGCACAAACTCCCGCTTGACGGTTTTGCCCAAAGGAATGACGAGGCCGAAAATCGCGAGAGAAATGCCGATGGTCGTCCAGCGGTGGCTGAGCACCCAGCCCAGCATGCGGCTGTAGCTTGCGCCCAGCCAGTTCATGAAGCGGTCCATGCTCTTGCCTAACGCAGTCGAATGCCCCACTTGCAGGAACTGTGAACAGCGCATGGGGGTGATGGTGACCGCTTCCACTAAGGAAAGCGCGACCGCCACCGACATGGTGACGCCGAATTGGTACAAAAACTTTCCCACAATGCCCGGCATGAAGACGACGGGCACGAAAATGGCCAGCACCGCCACCGTGGCGGCGATGGCCGCAGGGGTGATTTCGCGCGCGCCCACCAGGGCCGCGCGGATGCGGGAATGGCCCTGCTCCCGGTAGCGCACGATGTTCTCCAGCACCATGATGGAGTCGTCCACGACGATGCCGATGGCGAGCGTTAATCCCAGCAGGGTGAATGTGTTCAAGGTAAACCCAAGGAAGTAGAGAACGGTGAAAGCGCCCACAATGGAGACGGGAATGGACATGAGCACATTCACTGTGGAGCTGAATGATCCGAGGAAAATCCAGCACACAATGCCGGTGAGGAGCGCAGCCAAAATCAGGTGGTGGGTGAGCTCGCGGGTGGATTCCTCAATAAACTTGGTGGTGTCGAAGACCACGTTCAAGCTCAGTCCTTCAGGAAGCGAGGTTTTGATCTCTTCCACTTTCTTTTTGACTCCGCGGGCCACGGCCACGGCGTTGGAGCCGCGCTGTTTGCGGATGCCCATGCCCACCGCGGGTTGTTTTTGGCTGCGGGAGATGCGGCGGATGTCGTCCAGGCCGTCTTCCACTGTGCCAATGTCGCCGATGCGGATGGTGCGCCACAAAGGCGAGCCCTGGCGGGAAGGGATGATGATCTTTTCAAACTCTTCCACGCTGGCCGCTTCACCCATCACGCGGATGGTCAAGTCTTGTTTGGATGTTTCGATGCGGCCCGCGGGCAGTTCGGAGTGCTGGGTGCGGATGGTGTTGATGACGTCGTCCACGGTGAGTTCCGTGGCGCGCAGCTTGTCCTTGTCCAGCCACACGCGCAAGTTGGGCTCCACAAAACCGCCCAAAAACACCTCGCCCACGCCGGGCACCGTGGTGAAAGCGTCTTTCAGCCGGTCCTTGGTGAATTCCATCAAAAATTTTGTGGGGCGGTCCCCCGTCAAGGCCACCCACATGATGGGCTGGTCTTCCGGGTTGGACTTGGAGATGACGGGAGGGTCGATTTCGGGCGGTAAATTACGCTGGGCCTGGGCCAGCTTGGTTTGCACTTCCTGGAGGGCCACATCGATGTTTTGGTCCAGATGGAACTCGATATTGACGCTGGACTGCCCCTGCCGCGAGGAGGAGGAGACTTCTTTCACGCCCTGCACGCTCATGACTGCGTCTTCGATCACATCGGTCACTTCCGTTTCCACCGCTTCGGGCGCCGCGCCTTCCCATTCCACCCGCACGCTGATGAGCGGATAATCCACGTCGGGAAGCTGGGAGATGCCCAAGCGGGAGAAGCTTATGGCGCCAAAGGTGATCAAACCCACCATGAGCATCCAGGCGAAGACGGGTTTTTTAATCGAGAGGTCGGACAGGCTCATAAAATTTTAGACGGTTTCAGGCGGAAATTTGTTACTTTAATGAATGGCCAAAGTGGAGCAGGTTTTTTCAATCCTCCGGAGACATTTTTCTTTCCCTAGAACTTCCAAATAATGAAACAGGCTGGGCCCCTGGGTGCGGCCAGACGTGGCCACCCGCACCGGGTGATAGACCGCGCCGTTTTTGATGCCTTTCTCTGCGGCAAAATCCTTGCAGAGCTTTTCTGTGGAGGCGGCGGTGAATTCTGTCAGCGCTTTCAGGCGGGGGGCGATCTCCATCAAGAGGCCGATGGCTCCGGGCACTTTGAGCACTTTGTCCACCGCTGCCGGATCAAACTGAAAATCATCCTGAATGAGGAAATCCACAAGTTTAGGGATTTCCGTGAGCAACTTTACTTTTTCCTGTTCCAGCCCCACGCAGGCCTCAATGTAAGACGCGTCTTTGCCCGCGGTCGTGAGTCCTGCTTCTTTCAAGAATGGATGGCAGCGGCGCGTGAGCTCCGCCTTGCTCATGGCGCGGATATATTCTCCGTTCATCCACAGCAGTTTCTGCGGGTCAAAAATGGCCGCGCTCTTGCCGCAGCGTTCCAGGGAAAACTTTTGCTTGAGTTCGTCCGGCTTGAACAGCTGCTGGCTGTCTTCCGTGGACCAGCCCAGGAGCGAGAGATAATTGACCATGGCTTCGGGCAAATAGCCCTGCTTCTGATATTCTTCCACGGACGTGGCGCCGTGGCGTTTGGAAAGCCGCGTGCCATCTGGCCCCAAAATCATGGAAAGGTGCGCGAATTTTAAATTCTTGGCGAAATCACCCCAGCCCAGCGCCTCCATGATCAATACCTGGCGCGGCGTATTGGAAAGATGGTCGTCTCCCCGCACCACATGGGTG
>MGUQ01000095.1:0-5399 GCA_001799975.1 Elusimicrobia bacterium RIFCSPLOWO2_01_FULL_54_10 | reverse complement strand
CAGGGAATTTTCAAAGCTCACATGCCCGCGCACGATGTCATCAAACTGCGTGGAGCCTTCAAAGGGTGTTTTGAACCTCACCACGGATTTTCTTCCCTGAGCCTCGTGTTCCTTTCTCTGGGCGTCCGTGAGGTTTCTGCAGCGCGCGTCATACTTGGGAGGCCGCTTGGCCAGCATGGCGCGCGTCCGCATGCTCTCCAGCTCTTCCGGCGTGCAGTAGCAGGGGTAGGCCTTGCCTGTCGAGAGCAGCTGGTCCGCATGCTTTTTATATAAATCGATCCTTTGCATCTGAAAATAAGGGGGAAAATCGCCTTTAGATTTTGTCGGATTGTCCGCAAGCGGGCCTTCATCCCAATCGAGGCCGAGCCAGGAGAGCCCCCGCAAGATGGCGCCCACGGATTCGTCCGATGAGCGGACCTCGTCGGTATCTTCAATCCGCAAAATGAAAGTGCCGCCCTGATTGCGCGCAAAAAGCCAGTTGAAAAGCGCGGTTCTGGCGCCTCCGATGTGGAGAAAACCCGTGGGAGAAGGGGCAAAACGGACTCTGATTTTCGACATGAAAAATCATTCTATCAAATATGGTAAAATGCGGCTATGGCTAAGTGCATCGCCGTTGCCAACCAAAAGGGGGGCGTGGGCAAAACCACCACCGCCGTCAACCTGGCCGCAAGCCTCTCTCATTATGGACAGAAAGTTCTCCTGATTGACTTGGACCCGCAAGCCAACGCCACTTCCGGCCTGGGCGTGGACAAGCGCAAGGTGGAGCTCTCCGCTTACGACGTGCTTCTGGAAGGCAAATCCCTGGCACATGTGGTGCGCAAGACCGCCGTCGAAAACCTGGAGCTCGTGGCCAGCAGCATCGATCTCACGGGCGCCGAAGTGGAAATGGTCAATTTGGAAGGCCGCGAACAGATTTTGAAGCGCGAGATTGAAAAGTTCAGCTCTGGCTACGATTATATTTTTCTCGATTGCCCGCCGTCTCTGGGGCTCATCACATTAAACGGTCTCTGCGCCTCTCAGACTGTTTTGATCCCCATCCAGTGTGAATACTACGCCATGGAAGGCCTCTCCCAGTTGGTCGAGACGGTTTTCCGGGTCAAGCAATCTTTCAATCCTGCTCTCGAAATCGAAGGTGTACTCTTTACGATGTACGATTCCCGCATCAAGCTGGCCAACGACGTCATCGGCGAAGTGCGCAAGGTTTTCCGCGACAAAGTTTATCAGACCATGATTCCCCGCAATGTGCGCCTGGCCGAATCCCCGGGATTTGGCAAGCCGGCTCTGCATTATGATTTTTCCTCGAAAGGCGCTCAATCGTATCTTCAGTTCGGACGGGAATTTTTGAAAAGAAACGGTCTCGTGATTGATGAAAAAGCCGCAGGGGCGATTCATGAATCGCCCGTACAGCCCATCCCCTCAGAAATTGAATCCGAAGAAGAAAATGCAGAGGCTCCCATCAATGCCTAAGGAAAGAGGCCTCGGACGCGGGCTTGAGTCTCTCATTCCATCGCATGTGCTGTCCGATGCTGATCCTACGGGGGCAGCGCCTGCGTCGTCCCTAACCGTAGCTCTCGACAAAATCAAACCCAGCCGCTATCAGCCCAGAACCCGCTTTAAAGAAGAAAATCTCTCGGAACTTGCGGAATCCATCAAGTCCCAAGGCATCATTCAGCCCATTATTGTGACACTGCAGGACGGAGGTTACGAATTGATTGCCGGGGAACGGCGCCTTCGCGCGGCCAAAATGGCCGGATTGGCCCAGGTCCCCATTGTGGTGCGCAAAGTCACGGACCAGGAACAGTTCGTCATCGCTTTGATCGAAAACCTTCAGCGGGAAGACTTAAACGCCATTGAAGAAGCCCGGGCATACAAGCGCCTCATGGAAGAATTCAACCTCACGCAGGAAGCTCTGGCCGGCATGATCGGCAAAGGCCGCGTGGTGATTGCCAACACCCTGCGGCTTTTGAATCTTCCGCAAAACATTCAGGACGCCGTGGCGGACGGCTCCATTTCCGCCGGGCACGCGCGCAGCCTGGTGTCCATCGGCGACGCACAGGTGCAGAAAGAAGCCGCCGAAAAGGTGCTCAAAGAAAACATCACCGTGCGCGATGTGGAAAAGATCGTCTCCGACTGGAAAACTGCCCTGGAAACAGGCCGCGTGTCCTCTCCCTTGCGTAAGGACCCCCAGGTGCGCGAGCTGGAAAGCGCGCTGGAACGGGCGTTGGGCACCAAGGTGGAAATCACTTCGCGCGGCAAAGCGCCTGAAATCAAGGGCCAAGTCAAAATTTCCTATTTTTCTCTCAACGATTTGGAACGCCTGGTTGAAATCCTTCAGCGTAAATAAACTCCTGTCCTATTTGGCTGTCTGCACCTGCCTTTCCGCGGCTTCCCTGGGGGCGCAGGAACCCGTTTTTGTCGCCGATCTCGCCAACCCCAACGATTTCGGGCTCTTCGCCAACGGCGGCTGGGACGGCAACTGGTATGTGGGTTACAACAACTGCTGGGTGCAGAAGCTTCAGGTTCCCGCAGGAAAATATTCAAAAGCGTTTGTGGGCGCCAAGCTGGGGCGCATGAAGAACTTTCAGCCTGACGGCAAGGCCCCCTGGCAGAAAAAGGCTTATGACGGAGAGATTTACATGGCTGTGTCTTCCACGGTGTCCTGGACCCGCGCCCAATCTTTTTATTTGACCCCCACTTCCGACATTCCTCTGGAATCCGACCCTGAAAACGCCGTGGACGGGGCGGGAGAATCGCGGTGGTTCTGGCGGGAGGTGCCCATCAAGCATATTCAGCCGGGGCAAGACCATTTTCTGGCGCTTTGGTCCCCCACCAAGGAGTTGGACGGCATCGCAAAAGCTCCGGTTCTGGCTTCCGGCTGGGGCAACAAGGATATTGATTCCTGGCTTAGCAGCGACGTTAAAGGCTCCCCTCCGTCTGATCCGGAGAAAGCCATGTCCACACCCGTCACAATTTTTGAACCGGCATTGGCTTTGAAACTTATTCCAGATTGCTCGGAGAAGCCGGAAACCTGCCCTCAGCCGCTCGGGGTTAAAATTTCCAGAATTGAGACGGGCCAGGCGCGCGGCAGGGAAATGGCTCCCCGGGTCGTTTGGGCTTCAATTCAGGGGCAGGCCATCGACCGGGCTTGGGTGGAAATATCCGCCGACGGCAAGGAATGGAGCAAGGCCGGGCGCATGCAGTGGAGCGCGCCCTACGCATTTACGATCCGGCTGGAAGAACTCACCGCAGCGCCCGACGGCAAGATTTTGGTGCGTGTTACCGCGAGGGACATTTTTGAAAATGAAAGCTCAAGCGAACCCAAAAAACTCACGGAGGATTTTTAAAGCATGAAATTCTGGATTTGGATGATGCTTGCGGCGGTTGGCGCACAGGCGCATGCCTTTGATTTTTCCGACTGGCTTAAAAAGGGCGGAGGATACCAGAGAAAACGGAGCGTGAAATCTAAATCGACCAATGTGGCCGCGGTTCGCGGGGTAGACGAGCCCGGCGATGTGGACCCTGACGCCAGGGATTTTCCCTCTCTTAAAAAAGTCGAGAGCAGGCAAAGCGCGCCGGCTTCTCAACTGTCCGGCCAATCGGAAGATGAAATTAAAATCGGCCGCGATGTGGCCGCCAATGTGATTGCCCAGTTTGGCTTATACGAAGACAATGAGCTGACAAGCTATGTTTATGCGGTGGGGCTCAAAGTTGCCAATTCCGCACCCAAGAGAGACATTCCTTACCGTTTTGCCGTGCTCAACTCGGACATTTTGAACGCTTTTGCCGCTCCCGGAGGATACATTTTTGTCACGCGGGGGCTTCTGGCCGCTCTGAAAGACGAATCCCAGCTGGCGTGCGTTCTGGCCCACGAAGTGGCGCACATTACCCAACGCCATGTGATGAAAGCCATCCAGAAATCCCGCATGGTGGAAGCGGTCATTCCCGCCTATGCCAAGGCTAGCGCGGACAAAGCCAAATATATGAAACCTGTTGCTGATATGGCCGTCAAAATGCTTTGGAAGGGCCTTTCCCGCGAAGACGAGCTGGACTCCGACCGTCTTGCGATTGATTATGCCTCCGCCGCCGGTTACGACGCGGCCTCTTTCCGCGATGTCCTCCTCATGCTCAAGTCCCGGGCGCAGACCCCGCAGGGCGTGGACCAGCATGTTAAATTTATCCTGAGCACCCACCCCAAACCTGACGACCGCATCCGCGCGGTTGAGGAAAAACTCAGGCAAAAATGACCTCTGAGGCCGCCCTCCGCTCGTTCCGCGGAATCGTGGGCGAGGGGGACGTCCTCTTCCGCGAAGCCGACCTTCAGCTTTATTCCTATGATAGCGCTCTGGACAGGGCCATGCCGGGGGCGGTTGTATTTCCCAAAACCACTGCCGAAGTCTCCGCCATTGTGCGGGAATGCCACAAACAAAAAATCCCCTATGTAGCGCGCGGCGCAGGCACCAACCTTTGCGGCGGCACGGTGCCCTTGAAAGGAGCGGTCGTGATCGCTCCCACCAAAATGAAATCCATCCTTTCGATTGATCCGCAAAAACACACCGCTGTGGTCCAGCCCGGCCTGCCCAACCTTTTCTTAAAAAAATCCCTCGAACCCTATGGCTTGCACTATGCTCCGGATCCTTCCAGCCAGAAGGCCTGCACCATCGGCGGCAACATCGGCACCAACGCGGGCGGTCCCCATTGCTTGAAATATGGGGTCACTTCCCAGCATGTGATGGGAGTGGAAGTGGTGCTGCCCGGCGGCGATGTCGTCCGGTTCAATGTGGACGATGAAGGCCCGGACTTGACCGGTCTCATTGTGGGTTCCGAGGGGACTTTGGGGATAGTCACCGAAGCCACATTAAATCTGACGCCCATCCCCAAACATGTGGAAACGATGCTGGTTTCATTTCCCTCGCTGGACGCTGCCATGCGCACGGTCACGGCTATTATTTCCCAGGGAATCTTGCCGGCCACTCTGGAGGCTATGGATCAAATCACGGTGCGGGCCATTGAGGGATTCATTCACGCGGGCTATCCCACGGAGGCCGGAGCGGTCCTTCTGATTGAAGTGGATGGCGACACCCCAGTGAAAGATCAGGTGGAGCAGGTGCGCAAAATCTGCGCCTCCAACGGATGCATGGAGTTCCGCCTGGCGGGCAACGATGCGGAGCGGGAAAAACTTTGGGAAGGACGCCGGGGATCATATCCCTCGCTGGCGCGTTTGGCGCCTAATGTGCTGGTGGAAGACGGCGTGGTGCCCCGCAACCGGCTTGCGGAAGCCTACAAGAAAATCCGGGAAATCGCAGACCGCAAAAATTTGAACCTCTCATTTATCTGCCACGCGGGAGACGGCAACCTTCACCCCCAAATCCTTTTCGACGAGAGAAACCCCGAGCAGACCA
>MGUQ01000094.1:4395-9729 GCA_001799975.1 Elusimicrobia bacterium RIFCSPLOWO2_01_FULL_54_10 | reverse complement strand
ACACCCTGAGACCCCATCATTCTTTGGGCCTTAAAGCCCCTCTCCAGGTCCTGGCTCAAATCCCCAAAATGTCGCATATGTCCTTGACTTATACAGATCCTTGACGGAATATGAATTAACTGTTAACTTTACCGCATGGACATCAAGGCCAGAAAAGTGGTGCTTTGTTCAGGCGTCCGAACCCCCATCGGCCACATCTCCAAGTCGCTGTCCTCCATGACTCCGGAAGCCCTCCTTAAACATACCATCGAAGGCCTCCTGCACAAAACATCCCTTTATCCGCACGCGGTAGACGGCGTCATTGCCGGCTGGGTGGGCCAGGGTTCCAGCGCCCCCAACATCGCCCGTATCGCCCTTCTTCAATCCGGACTCCCCGAAAAAGCCCATGCCGTCACGGTGCAGGCCAACTGCGTTTCCGGCATGGAATCCATTTGCAGTGCGGCCCGCCACATCATTGTAGGGGAAGGGAACCTCTATATTGCCGGCGGGACTGAAGCCATGTCCAATTTCCCGTATCTCATCCGCGGCTCCCGGGCCTTGAAAGAAATCCGCTCCAAGGAAGCACTCAAAGAAAACTGGGCCACCCTTTGGGACAATCCCCGCATTCAGATCACGGACTGCATTGAAGAAGGCCTCACGGACCCTGTGGAACTGGTCAATATGGCGGGCACGGCAGAAATCTGCGCCCAGATGTATTCCATTCCCCGCGAATCCCAGGATGAATACGCCCTCGAGAGCTACCGCCGGGCCCTGGAATCTGAAAAAAACGGATTTTATGACTCCCACATCGTGCCCGTGAACCAGGAAGGGGCAAAGCTGGAGCGGGACGAATATCCGTTTTTAAGAGAAGGCCTTGTGGAGAAACCCAAGATGATGAGCAAGGCCCCGGTCATGTTCGACAGCCCGCAGTTTTCCATCAAGCAGTTTTATGAAAATTTTGGCAAATACATTTTTGGGAAGAAATATGTGGAAGGCCAAACGCAAGCCACCCTTACGCTTTTCAACTCCTGCGCCCGCTCGGATGGGGCCGCGGCCGTGATTGTGGCTTCCGAAGACCGGGCCAAAGATTTAGGTTTGGAAATCATCGCGGAACTCAAAAGCTGGGCTTTTTGGGGGAATAACCCCGCTCACATGGGGCTCTCTCCCATCTACGCCACTGACATGGCTTTGAAGCGCGCAGGCATGCCTTTTGCCCACTTGGACGACATCGAGCTTCACGAGGCCTTCGCCGCAACATGCCTGTCCATCTTCAAGGTGGGCAAGGAAAAGTACAAGCAGAACTGGCAGGAAAAATATGACAGAAAACAGGTGAACCCGCACGGGGGAACCATCGCTTTGGGCCATCCCCTCGCTTCCACGGGCACCCGCATCATCTTAAACGCCATGTATGAAATGAAAGCCAACTCCAAGGTCAACACGGCCCTGGCCACCGCTTGCGCCGCCGGCGGCCTGGGCGGAGCCGTCATCCTCGAACGCTACTCCAAATAAGCTAAAAAATTTGCCATGATATTTCATTGTGAAGAGCAAACCCAATGGTAAAGTCAAAAAGCTCCGGCTGCTTCTTGAATTCAGCAAACGGATCGTAGCCGAAAAAACCAGTGACGGGCTCCTGGCCCTCCTGGCCGAAGAAGCCAAGTCCCTCCTCGCCGCAGACCGCTGCACCATCTTCATTTTAGACAAAAACAAAAAAATACTCTGGTCCAAAGTGGCCCAGGGAAGCCCCTCCATGATTGCGTTCCCGTGGGACAAAGGCATTGCCGGGGAAGCGGCCCGCACGGGAAAAACCCTGAACATCAAGAATGCCCGGAAAGATTCCCGGTTCAACCCCCAAGTGGACCGCGACACCGGTTACCGCACCAAGAGCATCCTCACCACCCCCATGAAAAACCTCCGCGAAGAGGTGCAGGGAGTTTTTCAAGTCCTGAATAAAACCAACGGGAAATCATTCAATAAAGAGGATGAGGAGCTCCTGGCCATCTTGGCTAGGCAGGCGGGCGCGGCTGTGGAAAATGTCCAGCTCTATGAACAGGTTCTGGAAGCAGCCCAAGATACCATCTTCCGCCTGGCCGCCGCGGCGGAATACAAGGACAAAGACACCGGCGAGCACATTTTGCGCATGAGCCGCTATACGGCCCTCATTGCGGAAGAAATGGGGTTCCCTCCGAGATTCTGCGAAAATTTACGCATAGCCAGCTCAATGCACGACATCGGCAAGCTCGGGGTGCCCGACGCCATTTTGGGCAAGCCCGCGTCCTTGAATGAAACTGAATGGGTTGAAATGCGCAAACACACGCTTTACGGAGCAGAAATCCTCAAGGATTCCACAAACGAACTTATCAAGATGTCGCACAAGATAGCCCTGTCTCACCACGAGAAATTTGACGGCAGCGGATATCCCAGCGGGCTCAAGGGCGAAGCCATCCCCATTGAAGGCCGCATCACGGCCCTGGCGGATGTTTTCGACGCACTCACTTCCAAACGCGCTTACAAGGAAAAATTTTCGATGAAGGAAACTCTAAGGATCATTCGCGACGGGGTAGGAAAACATTTTGATCCGAAAGTCGGGGAAGCTTTTGAGCGCGTCCTGCCTAAAATGGTGGAAATCCTGCACAAGCACTCCGACCCCGCTCCAGCCGAGCGCTAAACCTTGTTCGAGTTGTCCAGGTAGGAAACTTCGTAGAGGACGGCCTTGTCGTTCCTGTAAACTTCCCTGAAATAAGTCGCCTTCAAACGCTCCAGGTTCCAGTACAAGTCCATCTCCGAGAAACCTGGGTGATGGAGGATGTTGTCGCCGTCTTTTCTCTTGAACATCCCTTCGAATATCAGAACATGGGTGGCGCGGATCTTTCTAAGCCCTTCGACGACCTCTTCGGGGTCTTCCAGGCGGTGCATGTACACCGGAGGAAGGACGGCCTGGGCGTCCATATAAAACCACTGCGGGTCCGTGCCCAAATACACGATTTTGGAGTTTGGGCTCACGATCTCATTGATGGCTTTCACCAGGGAATGATTCACGAGTTTCCTTTCCAAAAACTGTTCCTCGCTCTCCCGCCCGATGAAGACGGGGATTTTTGTGACGCCGAAAACCAGACTCAGGAGAAACCCCGGCACAACAAGCCCCGCAAGAACCATCCCGTTGAGCAAAACGGGCTTGAAATGAGTTTTCAGATCCACCCATCCTTTGGCCGCAAGGATGCAAAGCAGGGAATACATCAGGATATAGAAACGCGTATCAAAAAAGCGGTGAAAATAGGTGTTAAACAGGATATTGTGGAAGGCGAAGAGGAGAGCGCTCAAGGATAAAAGTGCCCAGGAGTTCCGGCTCCGGTTAAGAAGGATGCCTGGAACGGCAAAAGCGAACACCAGGGGCCCCGGGCCGAAAAGGATGTCGCCCATCAGGACATTGTTGTGGAGCTTGAGCACTTCCCAGAAGGAAAAATTGGCGCGAAAAGCTGCTTGGCGCGCGATCTCCAACACAGCGTATTCCTGTCCTTTCCACCCCAGAAAATCAACAGGAAATGGGAAAAGCGGATTGCCAGAATAATAGATGTTCTTGAGCAGCCAGGGAGAACAGCCAAGGGCCGCAAAACAGCCGAAAAGGACCGCCGTCTTGAGCGCGGGAATGAAAGACGGCTTATTCAACCCGCCCATCGCAATGATGAAGGCCAGCCCGGCAGGAACCATAGCGAGGCCGGTGATCTTGCTTTGCCATGAAAACCCGGCCATGAGGCCCGCCAGTGCGGCGCAAACGATGGAATCCTTTCCCTCCATCCACAAAAGTAGAAAACAAACGCTCAAAAGTCCAAAATATAATGTCCCGAGCTCAACATTGGCTGTCCCGGAAACGCTGGTCACCAATGGCATCAGATAAAAAAAGACCGCGGCAGGGACGCCGGCGGAAACACCCACAAAAGTCCTCGCCAGATGAAACACCAGCACGCATGAAAAAACTCCCAAGCTGTAGTGAATGAGTTTGGCTAAGACCGGCCCGGCCAATGACAAGGCCAAGGTATAGACATTCTCCAGAAGAAACGGGAAATGCTTGGCGTGCTCGTCGAAATGACCGATGAGGCCGCCTTGACGGAGAAGCAGTTTGGGCATGGCCAGGTTGTAATGCAATTCCCTGGCCTGGGTGGCCGGCGTGAACGCAAAGATAAAATCGCTCAAGACCGCCGCGGCCAAAAGCAGAAGCAAAAGCTTGTCGAACCCGGAAAAATTTTGGGCGGCCAGCCGGTCCTTCAGGTTTTTCAGAATGGCTAAAAGCGGGCGGATCTGGCCGGAAACAAGGATGAAAACAATTCCGAAAAACACCAGGAACACCCAGCGGTAAAGGAGATTGAAATGGGCCAGCATGAGGACGGAGCAGGAGATGACGGCCAAGCCCAGTCCGAACGAGGCCAGGAGTTTCAGAAGTTCACTTTTAAAATCAACGCTATAATGGAATATTTTTAAGCCGATGAGGACGGCCAGGGTTTCAACGGCGGCCAGCCAAAAAAAATCAACCGGCAGGTGCCGGATCATTTGAAAAGGCCGGAGATTTTTTGGGAAAGCCCGGGCAGAAAATCGGGAAGATGATGATTGGTCATAAAATTGCAGTAGTAGTGGAGCATCGCTAGTACGGCGAATGCCAACGCTAATGACGGCAGGAGATTCCCGCCTTCAGGCGACAAGCGCAGGCGCCAGACCATGATTGCGGCCTCCAAAAATATCTTTTTGGACATCTTGGACTTGCCCTGCGTGCGGTCTTTGAAAATGATGGGGATTTCCCGGACGCGAAATCCCTTGCGGACGACTTTGAACTTCATTTCCGACAAGAACGCATATCCGTTGGAGGCGATCTGGCTTAAATCCAGGGATTCCAGAACTTTGCGTTTATAAGCCTTGAACCCTCCGGTCAGGTCCTTGATGCCGATCTGCAGAACCGAGCGCGCATAAAGATTGCCGCAGCGGCTGATGAGGCGGCGGTGCCAGGGCCAATTCTGAATGGCGCCGCCCTGAACATATCGGGAGCCCAGAGCCAGATCACAGTCTGAGAGGGCCTCGATCAGGCGGGGGAGATCTTTGGGATCGTGGGAAAAATCGCAGTCCATGTGGATGACCGCTTCGTACGGCCGAGCGAGAGCCCAGCCGAATCCCTGAACATAGGCCGAACCCAAGCCGAGCTTCCCGGGGCGGTGCATCACAAAAACGCGGGGGTCTTTAGCGACCATGGCGTCCGCTATGCCGCCCGTGCCGTCCGGAGAATTATCGTCGATCACCAGGATGTCGGTGCCGGAAGGCGCCTGGGCGAACACTTCCTCGATCATGCCGAGGAGATTTTTGGATTCGTTATAA
>MGUQ01000094.1:0-4346 GCA_001799975.1 Elusimicrobia bacterium RIFCSPLOWO2_01_FULL_54_10 | reverse complement strand
GTGGGTATAAATCTGGGTGGTGACCAGGGACGAATGGCCCAGCAATTCCTGCACGGAGCGCAAGTCCGCCCCTCCCTGAAGGAGGTGGGTGGCGAAGGAATGCCTTAAAATGTGGGGATGGATCTTGACCATGCCCGCGCGCTTGGTGTAGGCGTTCAACTGCCGCCAGAATTCGCCCCGGCTCATGGATTTGCCGAACTTTGTGAGAAAAAGAGCGTCTTTGTCATAAGACCGGTTCATGAATTTGACGGCGCGCACGGCCAGATATTTGCGCAGGGCTGCGGCCGCGCTCCTGCCCAGGGGCACCATCCTCTCTTTGCGGCCCTTGCCCATGATCCGCACAAACCCGGCATCCAAATCCACCGCTTCACGGGGCAGACGGGTGAGCTCGGTCACTCTCATGCCTGAAGCATAAAGAAGCTCCAGCATCGCCTTGAAACGGATATCGTGCTCTTTTTCATTCGGAATGGAGGATATCAGTTTTTCCACTTCTCGCACGCTCATGACGGAGGGAAGCCGGTGGAGCAAACGGGGGGAAACGGTTTTCGATGAAGGATCTTTTGCGGCAAGCCCTTCGGAAAATAAGAACCTATGGAACATGCGGATGGCTTCCAGCTCCCGGCAAAGCGTGGAAGTTTTGAGGCCTTTGTCTCGGCGGACGCGCAGATAGCCCGTGATGACATCGTGCCGGATTTCTGTGACCTTGTGGCCGTGAGACTCGAGGTAATCCAGATACGCCCGCAAATCGGACGCGTATGCGCTCCGGGTATTGACCGAGAGGTTTCTTTCAAGATGGAGATGCTTGAGGAACGGATCGAGGAGAATTATTTCTCCTTGGCCGCCTTGCCGGACTTGGCCCCCGCGAGCTCTTTTTGAGGCTCGGCTTCTTTGTGGCCGTTTTGAGAGAATGCTTTTTCGCGAATGGCTTTTTCAATGGCGTTGGCGATCTGCGGAGAACCTTTGAGGAATGTTTTGGCATTGTCCTTGCCCTGGCCCAGCCGTTCAGTGCCGTAAAGATACCAGGTGCCGGATTTTTCCAAAATCCCGGTCTGCTCGCCCACATCCAGCAAGGTGCCTTCGCGCGAAACGCCTTCGCCCAAGATCATTTCAAACTCCGCCACCTGGAAAGGCGGGGCCACTTTGTTCTTGACCACTTTAACGACGGTGCGGTTGCCGATGATCACATCTCCGATTTTTAGCTTTTCCTTGGCGCGGATGTCCAGGCGCACGCTCGCATAAAATTTGAGCGCCAGGCCGCCGGTGGTGGTCTCCGGATTGCCGTAAAACACGCCCACTTTCTGGCGGAGCTGGTTGATGAAAATGAGGCAGGTGTTTGATTTGGAGATGGTGGAAGTGAGCTTGCGCAGGGCCTGCGACATGAGCCGGGCCTGTAATCCCACATGCGCGTCGCCCATGTCTCCCGCGATTTCCGCCTGGGGCACGAGCGCCGCCACAGAATCGATCACGATGACGTCCATGGCGCCGGAGCGGATAAGCTTTTCCGTGATTTCGAGAGCCTGCTCGCCGGAATCCGGCTGGGAAATGAAGAGGTTGTCCACGTCCACGCCGAGTTTTTTGGCGTAGCCGGGGTCCATGGCGTGCTCAGCGTCAATATAAGCGGCAATGCCGCCCGCTTTCTGCGCTTGGGCCACGATGGAGAGGCAAAGCGTGGTTTTGCCGGAAGATTCCGGCCCGTAAATTTCAACGATCCTGCCGCGGGGAACGCCGCCGATGCCTATGGCGATGTCTAATGGAAGAATTCCCGTAGAGATCACTCCCACCCCGGAAACTCTGGAAGATTTCTCTCCCATTCTCATGACAGCTTCCTGTCCGAAGTCCTTTTTGATTTGGCTCAGGGCCAGTTCCAGCGCTTTTGAACGGTCGTCTTTATTCATTTTTGCTTCCTCCATTTCGATTAAAGTATTCTAGTAAGTAGTTTCCGAGGTGTCAAACATCGAGGATATTTTATGACATGGAGACGCGCGGCTGTGGACCGACTTATGTCAACCGATGTAGAAATCTTTCAAGGCTTGCGTACAGATTCCTGCTGAAAACTGGAGACGATTCTCTCAAAATCCACAAGATAATCCAGATATTTTTCATCGGGCGCCCCGAAAAAGACGACAAACCCTTCCTGGTTTTTGGAGTCGCTCCCGCGCACGAAAAAGTGGATTTTAATGAACGCCGGGCGGCCCACGCGGTCCTGGCCGTAGTAGGTCCCCACATAGGCGTGCCCAAAAGGATATTGCACCATGCGCCCGGTGCGTTTTTTAAGCCTCAGCCCCGGCTCGATGCTTTGCGCCCAGTCTTCCGCGGTGAGCACATGCGTGGAGGCCGTCACGCCGGCCACCTGGGCGGTGCTGCGGGCGGCCAGAAACGGATCGTTGGCAAAGCGCTTGTATTGAAGTTCGCCCTGGGCCTTACCGTCGGGAGTGGTGAACCCCACGAGAGCTTTCCCGTACGAGCGCGTCAGCTTCCAGGTATCAGGCACTGTAAGTGAAAGGCCCAGGCGGGGATGAGAATAGTGCGAACCTTCAATTTTTCCTTCAGGATTGGCGTCCAGGCGGGGAATGCTGTTGATGATCTCCTGATATCGGTCGAAATTGTCCTGATAAACCGTAGATGAGGATGTCAATATTTGAAGAAGTTTTCCTCTGGACGGCCCTTTTGAGGGAAGGGACATCTCCCGCTTGGCCTGCGAAATTCTGTCTTTTGTGGGCGGATGCGTGCGCAGGAAAAGCTCAATGCCGGTGGCTTCGTCGCGCGCAAGGGCGTCCATGCGTTTGAAAAAAGAGATCATGGCGTCCGGATCATAACCGGCGAGCACCGCGTAGCGCAAGCCGGACCGGTCCGCCTCCAGCTCAAACTGCCGGCCGTAACCGGAAAGAAACCCCGCGGCCACCAGGCCGATGCCGCGGTAAAGCGTGTCGTAATAGGCAGCATACCCCCGGGGATCATCCATGGTGGGCGTATAGATTGTGCCAGCCACAGCCGCAAATGTGGCCAAAAATCCATATCCGTACTGCTTCTGAATGAGTTTGACCGCGTGAAACCCCGTGATGTGGCCCACTTCGTGGCCGATCACGGAAGCCAGCTCGGCTTCATCGTCAATCAGCTCCAGAATGCCTCGCGTGAGAAACACCGCGCCCGGCACGGCGAAGGCGTTCACAAGCGGCGTGTCCAGAACAACAAAATCGTATTGAATCCCTTTCCTCTCGCAAACCGCGACGATGCGGTTTCCCACTTCGCGCACATAAGCTTCCACCTGGGGGTTTTGATAAAGGCCGTATTCCTTGATGATCTGCTTTTTTGTCTCAAGACCCAGGTTGATCTCGGCTTTCTCGGAGATCATGTGCAGTTCCTTCTTGCCCGTCACGGGATTGCGCACGCAGGAGAAGAGAAAAAGTGAAAAAAGAAGGAGGCTAGCTGAGGATTTGAAGAGAGACATGGATGATGAAATTGGCAGCCAAGCCAGAGAGGATGTCGTCCATCATGATTCCCCAGCCGCCTTTGAGTTTTTGAACTTCTCCGGTAGGGATTTTGTAAACGTCAAATATCCTGAAAAGGACAAATGCCGTGAGACGCACGCCCAGGGTTGTGAACGGCAAAAACGCAATGGACCAAAAATAGCCGATGATTTCATCAATGACGATTCTCGGGTCATCCTTGCGGCCCAGAGCGGTTTCAGCAATTCCCGACAGATACACGGACACGCCGCTCGCGGCCAGCAAAAAAACAAGGCCGGCCACGCCCTGCAGAGGGATGATGAATGCCAGAAAAAATGCCAGGACAGTGCCCAAAAACCCGGATCCGGTCAAGCGATCGGCCCATCGTTTGTGGCGGAATCTTTCGGGGATAAACTCGGGCACGAACCCGATACCGAAGCCCGTTGAAACAAAAATTGAGAATTTGGTGAAGGCGGGGTTCAGGGTTTCAGACCCACATCTTTTGAGTAGAGGTGGCGGTTGCGGTAGAGGTAAAGAATCCCTGAATATAGTGTGACCAGCATGGAAGCGAACACCAGCCAATAGGGAATCTTTGTCAGGAGGCCGGACGGCTCAAGGGAGGTGAAATGCTTGTAAAAGCTGTTGGCGCACAGGATCAGCATGATGACGATCACCACGGCCACCTGAATGCCCGTCTTGAGCTTTCCCTGGCGGTCCGCGGGCATCACCACGCCTTTGGCGGCGGCCAGGAGGCGCAGGCCCGTCACCAGCAGTTCCCTCCCCAGGATAAGCACCACCATCCAGGGAGCCACATCCAGCTCCCGCATGCCCACAAAACAGATGAACGCGGCCGAAATGAGGAACTTGTCCGCGAGCGGGTCCATCATTTTTCCGAAATCC
>MGUQ01000093.1:11742-17106 GCA_001799975.1 Elusimicrobia bacterium RIFCSPLOWO2_01_FULL_54_10 | reverse complement strand
TTGAAACGCTGGCGAAAGATTTTCCCTCCGTCCATTTTTTCCGCAATGAAGCCAACGAAGGCTTTACCGGGGCCGTCAACCGCGGTTTGAAAGAAGCCAGGACCTGGAACCCTCAATTTTATTTCATCCTGAACAATGATGCCCAGGTGGAGCCGGAAACCCTTCCGGCCCTGGAAAGCGCGCTTGAAAGACATCCCCGCGCGGGTCTGGCCGCTCCAAAAATATTCGGGGACGCGGAAAAAAAAGTCCTCTGGGCCGCAGGAGGAGAAGTGATCAGCTGGAAATTCATGGGCAGGAACCGCGGACAGGGATTTTTGGACAACGGCGCCTATGGGAAAGACGAAAATCTTGATTTCCTTTCGGGCTGCGCTCTCATGGTTCGCAAAGAAGCGGTAGAAAAACTTGGAATGCTCGACGAAGATTTCTTCACCTATGCCGAAGACCTGGATTATTCCCTGAGAGCGAGGGCCGCGGGATGGGACTTGCTCTATGTGTCCGGAGCGCATGTGATCCATGAAGGCTCAGTCACTTCGGGCGGGCAATATGAGCCGTTTCAATCCTTTTACCGCTGGCGCAACCGATTCCTTTTGGCCCGCAAACATGGGAATTTTATCCATAAGTCATTGTTCTTCTGTTTTTTTGCGCCAACCCTGATGCTAAGAGATTTGGGCGTTTATCTGCTCAAGGGCCATATAAAATCCATTCCTTATCTTTTTTACGGCCTCGTCTCACGGGAACCCCTGCGAACCGTGAAACCGTCCCGCTTGAAGCTGGGATACCTTCTCTCCAATCCAGTTTCGCTGGTCATGATTTTTACGGCGGATTTTTTTGGCGGCATCCTTTGGCATTTTTTCAAAAAGAGGAAACAGCCTTCCGAAGTCAAAAAAATCCTGGTGGCAAAAATCGACCACTTGGGAGACGTCACCATGGCTTTGCACATGATCCCCGTGCTCAAAAAAGCTTTTCCGTCTGCGGAAATTCATTTTCTCTGCGGCTCCTGGACACGCTGGATCTTGGAAAAGAACCCTGATGTTTCTGCGGTGTTTTCATGGGACGATTTCAGACTGAACCGTGACGGATCCTTTCCCAAACGGTTTTTTCAGTTTCTGAAAAGCTTGCGGGCCTCCGTGAGTGCTTTAAGACTCCATTCCTATGACATCGTCTTTGACTTGCGGGCCTACTATCCCAATTTTATTCCATTCATGCCCCTTATCAAATCAAAATACCGCGTGGGTTATTCCACGGCAGGATTTGGGTTTCTCCTGGACAAAACGGGTCCATGGCAGGAAGGCTTGCATGAAACCGAGCACATGCTGCGCCTGGTTCAAGCCGTGGCCCCGGGAGCCAAACGGGAACTTCCTGACTTGTCCTCCCTGGCGGAGCCCGCCAATGACGGTGAAAGGCAGGAACCCTTTGTCATCATCCATCCATTCTGTGAAAAATCCTTTTTGAAGGATTTTAAACGCTGGAAACCGGAAGAATGGAGAAAAATAATTGCCGCGATGGAAAAAAGGGGAATCCAGGTCGTTTGTTCCGGGGATTCGTTTGACCGGCCCAAAATCGAAGAAATCATCCGGGGAAGCTCCGCCGTGAATGCCGCAGGGAAAATTTCCGTTGGCGCTCTTTCAGCCCTCATCCGGCGTTCGCTTTTCACCGTTTGCATCGATACTTTTTTTGCCCATCTCTCCGGCGCTCTGGGGGCCAAGACTTTTGAGATTTTCAACGATGGGGAACCTGTCGCACAATGGAAGGCTTACGGCCCGCACGTCAAAACATTTCCCATAGAATCGAACGCTTCAGATATTCTTTCGTCAATGGAGTCGAATGAAAATCGGGTTTGACGCTCGCATGATCAACCATTCGGGCATCGGCACTTACAGCCGCGCAATCTTAAAAATCCTCACCCAAGATCCTGCCCTCGATTTCACCGTATTTGGAGATTTGAACAAGCTGGCTAATTATCCCGCCCGAAAAGTTCTGGCCGATTTCCCGATTTATTCCGTCAAAGAGCAGATATTTTTTCCTCGTCTCCTCTCCAAAAATCCCGTGGACGTTTTCCACGTGCCGCATTACAACGCTCCTCTTGGATATTCGGGAAACCTGGCGGTGACCGTTCATGACCTGATTCACCTCAAATATCCGCCGTCCAAGCTGGCGTATCTTTACGCCCGGGGCATGTTTGAAGCAGTTTTGCGAAAGGCCAAGCGGGTCATTGTGGATTCCCTGCACACAAAAAACGACATTTTGGAGCTCATCGGGATTCCGGAAGATAAGATCCGCGTGGTTTATCCCGGCGTGGATGAAGATTTTTCTCCCGCCACTTCCAATACCCAGGAGCCTTACATCCTTTACGTCGGAAACTTCAAACCCACCAAGAATGTTGGCGTGCTGGTGGAGGCGTTCTTGCAGGCCCGCCGGAAAATTCCTGAACTGCGTTTGATTCTCGCCGGAAAAGATTTTATGCCGGAGGCCACGCGCCTGCATTCGCAAGCGCCTGGCGTGACCGTGGCGGGAGAAGTGAACAAACCAAAATTGCTGGATTTATACCGCGGTGCGCGGATATTTGTATTTCCCTCCTTGTATGAAGGCTTTGGTCTTCCGCCTCTGGAGGCCATGGCCTGCGGCACGCCCGTGATTTGCTCCAATGCCGCTTCGCTCCCGGAGGCGGTGGGCGATGCCGCCATGAAGTTCGACCCGCATGATCCTCTACCGCTCTCTGAGCTCATTTTTGGACTTTGGAAGGATGAAGCCAAAAGAAAAGAGCTGTCTCAAAAAGGCTTGGCGCGCGCGGCGGGATTTACCTGGAAAAAATGCGCCCAGCAGATTCAGGCAGTGTACGCCGAATGCGCGACATGAAAGTGGCCCTCGTGCATGACTGGCTCACGGGAATGCGCGGCGGGGAGAAAGTGCTGGAAGTGTTCTGCGAGCTGTTTCCCAAGGCCGACATCTTTACACTTATTCATGCCCCCGGCAGCGTTTCCAAACTGATTGAAGACCGGATTATCCGCACTTCCTTTCTTCAAAAAATTCCTTCCATCCAAAAGAACTACAGATATTCTCTTCCGCTCATGCCGCGCGCGATAGAGTCATTTGATTTGAGCGGCTATGACTTGGTTATCTCCACCAGTCATTGTGTGGCCAAGGGCGCCGTGCCAGGGCCCAATGCAAAACATGTCTGCTATTGTTTCACGCCTATGCGCTACATTTGGGACCAGTTTGATTCTTACTTCGGGCCGGAGCGGGCCGGCTGGGCGGTGCGGACCGCCATAAACGCCTTGCGTTCCTCTCTTCAGAAGTGGGACAGGGCAAGCTCGTCCCGCGTGCATCATTTTTTGGCCGATTCGAACTATGTGGCCAAGCGCATTAAATCCTTTTACAATCGCGACGCGGAAGTTATTTATCCGCACGCGGATACCGAGTTTTACACTACCGGTCCTTCGCCCTTGAAGGAAGACTTTTATCTCATTGTCTCGGCCCTGGCACCCTATAAAAAACTGGAATTGGCTGTGCAAGCCTTCAACAACCTGGGGAAACGACTCAAAATCATCGGTTCAGGCCCGTCACTGGCAAGCTTGAAGGCAAAAGCTTCTCCCAACATCGAATTCTTGGGCTGGCGCTCCAACGAGGAAATCCGGAACCATTACCGCGCCTGCAGGGCGCTTATTTTCCCGGGTACTGAAGATTTCGGCATTGTGCCTCTGGAAGCCATGGCTTGCGGCAAGCCCGTGATCGCATTCGGGGAAGGCGGCGCGCTGGAAACCGTGCAAGAAAACATCTCCGGCGTTTTTTTCAAGGAATCTTCCAGCAAATCCCTCGCTCAAGCGATTCAGTCGTTTGAAAAAATTTCCTGGGATCCCTCAAAAATCAGGGGCCATGCCGAAGCATTCAGCCGCAAAAACTTTGTCGCCAGTCTCAAATCCTTTTTTGATAAGATTTTATCCGCATGAAATCGCTCAAGCACTCCCTCGTGGCGTTGATTTTCGTCTTAAATGACGCGGTCATGATACATATCGCTTTCCGGGCGGCTTACTGGGTGCGGTTTGATTGCGAACCTTTTCTTAAAGTATTTCCTGCCGTCAAAGGCACTCCGGAATGGACGCTCTATCAGGACGGTTTGCGCGCAGTCATTCCGCTCTGGATCCTGCTTTTTGGCCTCTGGGGAAGGCAATATTCCGCCCGTTTTCACGAGGCCGCCGAAGAATTCATGGCAGTCTCCAAAGGCGTCATTCTGGGCACGCTTCTCATTGTGGCGGGCACATTTCTCTACAGGGAATATGAGTATTCCCGCCTTGTTATGGCCCTGGGATTTGTGACTTCCATCGTTTTGCTTTTCCTTTCCAGGCAAATCTGGAAAGCTTTTCTTGGATATCTCCACGGCCGCCTGATCCCGCAAGAAGCCGTCATTGTCATTGGCGAAGGTAAAAGCGTGGAAGTCATTCTCAAGAGGCTCCAACGCCAGCCTCATACCCGCGTCATTGATCTCGGAAAAAAAGACATCTCCAGCCTTCAGGCGCGGATTGCGTCCGAACCCCACCTGCGGGAGATTTTTGTGGATGGCCGGCTTCTGGATGAGCCCGGCATGGAAAACGCCCTGGCGGACGCCGAAGAAGAGGGGTTGGACATCAAAGTTCTGCCCGACTTGCTCGAGATGCGGATGGGGGAAGTGACCGTGGACGATTCTCTCCAGCTCCCCATCCTTCATTTAAAACCCCTGAGCCTTCACGGGCTCCGCTATTTTGTGAAACGGACATTTGATTTGACCATGTGCCTCCTGATTTTATCTGTCCTTTTTATACCGTTTCTCATCTTGTCCATTTTGATTGTGCTAGACTCCCGCGGCGGCGTCTTCTTTGTGCAGGAGCGCGTGGGATTTAAGGAAAAGCGCTTCAAGTGCTATAAATTCCGCACCATGAGCGTGGATGCCGAAAAACAGCTGGATGAGATGAATTTAAAAAGCTTCCGGGGCGGCCCTGCGTTTAAAATGAAAGGGGATCCGCGCGTCACGCGTACGGGTCGGTGGATCCGCAAGTTCAGCCTGGACGAATTCGGCCAGCTCATCAACATTTTGAGAGGGGAAATGAGTTGGATCGGCCCGCGTCCCCAGGTGCTGGCCGAAGCGCAAGGCAATCCGGAATGGGCCCGCAAGCGCTACCGCATTTTGCCTGGCATCACGGGGCTTTGGCAGGTGAGCGGCAGAGCGGACCTGCCCTATGAAGACATGATGCGGCTGGACATTTATTATCTGGAGAACTGGTCTCCCGCGCTCGATTTAAAAATCCTGCTCAAAACCCTTCCCGTAGTTTTGGGCGCAAAAGGGGCCTACTAATTCATGGGAGAAAACACAAAATGCCGTCACTCCCGCGG
>MGUQ01000093.1:8136-11734 GCA_001799975.1 Elusimicrobia bacterium RIFCSPLOWO2_01_FULL_54_10 | reverse complement strand
TTTTGTGTTTTCTCCCGGCAATATGCAGGCCCTGATTCTCACAGGTGGGTTGGGCACGCGCCTGCGGCCGCTCACCTACTCCACCTTAAAACCGCTCCTTCCCATATGCAATGTTCCGTTTTTGCGCTATCCCATGGCGGCTTTGAGAAAAGCTGGTGCGAGCGATGTCATTTTATGTTCATCCGATGATCCCGCGCCTTACGCAGATCTCATCAAGCAAGAAGCCGACGCTGGCACCCGGGTTTTTTGCTCGAGGGAAAAAATGAAGCTGGGCACGGGAGGTGCCGTCAAAAACGCGCAAGGCTATATCAAGACCAGCCCATTTTTTGCCATGAACGGCGATTCTCTCACTGACTTGGATTTTTCCGAGATGCTCAAATTCCACAAGGCCAAAAAAGCGGTGCTTACCATCGCGCTCATTCCCATTGAGGATCCTTCTCAATACGGATTAGTACTCACGGATGCGCAGTCCAGAATCGTCAATTTTATGGAAAAGCCTTCCCTGGAGAGCCTGAAGGGTCAAAAGCGTTTTCTCATCAACGGCGGCATGTATTTGATGGAAAAGGAAGTTTTGGATCTCATTCCTGAAAATCAAGAATGCTCTTTGGAGCGCTTTGTTTTCCCGGAGCTGATCAAGCGCGGCCGCCCGGTCTATGGGTTTGCCGCAAAATCCAAAGGCTATTGGCTGGACATCGGCACGCCGGACAAATATCTCAAGGGCAATGTGGATGTCGCTCTTGGCCGCATGAAAGCCTCTGTGCCTGCCGCGCTCAGAAAACCCATCCATCCAACGGCCCGCGTGCACAAGAAAGCATCCATCGGAAAAGGCGTGGTAGTGGGCCCCAGCTGCACGGTTGGAGAAAAGGCGGTCCTTAAAAATTCCGTGCTTTTAAACCATGTGAACGTGGACGCAAACCAGATCGTCAAAAACACCATTCTCGCCAGGGACTGCAAGATCGAGCTGTGAGCTCCGCCGTTTTTTCCTACCTGTCGTTCTGGGTCTTTGCTTATTGGATCTTGGACGTTCTTCCAATAAAACTCTCAATTTTCTTTCCCGCCGTAAATTTAGTTTTCTTAGCCGTTCTCGTGGGCCTCTGGATCAAGCGCGGGCGGCCCGCTTTTAAAAAACCATCAAACCAAGACCTGGCCGCCTTTGGCATTTTTGTCCTGACCGCGCTCTTGCGCGCTGTCCCGGCGTTAAACCGCATCACGGGCTCGGTGGGGGACATGACCCAGCACAATGACATGACTCAAATCATCCTGATGAACGATGGATTTTCCAAAACCTACGCGCCGTTTTATGATTTCGCGCATTTCGGCGAGTATCCTCTCGGCTTCCACACTCTTTCCGCAATATTGAGCCAAAACACGGGCCTGCCGTTCTATCGGGCGACGCAATGGATTTCAGTTCTTTCATTTTGCCTTCTGCATCTGGGACTTTATTCTTTTTTAAGGAGAAAATGGAGCTCTGTGCGCGCCATGAGCGTTTCCGCAATTGTGCTTCTGCTGGCGCATTACCCGCAGTTCTTAAACCAGTGGGGCTCCGCCCCCACCGCGCTTTCCACCGCGTTTCTCTTTTATGCATTTTATCTCCTGGCCCAGATTTCTGAAAACCCGGCACCCTCCTGGCCCGAAAAGGTGACAGCCGGATTTGTTTTGGCCGCGGGACTGCTCTGCCACCTCATCCCGCCGGTGGGATTTGCGGTCTATTTTCCCATATGGCTGATCGTCCACCGCCATCTTGGCAAAGAACCTCTCCTTCCCGCTCTCAAAAATCTCATCCCTGTTTTTATTTTGGGTTTTATTCTGGTCCTGCCGTTTCTCATGAATTTCAATTTTGATGTGTTCGATGCTTCAAAGACTTCAATTTCATCAGGGCACGAAAACAGCGTGGCCCGCATCACGGACCTTGTTTCTCTCTCAAACCCCGCCGCAAAATTTTTGGGCGATGCCGCAGCGCTTTTTGTCTTTCTTATCGGCCCGTCATTAAGCGCCGTCGCACTTTTATTCCTGCTATTGAGCAGGGACCGCGCCGCAAAAATTGAGTTTCTTTCTTTCGGAGCCGTTTTTTTGGTTCTGTACGCCTGCTTCCGCTTTCGCTGGATGCCCGCGTATCATCTTTTCCAGGCGGAGAGGATTCACTATTTCCTGCTTCTTCCACTTGCGATTCTCATTGGAAATGAACTCAAGCCGTTTGCGGCTGTCATCTTGGCGGGGCTTTGGGCCGCGGGGGGGCTGGAATCCGTAAAGAGAAATTTTGAGTCGCATTACGCCGCATTCAGAAAGGACGGTAGGCTTCTGCAGTTCATCCTTCGGGATGCGTCGTTCGGAAGCTATTGGGCCTTCGCCTGCGACCGCGTGAATGCAGGAGTCACACCGGAGGATTTGGAGGCCTTCAAATGGATACGAGAGAATATAGATGAGAACGCGGTTTTTCTGGTGAACTACGCGGACGCGGGCCACCTCATCCCCTCTTTCACCGGAAGACGGATCACCGACCCCCACGGCATGGACATGTGGCATGGGGAGGAATTGAAGAATTGGAATGATACCCGCCCTGCAACTCATATTTACGTCGGAAAGAACCCCAGCCCGGCTTATCCGGTTGCATGGACCCGCGGAGATAAACTCCTCCATAATTACGGCGGCGCTTCGGTTTATCTGCTCTCAAAACTTCCTTAAAAAAGTTCTTGCCAAAGCATCGCGGTTTCTTTATAATAACCTGATTCATTTCTAAGGAGGAATCACATTTCATGAGCAAGGGAAGATATTTTTTCACGTCCGAGTCCGTCACGGAAGGCCATCCGGACAAAGTCTGCGACCAGATTTCAGACGCGGTTCTTGACGAGGTTTTAAAGCAGGATCCCACGGGCCGCGTGGCCTGTGAAACTTTCATCACGGTCGGGCTCGCCATTGTCGGCGGAGAGATCACCACCAAGGGCTATGTGGAAGTGGCGGACCTGGTGCGCAGCGTGGTCAAAGACATCGGCTATACGCACGCCAAATACGGCTTCAATTATGAGACCTGCGCGGTCTTGAACGCCATCGGCCGTCAGTCGCCGGACATCTCCCAGGGAGTGGATGTGGGCGGCGCCGGAGACCAGGGCCTCATGGTGGGCTTTGCCTGCGACGAGACCGAAGAAATGATGCCTCTGCCCATCAGCCTGGCGCACAAGCTCACCTACCGCTTGGCCCAAGTCCGCAAAAAAAACATTCTCCCTTATCTGGGCCCGGACGGAAAGTCCCAGGTCACCATTGAGTATCAGGAAAACACCCCCGTGCGCATCGACGCGGTGGTCATCTCCTCCCAGCACACGGACGACATCCTCGATAAAACTGGTAAGAAGATCACTGAAAAATCCCGCCAGCAGATCATCAACACCGTCATCAAACCCGTCCTTCCTAAGCACATGATCGACGCCAAGACCAAGTTCTATGTGAACCCCACAGGCAAGTTCGTCATCGGCGGCCCGCAGTCGGACACCGGCGTCACGGGGCGCAAGATCATCGTGGACACCTACGGCGGCTGGGCGCCTCACGGCGGCGGCGCATTCTCCGGCAAAGATCCGACAAAAGTGGACCGTTCCGCCTGCTACAT
>MGUQ01000093.1:7152-8119 GCA_001799975.1 Elusimicrobia bacterium RIFCSPLOWO2_01_FULL_54_10 | reverse complement strand
TCGGCGTGGCGGAGCCGGTGAGCGTGATGGTGGACACGCACGGCACGGGCAATGTCAGCTCCGAATCCATCACCAAGGCCGTGAGAAAAGTGTTTGGCCTCACTCCCCGCGCCATCATCGAGCACCTGCGCCTGCGCCGCCCCATCTACAGAAAAACCGCCGCTTACGGCCACTTCGGCCGCAACGAGCCGGAATTCACCTGGGAGCGCACGGACAAGGCCAGCGAACTTAAAAAAGAAGTGGAAAGGATTTAAATTCATGAAATATCACGTCAAAGACATCAAGCTTGCCGACGAAGGCAAGCGCCGCATCGAGTGGGCCAGGCGGGAAATGCCCGTCCTGCGTAAAATCCAGGAGCGGTTCGCCAAACAAAAACCTCTTAAAGGCGTGCGCGCCGGCTGCTGCCTGCATGTGACCACCGAAACCGCCAATCTCATGATCGCGCTCAAGGCCGGCGGAGCCAATGTCACCATCTGCGCTTCCAATCCACTGTCCACGCAAGACGATGTGGCTTCAGCCCTCGTCAAGCACTACGGCATTCCCACCTTCGCCATCAAGGGGGAAGACAACAAAACCTATTATTCCCACATCATGGCCGTCATCAACAGCCGCCCCAACATCACCATGGACGACGGAGCCGATGTGGTGGGCATCCTCCATAAAAAGTTTCCTGAGCGCCTGGAATCCGAAATCGTGGGCGGCACGGAAGAAACCACCACGGGCGTCATCCGCCTGCGGGCCATGGAACGGGACGGCGTGCTGGGATATCCCATCATTTCCGTCAACGATGCGGATACCAAACACCTTTTTGACAACCGTTACGGCACAGGCCAATCCACCCTGGATGGAATCATCCGGGCCACCAACGTCCTCCTCTGCGGGAAAAATGTCGTCGTTGCAGGATATGGATGGTGCGGCAGAGGCGTAGCCACAAAAGCCAAGGGCATGGGAGCCAATGTCATCGTGA
>MGUQ01000093.1:1816-7142 GCA_001799975.1 Elusimicrobia bacterium RIFCSPLOWO2_01_FULL_54_10 | reverse complement strand
GACGGGTTTCTGGTCATGCCCATGAGCAAGGCAGCGCCCATCGGAGACATTTTTATCACTCTCACAGGAAACACTTCCATTCTGCGCTCTGAACATTTCAGCAAAATGAAAGACGGAGCGATTGTTTGCAACTCCGGACACTTCAATGTGGAGATCGACATCCCTGCTCTTCGCAAATTAAGCAAGAGCGAGAAAGAAGTCCGCAATTTCGTTCAGGAATTCACGCTCCGTTCGGGCCGCAGAATCCACTTGCTTGCGGACGGCCGTCTCATCAACCTGGCTGCCGCCGAAGGCCACCCGGCCAGCGTCATGGACATGTCTTTCGCCAACCAAGCACTCTCTGCCGAATATCTGGCCAAGAACCGCATGGGCAGGGGCGGCTCAGTGGTGCTGGAAAACAAAGTCTATCCCGTGCCCAAAGACATCGACCGTGAAATCGCCCGGTTGAAGCTCCTGTCCATGGGCGTCATCATCGATAAGCTCACTCCCGAGCAGGAAAAATACCTCGCCAGCTGGCAGGAAGGAACGTAAAAGTTCTAGAATAAACGGGTGAATCGCCTCTCGTTCACCCTCGCCGTTCTTGCCATAGGTTCTTTCGTTTCCGGCCTCCGGGCCGCGCCGCCGTTTTTTCCCGACAATCTCCCTGCGGACCACCCGCCCTTCTGCCGCGTGAACGCCGCAGCCACTCAGGAACGCATAACCGCGTTCAAGGCCTCCCCGTATTTTTCTGCACCCATTTCTGCAACCACGCACACCATCATTGTGGTACGCGTGGATTTTTCCGACCAGGTGATGACGCAAACGCAAGCGCAGGCCAACACATTCATGTCCAGCGTAAAGAATTTTTATCTGGAAAATTCATACGGTCTTCTTTCTCCGAGCGCCACCGTCACCAACAACGGCTCAGGTGTAGCTCTGGCTTTCCGCATGCCCCGCGCCCTGGACTATTATGCCAATGGATTAAGCAGCAGATATGCCGAACTTGCACGAGATGCGGTAGCCGTAGCCACAACCGCAAGCATTAACTTCACGCCCTATAACCACATCATGATTTTACACGCCGGCAACGGCTCTGAAACCGGCAGCGGCAGCCAAATCAGCTCCAACATCTGGTCCGCTTATGCGCCCTCTAGTTTTTTGGGCGGCCCCACGATCGGAGCCAAAGTTTTTCCCGGAGCCACATTTGTGCCGGAGTCCGAATTTTTGAGCGTGGATCCCCTGGGGGTCATTGTGCACGAATACGGCCATCAGCTGGGCCTCCCTGATCTATATAATGCGGAAACAGGCGCCACAAAAGTGGGGGCATGGAGTTTGATGGATTCCGGAGTGTATCTTCCCAACCCCGCCTCCGGAGGCTTTGCCATTGGCGCCAATCCCGCCCATTTTGACGCCTGGTCCAAGCAGTTTCTCGGGTTCTCATCCACCGAAACGATCTCATTCACTCTTGGGACAACTAAAACGCTCACCCAAGCCCAAACCTCACGGACTTCCTTCATCCGCCTGCCCATCTCTGTGGGTGGAAGCAATGAGTATTTTCTTCTCGAATACCGCAGGTCCGGAACATCCAACGGGGTCAATTACGACAAGTTTCTGCCCGGGCAGGCGGGCGGCCTCCTCATTTGGCATGTGGACGATTCCATCGCCCTGAATACGACCCGGTTAGACAACAACAATGTAAACAACGGCTCGCCCAACCTGGGAGTAGATCTGGTGGAAGCGGGCACCACGGACACCGCCTCCACGGGCGGCTCCTCAGCCGATCCCTGGCCGGGCGCCTCAGTTACATTTCAGACGACAAAAGCGCGCGCCTTTAACGGCAAGGAATCGGGGATTGTCGTTTCAGACATTTCCAACCCCGGCTCCGCTTCCATTTCAGTCACACTCAAGTCCATCATTTCTGGAGTGTCGTCGTCCGATTCCGTGGCCGTGGGCGGCGGGCCCAGCGGCTACACCAACCCGAGCAAGGGGGAGCTCGTGCGCATCACACTCAAACCGACATCTGCGGGAGTCATCAATTTGAAAATTTATTCCCTGAGCGGCGATCTTGTGCACGAAAGTTCCCTGGCCGCAACCGCGGGCGCTCAGCCCACGGAAACCTGGAACGGAAATAACAAGGACGGAAAAGGCGTGTCTTCGGGCATTTATGTTTTGCATGTCGAAGGCGGCGGCCTGAACGCCAAAAAGAAAATTGCCATCATTAAATAAATGAAAAGGTTTTGGCTGGCCGTTCCTTGCCTGTTGTCAATGGTTTCCCGTCTTGATGCCGCGGGCAATTTTTCCGGGAACGTGCTCTTGAAACCGCCCAGCGCCCGGCTTGCCGCCATGGCCGAGGCCGCCACCTCTCTGGACGCGAACGAAAGCGGAATTGCGGCGTTTCATTATAATCCCGCGGCACCCGCCAACCTGGCCGTGCCTGAGGCTTCCGTCATGGGTCAAAGAGGGATCATCGAGGACACCTACGCCTCCATATTTTACGGGCACCCCACGCTTCTAGGAACTTTTTCCGGCGGCGCCGTTTATTATACTGTGGGAGACATCCAGCTCATCGATTCCTCCAATGCCGCCTCCACAGTGAACGCGGAAAAAGATTATTCCCTCTCCTTCAATTACGCCGAGGAGTTTTTCGGCATGCTCGGCACCGGAATCACCCTTAAGTTCCTCAATTCCAAGCTTGTGAACACGGTGAACGCCAATTCCTTTGCCTTTGACGCCGGCGTGCAGAGCCGTTTGGAAGACGGACGGCTTGCGCTCGGTTTTTCAATTTTGAACATCGGCTCGGACCTGAAATATCTGGAAGCCGCTGAACCGCTCCCGCTGACGGTCAGGATGGGCGGTTCTTACCGTCTCGATTTTGCAAACAAGGGCAAGGTCATCCTGGCTCTGGACATTGTGAAAGAAAGGGAAAACGATTTCAAAAAACTCATCGGCGCGGATTACGGCTGGAACGTGCTTTCCATCCGCGGCGGTTACAAGATGGACCAGGACAGCGGAAAAATTCATGCCGGCCTGGGCCTCAGGATGACGCCCTTTGACGTCGACTACGGCATCGTGAGCGGCAGCCTGGGCCAGACACATTCCGTCTCCGTGTCCTACAAGTTCGGCAGCATGGAATCCAACCGGCGGCGACATACCACCCTCGAAATGCGCGAAAAGCGTTCAAAAGAAATCCACAGCATCCGGAAAACCCGCCAAGGCCGTCGCATCAAGGTGGCCGTCCTGGGTTTGAACTCGCTTGGGGCCGGTGAAAACACCGCCGCGCTCCTGGCCGACGATCTCTTTTTGGAATTCGGCAAGTTTCCCAGATCTTTCGATGTGATCGATCCTGCCCTGGTGCGCGATAAAATTGCTTCCTCAGGCGTGGACTTGTCCCAATGCACGGATGTGGCCTGTTTGAAAACCGTGGGGGCGGGCCTCGGCGCAGATAAAGTGGTCACGGGCCTTCTCACCAAAACCCAGGGGGAATATTCCCTCGCCGTGCAAATGATGGACGTGGAAACAGGCTCCATCGAAGTGACCGAAGCGGTCAAGGCCGCCACGCTGCAGGACATGGAATATGAAATCCGCTCCATTGTGCGCTCCCTCGCAAAATCGGTTCAGTAACTTTCTTTTCGCTCTGCTCCTTTTGAGCCCGGCCTGCGCCTGGACCGCTCCGCCCCCGCCTGGCTTCACAGCTCCGGACCGTGCCGTCTGCCGCATCAATCCCGTGGCCGCGGCGCAGAGGACTTCCGCCCTCAAAGCCGCCCCCTTCTTTCAAGTGCCTCTCTCGCCCACCACAGCTTATGTCCTGGTCATCCGCGTGGATTTTTCCGACAAAATCATGACGAAAACAAAAACTGAGACCGAAAGTTTCATGGAAAGCCTGAAACAATATTATTCTGAAAATTCCTATTCGCTCTTCACCGTGAGCGCCACGGTCACTCAAAGCACGACTTCCGCGGGCAACACCGGCGCACAGGGCGCCTACCGCCTCCCTCAGACATTGGCGTCTTACGCCCAGGGGCTTTGCACCAATTACGACCAGATTGCCAAGGACGCTCTTTCGGCGGCCAACACGGATTACAACATGGCCCCATTCAACCATGTGATGATCTATCACGCGGGCATCGGCGCGGAAACCGCCAATGATTCGTCCTGTCAGACGGACAACATCTGGTCCGTCTTTGCGCCCACCATCCCTCCCACGGGCCTCCAGACGGACGGCATCCGCTCTCCCATGACTTATAACGGAAGAACATTCAATGGCGCCACTTTTGTGCCGGAATCTGAGGCGCAAAACATAAGCCCGCTCGGCGTTATCTGTCATGAATACGGCCACCAGCTGGGCCTGCCGGATCTCTACAAAACGCCTTCGAACTCCGTGGTGGGAAAGTGGAGCTTGATGGACGCAGGCATCTATATCGGGTCTCCCCTGGGCTCCAATCCGGCTCATCTGGACGCCTGGTCCAAGCAGTTCCTGGGATTTTTTTCGAGCCCGCAAACAGTCACGGCCTCTGACAGCGCGCAGACCCTGTCTCTGGGCTATGCCGCAGGAACGGCCAACGCCTATGTCCGGATTCCCATTTCAGGCGTGGGGGGGGTCAATCCCAACACGGAATATTTTTTGATTGAGCGCCGGGGCCGAAGTTCCCTGACGGGTAAAATTTATGACGATGCTCTCCCTTACGGCACCTTGCAGGATGGATATTTGATCTGGCATGTGGATGATTCCATTCTTTCATCCGAAGAACGCCTCGCGGCCAATTCGGTGAACTCCGGATCTCCCAATTTGGGACTGGACTTGGTGGAGGCGGGAGGCACAGGCCAGGCGGCGCTCACAAGCGGGGTTGAAAGCGACTCGTTTCCCGGCAGCACGGGACGGAACATTTTTGCAGCGCCCTTTTCGAACGCCTTCGGGGGCCAGCAGACGGGCATTGCGGTGACGGGGTTTTACGGCGCGGCGCTCACGGTGAAAAAAGCTTTTGCCGGAGAATCACAGGAAATCACGCGCGTGATCAATTTTCCCAATCCGGGGGGGCCCGCCTACGCGCAAAAGCAGGGCGCGCCCGCAGGAACGCTCACAACGATTGTGCTCCACGCGTCCAAACCCGCCCAAAACATCCTGCTCACCCTGCATGACATGTCAGGAGCGCTCGTTCGGGATGTGCCCGAATTTCTCATCCGGGCCAACGGCTCAGCCTCGGGAACGCAAAAATTTGTGTATGAATTTGATTGGGACGGAACGACGGACGACGGCGGGCGTGCTGCCGCCGGAGTGTATCTCTACCGATTCAGAATTGACGACAATAAATCAGAAACAGGAAAATTGATTTTGATTCGGTAGGGGCAT
>MGUQ01000093.1:0-1802 GCA_001799975.1 Elusimicrobia bacterium RIFCSPLOWO2_01_FULL_54_10 | reverse complement strand
AAAAATCCCCGCCGCAAGAAACACCGCGTTCGCCATCCACACACCCATCCACGGCTCCAGCTTGCGGGATTCGCCCAGCGCCTGGCCTACCGCAATGAGACCAAAATAAGAAAGGGCCACAGCCAAAGCCACAGCGAGGGATTTCATGCGCCCAAAACTTTTTTTGCCCCGCCCGCCTCCGGCCGCCGTGGTGCGGAAAGCGATGGGAATGCCGATGGCCAGCACCAGCAGGTGCGTGAAGGGAAACGCGAATTTCAAGTGATATTGCACCCGCTCGGTGAGCGCCGGGACCCCTAAGTCATTGATTTTTCGTATATACCCTTTAAGCTCCTGAACGGACAATTCCTCCGGCAAAATCTGAAGAGGCACCAAGTCTCCGGGTGATTCGGAAAGCTGGATGTGGGCCATGGTAAAGGCCTCTTCCTCCACAATTTCGTCGCCTCGCACGGAGAAAAGGCGCACCACGCCGTCATAAAAAGTCCAGCCGGATCTGGGATTCCAATCCGCACGCTGGGCGGTGAGTTCCTGCCGGAGATTGAACCGGTCCCCGTAGGTTTCCACTGAAACGATTTCCATGAATGACTTTTCAATGTCCAGCCGTTTGGCGCTCACACGCCGGCGGTCTTTGGCGATGGCGATGACATTGTCCCACACGGGTTTCTGGACGCCCATTTTGTCCACCTCCCGCCTGTAGAGCGACCGGGCGAAATGCGTGGCCCAGGGCATGAAAGAATCTCCGGCAAGGAATGTGAGTCCTGTCAGCACCACCCCCACCGCAAAAAACGGCAGCAATATCCGTTTCGAAGACATGCCGCTGGAACGCAGACAGGTCATTTCTCCGGATTCGCAGAGGTTGCCCACAGCCAATACGCCCGCAATGAGAGTGCAAAGAGGCAGAGCCTGGATGAGCCAGAGCGGAAGCATGGCGGACAGATACAGGATAACCGTGCCCGCGCCCACGCTGTTGCGGATGAAAACCTCCATTCTGTCAAAAAGGTGCCCGATGGAAATCACCAGGGCAAACACGAGCGTGCTGAAAATAAAAGGCTTGGAGAACTCAAACATCAGGTAGCGGTTCAGGATCATGGCTTTCATCGGGCGGCGGCCTTCCTCCACAGCCAGCCGCCCAGGGCCAAGGCCAGAAGATTGGGCACCCACGCGAGGAAAAGAATCATCCAGACGCCTTTGGACGCGATGGAGGTCATGAAGATGAGCAGGCCATAATAAATGAGAATGACGATCAGGCTCGCACCCACGCCGATGGATTTGCTGCCCCGGCGCACGCGCACGCCCAAAACTGTTCCCAGCAACAGGAAGAGGAACGGCGCGAACGCCACGGCAATTCTCACTTGTGTTTCCTTGATCCAGCTGGAGGGGTTGGCATGCTCCTGTTCGGCCTTTCTGGCCTTTTCTTTCAATTCTGAAAAAGTCATTTCGCGCGCTGAAACGGGACGGAGTTCATCCCTGGCCTGGGCCGACACGCGAAGGGCAAACCGGTTGAATTTGGTGATGGTGTACTGCGATTCCTTGTCCTGGCTGGGTTGGTAAATGGTTCCGTCCGTGAGCTCCAGAGTGAGGCCTTCGTTGGGCACCGTGGAAACTTCGCCCCGCGGCGCGGTGATCCGCGTAGGCCCGCTGTCGGGATTCAGGCGGTAAATGGTCACTCCGGAAATTTTCTGCTTTCTGCGGTCCATTTTTTCCACATAAATCTGATATTCGCCGATTCAGGCGGTAAATGGTCACTCCGGAAATTTTCTGCTTTCTGCGGTCCATTTTTTCCACATAAATCTGATATTCGCCGA
>MGUQ01000092.1:8787-12041 GCA_001799975.1 Elusimicrobia bacterium RIFCSPLOWO2_01_FULL_54_10 | reverse complement strand
CGGTAAAAAAAAGGAATGCGCGCGCGTTTTTAAAACTGCTTCTTTTCTGCCCACTTCCAGGCCCTCAATCGTTGGCCCGGCCAACCGGACATTTAGCAAATGGAGCGGGCAGCGGGAATCGAACCCGCATATACAGCTTGGAAGGCTGTCATTCTACCACTGAATTATGCCCGCAAAAAAACCGTTGCGGCGGCCCGCAATCTTTTACTATCTGTCAGTATATAAAATTTAGCGAGTCCCTCTCAATTCGTGAACTTTGTTCTGCATGGACCGTTCCATGTCAGGGCGTCCAATCTTGCGGTAGACGAGCGCCAATTGTTCATAGGGGGCAGGATTCGCGGGACTTAATGCAATCGCTCTTGAAAAAGCGTCGATTGCAGCATTATATTTTTTTAATTCTAGGTATGCAGTGCCAAGTCCGATGCAATCTTCAAAATTCAACGGGCTGAAATTCATCAATTTCAAATAGACCCTCATGGCTTTCGCGTATTCTTTCGCCTGAATGTAGGCGTATGCCAGAACGGCGAGTTTTACATTATCTAATTTCAAGGACGCGGCTTTAGCAAGGTATTCGATGGCGAGTTGAGGCTTCCCTTGATGAAGAAGCACAACTCCCATCCCATAGTAAGCTATATCAAGACGGGGATTCAACCGAAGCGCCTTTTCGAAGCAGGTTATGGCTTCCAAATATTTCTGGCGTTCCCCCATGGCATTCCCCAAACACAAGAATCCATACGCATAATTTGGGTTGAGCTCCGTGACCTTGGTAAATTCCGCAAGAGCTTCAGCATCCCGCTTATGTTCGAAATAGATCAGACCCATCTTCTCATGCGGCGCATACTGACTTGGGTCGGCCTGGACCGCATTCAAATAATACTGGATCGCCGCCGGATAGTCTCCAAGGGCGGATTTGCAGTCCCCAAGCCACAGGGCGTCATCGTAGGCCGTATGAACGCGTCCTTTGGGCGCCACATGGTTTACCAATTCATGCCAAAGCACCCTTGAGAACAGGGTGCTTCCTGGTTTATTCAAGTGGGTGCGATTGTAATACAGCGATCTGTTATAGCTTATCTCCGTTGTTTGGCCGGCGTTATAGTCCAGTAAAGGAATGCCCCTGTCATCCGAGAATTTTCGAATGAATGCGTAAGCGTCCTTGATACCCTTCATTCTTTCCGACAGTTCAGGCAAATAGTCCGGCAAGCTCACTAAAACTACCTTCACCCCGTCTCTTTGAAATTCATCCATCAAATCAAGAAATGCCTTGCGTTGTTTGGGATCCTCGACTATGAGCAAATCGGATCGTGTTCTATCGGCTTCGGCTATCTCAAGCTGCGTGACGGCTTCATTTTGCACCAAGGGAAGATACCCTTTATAGGCCTCCTCGGGCATTGTGGGTTCGATCGTACGATATTTTATCAGACGGTAGAGGACGTCGCCCCTATGCTTGACGGCGGCGAAACGGTTCATGAGGAGAGTCCGTTTCGAAACCCCGGGATCAAAAATGAGGGTTTTTAGAAAAAATGCCAGAGGCCAATACTCACTGTCTTGTTCATAAGTGCGCTTGCTGGGATATAACATGTCCCAATCGAAGCAGAAGATCACCGTTTCCGGTTTTCGTTTTAAATGCCCCTTGTACAGCTTCCGGTACCATTCAAGGTAAAAGGAAGGGCTATTGCCGTTCATCGCGAGGTTGTAAACGGTTTCATCGAAAGTTTCCAAATATTTTGGATTGATGCCCACGTGAGCCCTGGAAGAGCCCAGAATGATGAGCCGGGGCGGAGAGGAAGGGTCCATGAGAACCTCATATTGACCGTTCATCTCCGATCTAAAAGTGCGGCCCATCCAAAGTTCCGCAAAGTATAGGGCGGCCAAGAAAAGGAAAATAAAAAGAAACAATTTACTTAAAAACTTCTTCAGAAGCCTGCCTCCTTCTTAAAAAAATGAATAGACAAAACGCGAGTCGCCATAATTGCCAAAAAAGATGATGAAAATTCCCAGAACTCCGTAAAAAACCCACCGCGCGGCCGTGGGCGCGGCATTAAACCATTTCTCACCCATCGTCCCCTCATTTTGAACGGCATGGATCGTTTCCATGAGGAGAAGTGACGCTAAAATTTTACTGAACTCCATGATGTTCAAACCAAATCCGGATTCAAGATTGGCCGTGACAACATATATCAAATCCACCGCTTGGCTATAGGAGACAGCCGTTTGTTTGAGATTGTTCCAGATCTTTAAGAGAATATCGACCGATTCCACCCTAAAAATAACAAAAGAAAATGCAACGATGTGAAAGATCCAGATGGGAGCAAAAATGTTTCTGAAAGTTTTTAGAATGGGCAGTTTTTTAAGCATCAGGGTCCTGGCGTTTTTAGTCAGGATCGATGCGCAAATCAGCAAAGCGTGGAAAACTCCAAAGGCCAGAAAATTCCATGTCAGGCCGTGCCAGAGTCCGATGATGACCATGTTGGCGCAGACACTCGCGTAAAGCCCAAGGTTTCCCCAGGATCTTAAATTCACGCTGAGAGGAAGAAAAAGATAATCCGTGAGCCAGGAGGTCAGTGAGACGTGCCACCGCCTCCAAAATTCCGGGATACTGGAGGAGTAAAACGGCTGTTTGAAATTGATGGGGGAATGGATGCCGAAAAGTCTGGCGATCCCTCTGGCCATGTCGGTCAGTCCGGAGAAATCGGCATAGATTTGCAGAGGAATGAAATAGGTCGTGATCACTCCTGCCATTCCAGAGTAGTAAAGAGAACCTCCAAAATATTGGGTCACGTGGGAATCGAGGGTATCAGCGACCACAAGTTTTTTGAAAAGGCCGAAAATAATAAGCCGGAGCCCGGCGATGAAACAATCCGGGTCGGCTTTGATCTTGCACTTAGTTTGAGACAAAAAATCACTGGCTCTCTGGATGGGCCCGCTCACGATCTGAGGAAAAAAAGCGGCGTAATTTGCCAGGGAAACCACGCTTTTTTTCAGCCGGGATCTTTTTAAAGTAGACTTCGACAATATACCCGATGAGTTTGAAGGTATAATAGGACAATCCCAGCGGCATGATCCATTTGGCCCAGGACGGGAGCAAAATGGAAAACCTGCCCCAATGGCTCGAGCCATTGATCAGTTTAAAAGAAAAAAGAATCAGGATCTGGAAAAGGACGGCATTCCGCAGAAAGCGGAATTTCTGATCATCCCGGGATGCCGATTCTATGCGGAGTGCAGCCTGCCAGAAAACAATGACGGACAAACAAAGA
>MGUQ01000092.1:7176-8716 GCA_001799975.1 Elusimicrobia bacterium RIFCSPLOWO2_01_FULL_54_10 | reverse complement strand
AGGAGGACATAGGGGTAACTCCAGGAGCAATAAAAGGCGAGAGAGACGGCAAGAATCCAGAGCTCCTTCCAACGGCTGGGAATCGCATAATACACTAGGACGGAAAGGACCAAAAATGCCGCAAAGGGAAATGAAGTGAACGACATTTAGATTTTGTAGTATATAAAATTAAAACATTTTAATCATGAGCGCATCATCGGACGAATTCAGGCAGGTTTATCTCAGAAACCTTCCTCACCGCATCGAAACCCTGGACTCCTGCATCCGCAATCTGGAGGCGGGAGAGCCGGACGCGCTCAAAAAGGCCCGGGCGTTTGTCCATTCCCTGGCCGGTTCCGGCGGCACCTACGGATTCCCGGAAATTTCCGCCCTTGCCAAGGAAACAGAGAAAACCACCGATGAAGCGTTCATTAAAAATGCTCACGCGCTTCTCGCCCTTCTGCGCAAAATCGGCTCAGACACGCAGCGGAAATTCAACCTCCTCGTGGTGGAAGACGACCCGGACATTTTCCAAATCCATCAAGTCAAGCTGCAATCTCCCGGCCGGAACGTCTTCCTGTGCTCAAACGCCCAGGAAGCCGAGGATGTGCTTCAAAACAACTCCATCGATTTCATCATCACGGACTTAACACTTCCGGATTTGGACGGGCGGCTCCTAGTCAAGAAAATCCGCCAGATGCCAGCCATGTTCAAGGTGCCCATTTATGTGCTGACCGGCATGGACGTGCCTCAAATCAGGCAGGAGTGTCTCAATCTGGGCGCCAACGGGTTTTTCACAAAACCGTTTGATCCCGAGCGCTTCTCGGCGGAAGTGAACGAGAAAATCAATGAATCGGCGGAAACCCTTTCTCCGCCGGGCACGGACCCCCTCACGCATCTTCCGGAATGGCACGCGCTGAAAGCCATTTTTGACAAGGCGGAAACTGACCCGTCAGGATCGCGCCATCCGCTTTCTCTGCTCCTCCTGAACCTGGACATCTTCTCAAAGGTGAACGAAAAATACGGGCGATCCATCGGCGACCAGGTGCTGGCCTACATCGCCATGGCGCTCTCCAAACTGACCGGCGGCAAAGGAACCGCCGCAAAGATGGCGGGGGACAACTTTGCCGTGCTTCTTGAAAAGCACGATGCGGAAGCGGCCCAGTCTTTTGCCGCCCATGCCGTTAAAGAACTCGGCGAGATCAGCTTTGAAGTGGGGGGCCAGGCCGCCCTGCGCGTCACGCTTTCGGGCGGGCACATCCAGATCCAGGGCCGCATGTCATTTGAAGAAGCTCTCTCCGCAGCCGAGCGGCTTTTGTACCGCGCCAAAGGGGCCGGGCGGAACAGGGTTTTTTCGGACAAAACAGCGCAGGGCCTTCCTGCCAACCGCAAGGTCATCCTGGCCGATGACGATGGCCTGATCCGTTCCATTGTCCAGCACCGGCTTTCAAACGAAGGGTTTGAAGTGCTGGCGTTTCCTGACGGGCGGCAGGCTCTGGAAGCGGCGCAGAAAAATACGGCATGCCTGTTCGTCTTTGACATTCAAATGCCCGGCATGGAT
>MGUQ01000092.1:1727-7168 GCA_001799975.1 Elusimicrobia bacterium RIFCSPLOWO2_01_FULL_54_10 | reverse complement strand
ATCCGCGCCCTGCCCGCGGCCAGACACACCCCGGTGATGATGCTCACCTCCCTGGGCAGCGAAAAAGACATCGCGCGCGGCTTTGAGCAGGGGGCTTCCGACTATCTGGTGAAACCCTTTTCTCCCGCCGAACTCGTGGCGCGCTCCCTCCGGCTGCTCAAGGGTTGATGACGCCTGTTCTGTACTTCATGATTGCGGCCATCGGAATCATTTTTTCGATGGCCGTCATCCTCATGTTATTCGTCATCAACCTCTGGGCGGTCAACCGGTTCACGGACGAGCGCTGGGAGCGGGTTAAAACGAAGTGGCAGAAGAAAGTCTTTCAGATCATCATGGAAGAAGGCAGGCATGAAACACTTTCAGTCCCTCAAGGGGACGCCCTGGATTTTGTGGATTTTCTCTCCGAGCTGTCCCGCCGGCTCAAAGGCGATGCGGTTGGCGCTCTCTCCGGCATTGCGCGGCCGCATCTCCCCAAAGTCGCCGGGTCCCTAAAAAGTTCCAACCCAGACCGTCGGGCCTGGGCGGTCCGCGTGCTCGGGACTTTCGGACTCCCTCAATATGAAAAGCACCTTGAGCTTGCCCTCAAGGACGCCTCGCCCACGGTGCGCATGATCGCATTTCATCACCTGATTTTAAAAGGCCGTTCCGGCGCGGTGGAATCGCTCCTGGAAAGCTTGCCCGCTTTTGGAAAATGGAACGCCAATATCCTCGGAACGCTCATTGCCCAGCTGGGGCCCTCCGTCATTCCCGTCGTACGCAAGAAATTTTCCGACCCGTCCGTTCCGGCGCAGTCCAGAACCATTTTAGCCATAGCGCTCCAGCGGCTCAACGACCCGCAAGCGGCTGCATCCGCCGCGGATATCCTGAAAACTCCCCAGTCGCGCAATCTGCACGCGGCCTGCCTGAGAATCCTTTCTGGAGTGGGCATAAAGGATCATTTGCCGCTCATCCGCTCCATTTGTTATTCAAAGGATTCCACTCTCCGGGCCCTCGCCGCCAGCGCCCTGGGACGGCTGGGAGACACCGGCGACCGCAATATTCTTCAGGAATTGCTGTTTGATCCCTCGCCCTGGGCGGCCCTGCATGCCGCGCGGGGGCTCAAAGCCATGTCGGCGCTGAACATCCTCCACGGCCTGGCCAACCTGGACCACCCGCGCAAAACCCTGGCCAAACAAATCCTCATGGAAGAAGGCGCGCGGTGATCGAGCTGTTCTGGAAAGTCATCCTTCTTTTCAACGGCATGGTGCTGGCCTATTTCCTCATCACCAACACCGTCTATCTCTGCACCACTCTCTTCGCCTTTAAAGTGCTCAAAAACTACACCCGCAACCGCGAAAATATCTACATCGAAGACCTGGCCGGAGGCGCCTCAGCTCCTCCCATCACGCTCATCGCTCCCGCATACAACGAAGAAGCCACCTGCGTGGAGTCCGTGCGTTCCCTTCTCACTCTTATTTATCCCGACTATGAAATCCTCATGGTGAACGACGGCTCCAAGGACAGCACGGTGCAGCGCCTCATCGAGGCCTATGAAATGACCCCGGCTTCCCGCGCCAAGACGGCCGAAATTGTGTGCGGCAAAGTGCGCGAGGTTTACAAAAGTTCGCGCCACCCCAATCTCTGGCTCATAGACAAGGAAAACGGCGGCAAGGCGGACGCTCTCAACTGCGGCCTCAACTTCTGCCGCACACCCCTGTTTTGTGCCATGGATGCCGACAGCCTGCTGGAGCGCAATGCCCTCATCAAAATCGTGAGGCCTTACCTTGAAGACACCACCACCATCGCCGCGGGCGGCGTTATCCGCATCGTGAACGGCTGCACGGTGGACGCGGGCGTGGTGATGGACATCCAGATGCCTAAAAAATGGATCGAACGCTTCCAGGTGCTGGAATATCTGCGGGCGTTCCTTTCAGGAAGAATGGGCTGGGCCTATCTTGAATCCACACTCATCATCTCCGGCGCGTTCGGACTTTTCCAGAGAGAGGCCGCAGCGGACGCCGGCGGTTTCCGCAAAGACACCATCGGCGAGGACATGGAGCTGATTGTGCGCCTTCACCGCTCCTGCCGGGAAAACAATATTCCTTACCGCATCACTTTTGTGCCGGATCCCGTGGCCTGGACCGAATGCCCATCCACTTTGCGGGTTTTGGGACGCCAGAGAGACCGCTGGCAGAGGGGGCTCAATGACGCGCTCCTCATCCACAAGAAAATGCTCTTCAACCCGCGCTACGGCCGCATCGGAATGTTCGCCTTCCCCTATTTTTTCTTCTTTGAAATGCTGGGGCCCGTGATTGAATTGTTTGGATACGGGGCATTTGCCATTGCCGTGGCCTATGGCAGGGTAGACGGGCTTTTCATGCTCGCATTTTTCATGGCGGCGTTTGTCTATGGAGTGGCGCTGTCCATTGCGGCAGTCGGACTGGAAGAATTATCCTTCCGCAGGCACCCCAAACTGACAGACCTTCTCCTGCTTTTTTCCCTGGCCGTGCTGGAGAATTTCGGATACCGGCAAATTCTGATTTTCTGGCGCCTCAAAGGCGCCCTCCTGTTTTTCAAACGCTCCAAAAGCTGGGGGGAAATGGAGCATCATGGGTTCAAAACGGCGGCAGCCAAATCTTGACTTAATTATCCAGATTTTGTTAAAATAAATCAAGTCAATCATCCGGCACTTCAGAACATTTCAGCCCAATAAAGGAGAACTGTCATGAGTCAGGAAGCGCAAAATATCGTCACCGTAGGCCAAACCGTCCCCAATTTTGAGATGGAAGTTTACGACCCCAAGAGGAATGACTTCGGCAAAATTTCCCTCCAGCAGTTCCTCAAAGAAAAGAAATGGGTCATCCTTGTGTTTTATCCCGCTGATTTCACTTTCGTCTGTCCCACTGAGCTGGCGGACCTGCAGACAAAATATGACTCCCTCATCCAGCAGGGCGCAGAAGTGATTTCCGTGAGCACGGACACCAAGTTCAGCCACCTGGCCTGGAAAGACAGCGAAAAGCTCATGAAGGGCGTGAAATATCCCATGGCCGCGGATCCCACCGGAACCGTTTCCAAGTTGTTCGGGGTTTATGATTACAACACCGGCCTGGCCTTGCGCGGGACCTTCATCATCAATCCTGACGGCAAGCTCGCGGCTTCCGAAGTGAATTTTTACAATGTGGGACGGAGCGCCGAGGAGCTGGAAAGAAAGATGAAAGCCAACGCTTATCTCTCCAAGCACCCTGAAGAGGCTTGCCCCGCAAACTGGGAAGAAGGTTCCAAAACGCTCAAGCCCAACGCGGCCATGGTGGGCAAGGTGTTTGAAGCTCTCAACAAATAATTCAGAAAATCGTTTGCTAGAATAGGAGGATGAGATTCGGTCTCATCCTCCTGTTTTTTTTGGCCCTGCCGTTCACCGCTCATTCCTCCGATCAGTTTGGCCTGGTTCAAGTTCCCGTGGCGGATGTGCGCGCCGCGTCCGGCACGCTTCCCAAAAGCTTTGAATATGATCCCCTGCAGGAAACCCAGCTTCTGTACAACGAGGTCGTCCAGATTTTTGAGGAGTCAGGAGAGTGGCTTAAAGTAGAAGGATTTGAACAGAAGGAATTCACGCATCAAGACGCTTGGCAAGGCTACCCCGGCTGGGTTTTGAAAAAGTCCGTCCTGCCCTCCGATAAAATTATTCCGCCCAACCTTGTCATAAAAACCAAAACGGCCGTGCTGCGCAAGCGCCCGGCGGCAAAATCCACAGGGATGACGCTCTCCATGGGAACAAAACTCCTGTCGCCGCGCGGCAAACAGAAAAAAGGCTTTTGGGAAATCAAGCCTGTCGCGGGCGGCAAGGCGTGGATTGATAAAAACGAAGTCCGCCTGCTGGTGGCCCCTTCGGAGGAGGCGACCCGAAAAATGATTCTAGAGTCCGGAATGCGCCTGTTGGGCGAACCCTATTTTTGGGGCGGAATGAGTTATGCGGCCGTGGATTGCTCCGGATTTACCCATCTGGCCTACCGCGTGGCAGGCATCGACATTCCGCGCGATTCACATGAGCAATTCATGATGGCGCGCAAAATAAAAAAAGAAGGCCTCCGGCCTGGCGACCTGATTTTCTCCGCCTCAAAAGAAAAGCCTGACAAAGTCATCCATGTGGCCATTTTTGTGGATTCCACCTCTATTTTGGAAGCGCCCAAGACAGGAGAAGTTGTGCGCACAATTGAATTTGACAAAAAATACGGGCCTGACGCCGTCCTCCATTTCGGCACCTACTTTGGCCAGAATTAAGGACGTCCGCTTCTCCACGCTCAACCTCCCCCTCCGGGAAACATTCAAAACATCCCTGGGTGAAAAATCCGTCACCCGCAATGTCGGCGTGACGGTGGACTTGGGCGACATTCAGGGCTATGGAGAAGCGTCCTCATCGCTGGCCATGCCTGAAGCCACGCCCGCGTCCATGATGAATGTCATTGGAAAAGCGGCCGGCCTGCTCATCGGCGCGCGCCTCGAAGACTGGAAGGGGATCATCCACGACATTTTGAAACGCTGGCCCAAAAGCCCCACGGCCGTTTCCGCTCTCGAGTGCGCCTTGCTGGACGCTTTCTGCCGCTCCAAAGGCCAGTCTATCGCCAAATATTTTGGCGGCGCCAAAAAAGAAATTGAAACTTATTACACCATTCCCGCTCTCGACCCCAGCTTTTGCACCGGGCTGGCGCGGGGCCTTTCCAGAGAGGGATTCCGGCGTTTCAAGGTGAAAATCACCGGAAAGGATTTTGCCGAAGACCTCCGCCGGATAGAAAATGTTTTCAACGCCGGGCCAAAACATTCCATCATCGTGGACGCCAACCAGGGGCTGGACGCCAAAGGCGCTCTGAACCTCATCGATGCCCTGCAGAAGGCCTCGGTCACCCTGGATTTATTGGAACAACCCCTGCCCAAAGACGACATCAAAGGCCACAAGTTTGTGAAAGACCGCTCCCCCTGCCTGATCGGCGCGGACGAATCCGTGAGGACGTTTGAGGACGCCGAAAAATTCATCGCCGCCGACGCCGCACAGGTGATCAACTTGAAGATTGCCAAAACGGGACTGATCGAAGGCCAGCGCATCGCCAAGCTGGTTCTGGCGTCGGGGAGAAAACTCATGATCGGCTGCATGATGGAATCCGCCGCGGGACTTTCGGCATCCGTGCAATGGGCGCTTGGAGCGGGAAAATTCCAGTTCCACGATCTCGATTCCTTTCTCCTTCTCAAGGAGGCCGGAAGATCGGCAGGATTCACGAACCGCGGCCCTCTCTTGAGCCTGAAACCCAAGACCCTCGGCTCAGGCATAGATGCTCTCTGAGCCGGCAGCGCTCCTCCTCTTTCTAATCGGCCTCGTCTGGAGCATCCAGACTTTTTCATCCCATCCCAGGTTCAGCGGCGCCTTCAAATATTTTCCCGCCCCGCTCTGGTGTTATTTCATCCCCACGCTC
>MGUQ01000092.1:0-1717 GCA_001799975.1 Elusimicrobia bacterium RIFCSPLOWO2_01_FULL_54_10 | reverse complement strand
GGATGGGCCGCCTTGTTCTGCCGGCCTGCCTGGTCCTTCTTCTTGTGGGAACAAACCTGCCTTCCATCCTGCGTTTAAGCCCAAGGGCTTTGGGAGCCATGGCGGCGGGATCAGCCGGAATTTTTTTGGGCGGCATTGTCACTTTTTTGATGGGAAATTCAAAATTCGACGATTTCTGGAAGGGCTGGGCCTGCCTGTCCGCCAGCTGGACGGGGGGAAGCGCCAACATGCTCTCGGCCAATGCGATTCTGCAGCCGCCCGAAACATTGTTTGCCAACCTCGTGATCGTGGACACCGTGATTGCTTATTCCTGGATGGCGTTTTTGGTATACCTTTCCCGCTTTCAAAAACACATCAACCGCTGGCTTCGCGCGCAGGACAGCGGCGGCCCGGAGAATGAAATTAAATCCTCCTCCACCCCCTCCCATAAAAGCAAGGGCCGCACTTTTGCCTTGCTTATTTTTGCATTTACACTTGCGGGATTCTTCTGGCTGGCCTCGGGCAAGATGCCGGCCGTGGGCGACATCTTGAACCGTTCCACCTGGCTTGTGATTTTTGCCACACTCGTGCCCCTGGGCCTCTCGCTCACGCCAGCGGCAAAGCTGGAGAGCTGGGGGGCCGGCCGCACGGGAAATTTTCTGCTTTTTCTTTTGCTCACCTCGATCGGCGCCAGGGCGAGCCTGGCCGAAATCTGGAAGGCGCCCGTGCTTATTCTGCTGGGATTTTATTGGGCGCTCATGCATGGCGCGGTCCTGATTTTTTACGGCAAGCTCACGCGCACGCCCATGTCCCTCCTGGCCGCGGCCAGCCAAGCCAACATCGGCGGCACCGCCTCCGCTCCCCTCGTGGCCGGCATTTACGACTCCAAACTTGTTTCCGCGGGGCTCATCCTGGCCGTCTGCGGCAATATTTACGGCACCGCGTTCGCCGTGGCCTTCTCGGAAGTTTGCAGGCGGTTGACAGGTTTGCTATAATTTTAAGCGGAGGTAACACCTATGGCAACCGAAATGACCGACGCCCGATTCAGCGAGGAAGTATTAAAATCAAAAGAACCCGTTTTGGTGGACTTGTGGGCGCCCTGGTGCGGCCCTTGCCGCATGCTCACTCCCGTGGTGGAAAAACTGGGGGAAGAATATAAGGGAAAAGTGAAGGTCTTCAAGCTCAACACGGACGACAATCCCAACACCGCCTCCACCTACCGCGTGCAGGCCATTCCCACGCTTCTCTTTTTCAAAGGCGGGCAGTTGGTGGAGCAAACGGTGGGCGTGCAACCCGAAAAAGAAATCCGGGCCCGGCTCGACGGTCTGCTCAAGTAAGATGAAGGAGGAACATTCCATGGGACCCAAGTCTCCCTGCGGCTGCTAATTTATTTATTTTGATTTTTTTCTAAAAATCTTGATATAATCCCTTTGGGGCACGGATCCCCCCGATGCCGTGCCCCATTTTATTTCCCTCAACACTTTTCCGGGACCCATGGAACAACTTCCGCTGTTCAAAACTTCCGCCGAATCCTATAAAATCTCCCGCGTTGTCAAACGAAACGGACAGGTTGTGCTGTTCAACCCGTCCAAAATCGCCGACGCCATTTTCAAGGCCGCGCTCTCCGTGGGGGGCCAGAACCGCGACATCTCCGAACGCCTCACCCGCAATGTCCTGGTACAAATCAACCAAAGCTATCCGCAGGGAGCCACACCCACCGTTGAAGAAATTCAGGACT
>MGUQ01000091.1 GCA_001799975.1 Elusimicrobia bacterium RIFCSPLOWO2_01_FULL_54_10 | reverse complement strand
GGTCGCCGAAGCGGACGTTGAATTCAAGCACTTTGGGCCCGTGGGGCGTGAGCATGAGGCCGATGTAGATGAGCCCCCGGAAATCGAGGTCCTCCTGCTGGATGCCTTTCAGGAAACGGGACGTGATCTCGCGCTCGATCTTGGCGGAGGCGTCGCCCGGCACCTGGCTGGGAGAGACGGCCCCCATCCCGCCCGTGTTGGGGCCCTTGTTGCCGTCGAAAACGCGCTTGTAGTCCCGGGCCGTGAGGAGGGGCTTCAAGGTCTTGCCGTCCGTTAGGGCCATGAGGGAGACCTCGCTGCCTTCCAGGGCGTCTTCGATCAAAATCCGTTCGCCCGCGGAGCCGAAGGCCTTTTTGACAAGCATGTTCTCCACGGCTTCCCGGGCTTCTTCCTTGGTGAAGCAGACGGACACGCCCTTGCCGGCGGCCAGACCGTCGGCCTTTATGACGATGGGAAGGGGTTTTTTGTCGAGATGAGCGAGGGCCGCGGCGGGGTCGTCGAACGCCTCAAAATCGGCCGTGGGGATGCCGTGCTTGCGCATGAAGTTCTTGGAGTAGATCTTGCTGCCTTCGAGGCGGGCGGCTTCTTTGGAGGGTCCGAAGACTTTGAGGCCCTCCGCCCGCAGGACGTCCGCGATCCCCCCGGCCAGAGGAGCTTCGGGTCCTACAACGACAAGGTCGATTTTTCTGCTCTTGGCCAGAGCCGCGTAGGACTTCCAGTCGCCTTCGGCGCAGGCGGGCAGGCACTCGGCGTCCTGGGAGATGCCGCCGTTGCCGGGGACGCAATAGATCTTCTCCGCCTGGGGGCTCTGCTTGAGCTTCCAGACAAGGGCGTGTTCTCTCCCTCCGCCGCCGATGACCAAAATGTTCATCTATTTTCTATTTTTGATTCTCGAGATTTAAGCTGGCGAGAGGACTTGAACCTCCAACCTGCCGCTTACAAAGCGGATGCTCTACCAGTTGAGCTACGCCAGCGATGAGTTCATAATATCATTTGCTCGACGGAAGGGTCAATCAGAGGGAACAAAAACGATCTATGGCGTGCCGCCAGGGCAGGACTTCAATTCCCATCTCCAATTTGCGCGGAGAAGAATCCTGATGGGAGGCAACGATCAAAGGAACTTGCGGAAATCGTTTTTGAAACGCCTGAACCGTCCCTTTCTTTAGCGGACTTTTCCCAGACTTGCATTCAATTCCCAAAGCTGGATTTGCGCCGCGCATGACCAGGATGTCGATCTCATGCGGGCCTTCTCTCCAGAATGACAACTCCAAAGGTTTTTGTGCGTAATCCCGCAGGCGCGTGAGCTCCCGAACCATCCAACACTCAAAGAGAAACCCCAGGTCTTCAGGCGTGGGGGGATCCATAAGCCGGTTTTGCATGGCTCTCACCACCCCATTGTCAAAGAAATAAAACTTGGGCCTCGCCTTCTTGCGTTCGCTCCGGTCCCAGGGCCAGAGGAATTCCCCCAGGAGGGTGTCTTCCAGGATGGAATAATATTCCTTAACGGTGTTCATGGGGACGGAACAATCCCGGGCGATGTTTGAAAACTCCATCACCTGCGCATTGGACTGTGCCGCAACAAGAAGGAATCTTTGAAAGGCCCCCACATTTCGCGTGAGCGCTTCGGCCTGGACTTCCTCTTTGATGTAGATTGTATAGTAAGAGCGAAGGAGTTGGCGCGCCTCATCCGTGCGTTTTTCCATGAGCAGTTGGGCTGCTTTGGGAAGAGTTCCAAATTGGAGCGCCTGATCCAGATTGAACACATCTCCCATTTCAACAGCTGTCAACGGATGAAGGCGAAGGTCCAACGCACGGCCGCCCAGCATATTAGCGGCCCCCCTCTTGAGTTTGCGAGCGCTGGACCCGGAAAGAATAAAGCGAATGTCCAACTCCTCGATGCCTTTTTGGACATAATTGAGCAGGGCTGGAACTTTTTGAATTTCATCCACAACGACAAGCGAGCCTTTCGGAAGCGCGGATACTTGTTCCCAGAAAATTTTTGGAGTTTGGCGCAAATCCAGCTCGGTTTCAGGAACCAGTAGATCGATAAATAGAGATGCAGGAAGCTGTTTGATGAGGGATGTTTTGCCGGTCATTCTTGGCCCAAAAATGAAGGCAGAGCCTGAAATCTTGTTTAAATTGAGCTTTCTCTTAAATAGCATGATTTAATATAACATATTAATGTTATTAAATCAAGTTAAATAACATAATAATGTTACTGGGACGCATCGAACTGGGCTTCTTCGCTTTGATAAGACGCGATGGCATCAGAAATCTTTTTCGAGGGTTCAAACGAATACAACAGATCATTCCAGAGCCGGATGTCAAATGACCCCATGAACGCGGGCACTTCCCCCCAGGCTTTGACAAGATCACTGAACTCGTCGTTTGTGATGAAGAAGTTCAGGGATGAATAACTGTCTTTTTTGCCGGCGATGGAGAATAATTTAGAAGAAAGTTCGGAAGAATTTGAAATCTCGATGACTTCTGCATTCTCGATTTTTCTGAGGCGGCTGATGGCTCTTAGCACCGGCAGACGGTCGGACAGGCCGGAGGGGACTTTGACCACATAGAGCGGGCGCTCGACAAGCGTTGATTTTTCTCCGCCTACGCCCAGATTGAGCGTTTTTCCAAGGATATTGTCAATTTCTTCAGCAGTAGAGGGGGTGCTTGTGATGCCTAACCCAACAACAGGTGCCGCCGCAAACATGGTTTTGAAGCTATCGACATCCGAATTTACCCATGCGCTCAATGTTTCAGGGAGAACAAATCCAATCAACGCAGCGACACCGATAATGGCAAGAAGTATGAATAAGCTTCTGAAAACAAAACTTTTTAACACCACTCTTTTTTCTGGAGGCTGGAATTTTATGTCGGAGAGTATGGCCAAAGCCGCGCGGGCGACTTCCGCCGGGGTCCTGAGGATCAATTCTCCCGGATAATCATTGTGAACATATCTGAATGCATCGATGGCCGATTTTACATGCGCAAGATAGAATTGCGCGTAGCCGTAGGCCTCCTTGGCATGGTGATGTTCAAATATCGCTTTCCAGTGTCCTTCCCAATCATCAACTATGGTTGCGTTGAAATAACCGGTGAATTCAATCTTTTTCAACTCGTCGATGATGATACCGAGTGCTCTGGCATCAAGCGCGAGATTTTTCTCCAAAGAGACCCCACCCGTTCCAAAGACCAGGGTTTTGAACACCCGCGATCTGAATTTGATCCTATGGAGCGTTTGTGCGTTCACATCCCTGACTTTTGCGGCGATATGTTTCATGCCGACTGTTGATATCATTGCTCCGGCCAGAACGGAGATGCCAAGTAAATGGAGCATCCCGGAACCCGGTATGAAAGCCGCCTGCGTGCCGAAATGCCCCGTCCAGAGCTGGTGGGCCAAGCCAGCGGCAGGCCCAGCTATCAAGATGAGGAAGGTGCGGGTGCCGACCGGTGAGGTGTCAATGGTGACGGGATTGCCGTAAGAGATAATACCGCGAGCGTGAAGCCATGCCGCGGAGAAATAAACCAGCCGTCTTAGAACCAATGTAAAAAATGCCACACGCTGGATAAAAGTACCTTTTGCAATTCCGGACATCAGCGGATGCCTGGCAAATATCCTTCTTGATTTTTCTCCTTCGAGCTTACCGTATAGATTGAATGTCCTTTGAAGTCCTGCCTGAATTTTCATCCACCGCTTGAAATCCGTCAGACCCGACATGATGGGATGGAACCCAATTGCGTCGTTGTCGATAAGGACATTGGATGGCCCAAAAAATGGATTCAGGAAAACATCAGTGTATGTCGACACCTCTGCGCCATCCGCATGATCAAGACTAATGACCGCATCAACAAGTCGAGAAGGATAGGAATCCAGCCATAAGACGACTCCGGCACCGGTGACATGATTTTGAGGACTGAAGGTGACGGGCTCTGTGCGACTATCGCGCCATGCCGTACGGCTGAATTCATCTACAAAATATCGAACCGCATCGTGCCATCCGCCACTGTACGGTTTTGGGTGTTCATAGACTTGCTTGGCTCCGATAAGCGGCGGAAAATCGTGTCCTGATATTGTTTCCGCAAGGAGCATGTGCACCATAGAGGAGATCGCACCCTTTTCCATCCTGATATCGTCGTCTATCAGCGCGATAATTTCCGCTCTACGCTCATGAGCAGTCTCAACAAGGATTCGCTTCGCTTCGAGTTCACCAACCCTCTGTGTGACATTGACGCTTATGGGAAGACCGTGAGTGCGCTCCAGGATCAATTCCTTTGTCCGTATGTTCTCGTCCGGATTATCGCCATTCACAAGTATAAATATCTCCACATTGCATCCTTTTTCGTCCAGGGATTGTAACTGGTTCCGAATCGTCGTCAACATCCGGTCGATATGGGGTGAACCAGCAACTATTGGGATTCCGATGGAAACTTTAGGCCATTTGTTGCTCTTAATCGCCTTGTTGGAGATCGCGATAAAATCGTCAGTGTAGGTGAGTATGCGTTGACGTTCTGAGCTGATGAGATATGTCAGTCCGTTTGAGCGCTTTGTTATGTCTGCCCTTGAATATTCCCGGCCCGCCGCGCTCAGGGTAATCAAGACTGGGGCGGTCCGTTCACCCTCTCTCGACTGTTCCTGCAAGACTTTAGACATGACCTCCAGGCTCCATCCAGATCTCTTCTCTTGCAGCTTGTAGGATTCATCCTCAATGGCGATCAGTTCCTCATAAATCTCTGATGGAAGATTGTAAAAATCGTGCAAATGCTTCCGAGTCTGCTCGATCACTTCTCGGATCTCCTTCGAGCGGTTCAAAAGTATGTCCCGGACTTTTTTTCTCCTAAAATCCGCATTTGTGCGCTCCAATTCGAAGCTTGTATATTCCAGCATGCCGACTGACGCATCCAAGGCATCGTCAAAGTCACTCCATTTACTTGAAGGGTCGTATTTATAGTGGTCTTTTAGGTCAAATTGGAGCCTCATAAGGCGACGCATTAGGCCAACGACCGGGTGGGGCATCAGAGTCCAGGTCAAGAAATGGGCATCTGTCCGGTCATGCATGAAATACTCGCCCCTCATTCCCAAGGGCAGTTTCCCGTTAAATGCGAATTTTCTGAGGTAATTTTCAATCCTGACCATTCCAGGGGTATCGTAGAATCTGACCGCGGGCTTGAGGTGCTCAGGCATGCCGTCGATCTTGGCGTTGATGGCATCCGCATTCGGTATCTGTTCATTTTCGACAATGAGATTGGCGTTCTTAAATCCAAACAAAGCTGCCCAATCCGGGAAAATATGGGCCCAATATATATCTGAACTATGCGGTCGGTCGATATGAAATATCCAGCCACCATCGTTGTTTTTTTCATACTTTACTGTTTTCCAATCTCTTGTAGGATCCTCCGGAATCAGAACCGGCCTTTCGAATCCAACACGGTCAAGCATCCGGTTCCAGACCACAAGGATGTTCAGTCTGTGCGCCCTGATATATCCCAAAAGCACTAATGAAATGATGCCGCCAATCGTAAGTGACCATGATAAGCTGGGCCATAATGCTGCCTGTGTGCCGACATTCCCCGTCCACATTTGGTGCAGCACCCCCGCCGCGCTCATGGCGATGAGGGCGAGGGCGGTGGGGGTGCCATCTGCCGGTGGGCTGACAGGCAGGCCCGATTTATAGGCTAAATCAACGGGTTTCGGAACTCGACGCCATCTCCACGCGATGACCCCTGCGACGGCAAACAATGAGAGACCGATTGCAGCCTTGGAAAGATTCGACATTCCAGGGGGAGCTCCGGTCCGGACGCCGATTTCAATGTTTAAATCGGAGAAATTCATCTGATCAGATGGATGCACCAGAAGCGGATTATCCGGAGTGCAGTTTTCAAGCAATCGCTTCTCAAGGGAGGAGAGCTTGACTGCCAAATCGGTGAATTTGATGTTCTTTCGGCTGCACTCCACCAGGACATCCAGAATGCCGAAGAATTTCACATCCATGGGCGCATATGAATGCGAGGTCTCGAATTGAACGATGCTGATGCCAGGAGTTATGCCGCGGGCAAGCGAGGGATTGACGATGCCGTCTCCCCTGTCGGGGTTTGTGCCCTTGATGGTGCTGTAAAAGATCACCGGCATCGGCGCTTGACGGATGCCTTCACGGACTTCATCCAGAAATTGCCTGTTCCTTTTCCCCTTCAAGAGCGGGGAGAGCATCTCCATCCGGGTCGTCCGAAGGAAGAGATGGACCAGGGGTTTCATAATTCTCGCGTAGAGGCTGACCCCTGTGCTCAGCCTGAGTGCCGCGTTGGAGAGGAAGATGTGATCGACATTGTCCATCCTCGTGGCAGAATATGGATTTTTCACGGCCATCGCCAGCTCCTGAAGGATCAATGCCGCTCCGATGCTGTTACCGACCAGGATGATGCGGCTGTTGGGTTGCTTTGGAAAGAGTTCGAAAATCCGGTCCATGGCCTCGCCCACGCGCCACTTGGATACATTCTCAAGTTTTTCCACCATATACCTGGCGGGCCGCTTCATGGGGGCGAGCGTGATGACCGCGGCGTTGGGATACCGCCTGCCCAGCTCGCTTTCCAGAAGATAATGTTCAGTGGCGGCGGCAGGGTGCGTTTTCCGGCCTAAATCGTCCACCATTCCGGTCCAAATCGTCCACTGTTCCGCTGCAAATCGTCCACCGTTCCGGTCAAATCGTCC
>MGUQ01000090.1 GCA_001799975.1 Elusimicrobia bacterium RIFCSPLOWO2_01_FULL_54_10 | reverse complement strand
AAGCGCTCCGCAACGGCACATTTTCCGAGTTCAGAGAAAAACGGACCTTGAAAGACGGAGAAGGAAACGAGGATGAAAAACCCCTGGCAAGAGCTGGGTAAACGCCCGCTGGTGGCCGCCTCCCTTGGCGGCGGCGAGCGTCTGGTGGATGCCGCGAGACGAGCCTCAAAGCTTGGCGCGGACTTGCTTGAAGTGCGCGTGGACACGCTCAAACCCAAAGAACGGCAGAACATTTCCAGCATCCTGCAAGCCGTCAAAGACATTTCCTCCTGCCCCATCATTGTGACCGTGCGCAGCCCCGCCGAGCAAGCCCCTTCCCAAAAAACCTCCGTGGACGAACGCGAACGCCAGATCATTTTTGAAGATTCCCTTCCATTTGCCGATGCCATCGATGTTGAAATAGAATCTAAGGCGGAAATGAATGAACTGTTGGGCAAAGCGCGGGCAAAAGGCGCGAAAATAATTTTATCCTATCACGATTTTACCGGCATTCCTCGGCCGGACAAGCTGGCTTCGTTGTTAAAATCATTTGAGGGCATGGGCGGAGACATCCTCAAGATTGCGGGAATGGCAAAAACCTATGAGGATGTGACGCGGATTTTCTCATTGTCCATGGCTTTGGCGGGCACTCAACGAATTGTGATTGGGATGGGAGAGGCGGGCAGGATTTCCCGCGTGGCGGGGTTTCTGTATGGCTCCTGCATTACCTACGGCTTCATGAACACGCCCACGGCACCCGGGCAGCTTTCAGTGGAGGAGTTGATCGACAGCTGCGCTCTTTTCTATCCAACCTACGCCCGCGCGAGGGTTAAGAAGGGATAATTTTTTTCGGAACGTCGGTCTTGATGAAGATTTCCTGAAGTTGCTTGGGGGCAACGGGGGAAGGGGAACCGGAAAGCAAATCGGTTCCCTTTTGAGTTTTGGGAAAAGCGATGGTGTCCCGGATGGAATCTTCTCCCAAAAGCAGGGCCACAAAGCGGTCCAAGCCCAGCGCAATGCCTCCGTGGGGCGGAGCACCAAAATCAAGAGCCGTGAGCAAAAATCCGAATTTTTCCTTGGCCGCTTCCGCTGAAATTCCCAGAACACTGAATACCTTGGACTGAACATCCTTGCGGTGAATACGCACCGAGCCCCCGCCCAGCTCCGTGCCGTTTAAAACAATATCGTAAGCGCGCGCCTTGGCGGCACCAGGATCTTTTTCAAATGTGGCCAGGCTGGCTTCATCGGGTGAAGTAAAAGGGTGATGCATGGCGTTCCAACGCTTGTCTTTATCGTCCCATTCGAGAAGCGGAAAATCCACCACCCATAAAAATTTGAACACCTGCTCTTTGGGATACAAATAATTTCTCTTGGCCAGCTCAGTCCGAAGAGTGCCCAAAACATTGACCACAGATTTCCAGGCCCCCGCGCCGAACAAAAGCAAATCCCCCGCGTTGGCCCCTGTTTTTGATTGGATCTTGTCGAGATCTTCCTCGGAGAAAAATTTGGTGATGGCGGAGTCGGGGCCTGAGTCCGTGAATTTGATCCAGGCCAGGCCCTTGGCGCCCAGCTTGCGCACAAAATCCGTGAGGCGGTCAATTTCGGCGCGCGCAGTCGAAGCGCCGCCTTTCAAGCAAATGGCTTTGACCACTCCGCCGTCTTTGACCGCGCCGGCAAAAACTTGAAATCCGCAGTTTCTCACTTCTTCCGTCACATCCATCAGTTCCAGCCCAAAGCGCAAGTCGGGCTTGTCGGAGCCATATTTATCCATGGCTTCTTTGTAGGGCATGCGGAGGAAAGGAAGTTTCACGTCTTGTCCCGTGGCCGCCTTAAAAGCCGCCGCCACCATTTTTTCCGTGACCCCCATGACATCTGCCTCATCCACAAAAGACATCTCCAAATCGATTTGAGTGAATTCCGGCTGGCGGTCGCTTCTCAAATCTTCATCGCGAAAACAGCGCACAATCTGATAATACTTATCCAGGCCGCCCACCATCAAAATCTGCTTGAACAACTGGGGCGACTGGGGCAGGGCGTAAAAATTTCCCGGGTTCAAACGCGAGGGAACAAGAAAATCCCTTGCGCCTTCCGGCGTGGATTTGGTGAGCATGGGAGTTTCGATTTCGAGAAATCCTTCTTTGTTTAAAGTTTCCCGGACATTCTGGGCTATCTTGTGGCGGAGGATGAGGTTACGCTGCAGAGTGGGGCGGCGCAAGTCCAAATAGCGGTATTCCAGGCGGATTTCTTCGGAGGCTTCGGAAAACTGCGAAATTTCAAACGGCGGCACCTGGGAGGTGTTCAGGATTTCAAGAGAGTCCGCCGCCAGTTCGATTTCGCCCGTGCCGAGGTTTTTGTTTTCGGTTCCCTCAGGCCTTTTGCGCACGGGGCCCGAAACTTTGATGACAAATTCTGAGCGCAGGGTTTCGGCAGATTTATAGATTTCCGTTTTCTCGGGGTTGAAAACCACTTGGACCAGGCCTTCTCGGTCCCGCAAATCAATGAAAAGAACTCCGCCATGGTCCCGCCGGGAATGGACCCAGCCGGAGAGGGTGGCGGTAATGCCTAAGTCGGAGGCGCGGAGCTGGCCGCAGGAATGTGAACGATACATGAAAATGCCCTGAAAATAAAATGTGGAGCTGAGGGGGATTGAACCCCTGACCTCCTGCATGCCATGCAGGCGCTCTCCCAGCTGAGCTACAGCCCCGTTCGATGATAAATCTGGTTAGTGCGAGTGAACAAGCTCCATGTGTGTACCAAACTGTGTACCAAGCCTCAGCTTTTCAACGGCGCTTTTAAGGTGGGAAGGAGAGAGGTGGGCGTAAATCTCTGTGGTCCTGACGCTCGCGTGCCCTAACAAGTCCCGCACCGCAAGCATGTCCACCCCCTCCATCACCAGATGGCTCGCAAAAGTGTGCCTTAAATCGTGAATACGGCAATGCGCTATGCCAGCCTTTTTACAGTAAAGAGAGAGCTTCCTTTGAATTCGCCTGACCATAGTCCTGTTGATGTTCCCGTTATGAAAGACATAAGGGGAACCAGCGTCTTTTTTGGTTTGAATCTTCATCAGAATTTTGGCCAAGTCCGGATGGATGGGAATTTCCCGCATCTCAAAATCTTTAGGCACCCAATCTTGGTCAGCTATTATACTAATTATGCCCCTGTCGAAGTCAATTTGAGTCCATCTCAAGTGAAGGAACTCTCCCAGCCTCATCCCGGTGCAGATCATGGTGTAAAACATGGTCCACCAACGCCACGGGGTTACCTGTTCAAGCTTTCGGATTTCCGCATGGGTCAAATATCGCGGGAGCCTCTTGATTTCCTTGATCTTGGGGATCCCTTGAAATTGCCCCTGCTCCATTAAGCCCCATTCCACACCCTTTCTAAAGCCAGCCAGGATTCGGTGCAGATGGATATTGACCGACCGGGGAGCCACTTGCTGGGCTCGATGATTTTTCCAGTCCTCCAATTTTTCTTTGGTGATGTCTCCGGTGGTTTTGGGGGAAACAAAATTCGTAAAAGATTTTAAAGCATCGGAATCCAATTCCCACGTGCGCCTTCTTTTGGTTGCCAGGCTGTAAGCCAAATATTTCTTAACGAAGTCTTGCCAGGAATAGTTGTAGACGGGAAGGGAAAGATGACGCCGGGAAATCTGCGTTTCCAGCTGCGCCTTATATTCCAGCGCCGTCTTCTTATCCTTGCTGAGAGATTTCCGAACGGTTTTGCCGTTAAGGGAGTATTTGACGTACCACAATTTGCCGCGCTTATAGAGTCCGGCCATAGCTTTTAATCCTCACTCGCTTTCTTGCATATAATCGACCACGATATTTATTATTTTTTGTGTTGTTTCATTGCAGTTCTTGAAACTGATCTTATCCAGGACCTCGGCACCATAATTTCTGATCAAATCGCTGATAAGCGCGTGGATAAAGGATTGAGTTGCCGAATCAATGTTTTTAAAGTCCAAAATAATTGCCTCGCCCTTATCAAGGGCGGGGATCAGTCTTTTCATCCTTATATCTCTTGCCAGATCCTTATTTTCCGCAAAACTGCCTACGGACTCAAAGAGTTTGATATGGATCATGTAAACTTTGCCTTCCTATATTTTGCTTTTTTTCTTTCTCTTACTGCTTTTGCATAAGTGTCCCTGATAAAGTCCAGGAGCATTGAAAATTCTTTCGTAGTGTTTAAAGAAATATCAATCCCGACGACAGTCCCTTGCCAAAATGGAAAATCCATCCCCTTGGAGTGTCTATCGTCAAAAGGATCAGCGTGCAACGGAGTGTATTTGGCGGTGGGTTTATGCTTCAGCAATTTATACATTCCCTTACCGCTGTAGATCATGAAGTAATCCCGGTTCACGTTCGCAATGGATTTAGTGAAGAATAACCCCGCCCCCGCGTTAAGTTCAGTTCCACCTTCTCTTTTTGTGGTCCCTGTAATTCCAGGCATCAATGCCAGCCGGATGGCATCCATATCATCTTTCGCATTGTAGGATTGATTGATGGTTTTTCTAATGCCGACCCCGGTATCGGCAATGCCTATTCTTATCGTGTTGCTTTTTATATAGTACTGCGCCGACAAAATGGCGCCATGTTCGGAGAGAGAATGTTCCAACACATTTCTCGCTAATTCACTGACCACATATCGAATGGGCTCTGCTTGTTTGGGTTCCACATGAAGGAGGGGAATCATGTCCGTAATAAACTTAGTCAAACCCACGGAATCCTTAATTTGAGTCAAAGGGATGAACCGGCCTGCGGGATCATGCTCCGTAATTTCTATGCCGGATTTCATCCTTAAAAATTTAAACAATCCCATTCTTTCCAAGTAGTGTTTCGATGTCGCTTCGAATTTTTCACACTTTATGTTTGATGGCTCGATGGTTAAGCCAAGGGCGGCAACCATGGACAGAACCGCAGGATGGATCGATATCCATTTTTTGTTAGAGGTGATTTCCAGGGTGCCTGGATGGGATGCATCAAAATCCCTTAAAAATGGATCAATGTTTCCAAGAAAGGCGCTGTTGGGTAAATGTATCTTCATGGGCTAATTATACCGGGAATCCCGGTAGTTTGTCAATATACCGGGAATCCCGGCAGTTTATGCACATATCTATTTGCTTCTCTGGCCTTTGCCGGGCACATTGCATGGCCATTTTACATAAAACTGCTATTTGAATGCGCCTGAATTGAGCTAGCTTTTTCTTCCGCCTGCCATAGGGCACCAAATGCCTCGGGACTCTTTAAAAACTCCTTCACCTCCGCAAAGGATATCTGGCATTTTCCCCATCTGCAAAGCGCGACGCGCTCCTTTACCCTTTCGATGATCCCGTAAGATCCCGTTAAAAAGAATACACGATGGGCGATTTGGACTCTGTCAAAAATGTCGTGAACTTGCCAGGAAAGCGGGTCAATTTTTTTGCGGTATTCCTTGCGGCTCCGGAGAATGGATTCCAAAACGACCCAGCACCGGAGCTTGTCTCCATTGCTTCCATCTCCGGGTGCGGATTCCGGTCAAATCGTCCATGCATTCCGGTGGAAACAATCCACTAAACCGGTGAAAGAATC
>MGUQ01000089.1:5613-6280 GCA_001799975.1 Elusimicrobia bacterium RIFCSPLOWO2_01_FULL_54_10 | reverse complement strand
CCGTGAATTCGATGATCTGCACATAGCCGATCTTGTTTTCCAGCTGGCGGCTCTTGACGGATTCGATCTTGATTTCTTCACGCGTCAGCACCAGATCCAGGGGCTCTTTGATGTCTTCGTGGACGATGGTGATGGTCACCTGGGTGCCGGGCTGGCCGCGGAGCTTGCGCACGGCGTCCTGCAAGGAGATGCCCTGCGTGCTGTCGCCTTCGATCTTGATGATTTTGTCACCGGGCAGAATGCCCGCGCGGTACGCCGGCGTGTTGGGGATGGGGGTCATCACCGTGAGCCAGTCATCGCGCATTTCAATGCGGATGCCCAAGCCCCCGAACTTGCCCTCTGTTTCCGTCTGCATGTCTTTGAGCGGCTCAGGTTCCAGAAACTGGCTGAAGGGGTCCAGCGTGCGCACCATGCCGTGGGCCGCGCCGTAAATGAGGGTTTGGGGCTCTTTTTCCGTCACATAATTTTTCTGGATGTAATCGAAGACTTCGGAGATGATTTTCAGATCTTCCAGCGTCTTGTCGATGCCGGAGGCGGCGCGGATGGCCGTGAAAGAGCCGAAAACGCCGAAGGCCAGGGCGAGCGCGATTTTTGCGGATTTGCGGAGACGGGTTTTATTCATGGACGAGGTGCTCCTTATCTGGGGCTAAGCCAGTTCAGGGGATTT
>MGUQ01000089.1:5117-5585 GCA_001799975.1 Elusimicrobia bacterium RIFCSPLOWO2_01_FULL_54_10 | reverse complement strand
CCGTAGACGGAAAAAGTGTCTCCGCCGTGGTCCACAATCACGGTGCGTCCGTAAGACCTGAAATCGGAAGAATAGACCACGGTTCCTTTGGCCACGGATTTCACCGGCTCGTTGGCGGCGGCCTTGATCTTGATGCCGTTGGATATCACTGTGATGTTCAAGTCCGGGTGCTTGTGCCGCCCAAAAGTGACCGTCACGGGGCCCGTCAAAGGCCAGGGCAGGGTGCCGCGCCGCTCATCGAAAGATTTTTTGAGAAGCTCCGCTTCCCGCTGGGCCGCCAGGGTTTTTTTCTTCTTGTCCGCCAGGCCGCCGATGAGTTTTTCCAGCTCTTCGCGCGTTTCCTTGAGTTTTTGGGCTTCCTGCTCGGCAATCAGGCGTTTGCCTTGCGTGGTCTTGAGCATGTCCCGCTTTTCGTCTTTCGATTTCTTCTGAACCGAAATTTCCTGCTCCATTTCCGCCCGGGCCTTG
>MGUQ01000089.1:0-5108 GCA_001799975.1 Elusimicrobia bacterium RIFCSPLOWO2_01_FULL_54_10 | reverse complement strand
GTTTTGGAGACGGTCAGGTCCTTTTCTTTTTCCTGCAGGGCTTGCCGCCTGGAATGCGTGTCCTTGATCTGCTCGATCCGGAGCGCAATGACCGATCGGAGCACGCGCTCTTCCATGGGGCTGCGGCTCAAGCGGGCCGGGAAAACCGCCCGAGTGTGATAGGTTTTCAGGTCCGCAAACACCACCTGCTCCCACATTTTCCCTTCGGTGGAAAGCACGGCGGTCTGCTCCTGGAGCCGGCTCACGCGGGCCTCGGTTTCGCGGATGGTGCGCTTCTGCTGAACCTGCCTGCGCGTGGAGTTTTCAATTTTGGATTCCAGTTCCTTGATGGTTTTGTTGATGCTGCTTTCACTCTTCCGGAGGCGCTCGCCTTCGTCTTCAAGGGTGCGGATTTTGTCTTCAATCTGTTTTAAATCCTTTTTGCTGGTGCGCATTTTCTTGTCCAGGTCCTGCAGGGGGTCCGGCCTGGCCATGACTGCGCCTGCCGCAAGAATTGCCGTGGCCGCCGCGGCGCAGGCGGATTTAACGCCTGCGTTCAAGGAAAAGCGCTCCATGGGCGAAAAAGCTGAAAAGCACAGACAGCGCCAGCTGAAAGGGAAGCGAGCGGCCGAGATGGAGCATCCAGCCGGAGGTTTCCGGAAAGAAACTGTAGCTCAAAATCGCGATGTAGAGAACATGGCTTAGCAGCCCCCCCAGAAGCGCCAGAAAAAAAATACCTGCGATTTTGTGAGCCCAGCCTTCCTCATCCTTGAATTTCCAGCCGATTTTCATGGCAAGCACTGCTCCCGAAACCAGCCCCAGGCCCAGCATCAACACCAGGGTGCGGCGGATCCAGCGCGAATAATTAAACAGGGCATAGGCCAGCGCCGCGCGTTCCCTGTCGCTGCGCACCTCCGCCACGGGCCTCACTTTGTCCTCGCCCACTTCCAGCGCCAGGATGCGCCCGGTCAGGGCGCTGACGAAATCATCGGTCCAGCCGTCCGGGTGCACGGTGTAGCTCCAGGGGAGCAGGGTGTCCTTGCCCTGCAAGTCTTCTTTTTTTTTGAGGAGCCAGGCGCTGTCAATGCCCAAACTTGTGTCCTCGGCTACTTTTTTCAAGGACTCTTCCGGTGATGCCGCGATAACTTGTTTAACGCCGTCCAGGGCAAGCAGGCTTTCTTCAAGCAGGGGGTAGATGTCCGGGGCCAGGTCCGTGCGGGCGTGCACTTCCAGCACCAGCGCGGTCTTCTGCGCGAAAAAAACTTCCATGCCGTCGTCGCCCAGGGTTTTCAGAAGGGAAAATGGAACAACCCAAACAGGGATGATTCCCAGGAGAATCCAGCGTCTGCGGAAGATACTGCCAAGGGTGTCGAGAAACGGCTTCATCAAATCTTCCAGCAGTATATCATAAAGATTTCAGCCACTCAAAATCCGTTTCCGCCCGCTTGCGGAGCCCTTTTAAGTCACGGTCCTTGAGCCAGGAATTAATCTTGGGAGAGTTCAGGGCTGGCTGGGAGGGCACGCCCAAAATCTCGGCCAAAATGAGTCCATGGAGGCGCATCGAGATGATGAGTGCGGCGCCCGCGAGGCGCTCCGCCGCTTGCGCGGGCGGAACCTTGGCGAGGACTTCGAATTTGGCTCCCATCTTTTCCGCGCTCTGCCGTGCCTTTTGGAGGGCGTCATGAAAGGAGGGATCTTCTTCCCTCGGAATAAAGACCACCCGCTTTTCCCCGGAGGGTTTGCGGACGGCAAGCGGGGGTTTCCAAAGCAATGAGGAATCCGCGGAGAGGGTGGCATTCACGCCGGTTAGGAGGGCCAGGGATTCTTTGTCCCTCACGGTGATTTTATCCGCCATGGAAAGAACGAGGCAGGTCAAATTCAGATTGAAAGGAGCGAGCGGCCCCGCTCCCTGTCCCAAAAGGACTATTTTTTTTCCAAAGAGGCGCGCCATGAAGATGAGGGCAAGATAAAACCAAAGCCCCAATGTCCCTGTCTGATCCTGGAGGATTCCCCCGCCGCCAAAAAGAAGGACATCGCATTTGAGGAGCAAGAATAAAATTTTTGGGAAATTCCAGCGGTTTGCGGGAAGGACATCAACCATGAACTTGGGCGAAAGTTGTGAGCGGTAGGTTTCAAGGAGAATTTCGTCGCCCAGATTTCCGAAGCCGTAATATCCGGCCAGCAGGATTCTATTAGGCAACAGTAAGGCGGACTCTGAAAATAAATTTTGTTGCGTAAGCCAGCCCCGCGCCCAGCAGCCCGCCGATCCAAATGCCGTGGGCCGTGCGCAGGAGCGTGACGGCGAGAGGCGTGTGGAGGTGGCAGAAACTGTTGATCATCGAGATGAGCCCGAGAGTTCCGATCCAGATGCAGGGAAGCGCCCAGGCCTTCCCCCGCTCATCGCCCGAGATGTGCATGTAAATGCCCAGAATGAGAAGCGGGTGGCCGATGAGGAATTCCTTGAAGCGCGGCCGCGCACCCAGGAGATTTTCAAGGGCGTCCCGCAGGCGCAGCTCCGGCCCGCTCACAAACGGCGAAAAATTTCCGCTCCGGTCCAGCATAAGCGCCAGCACAAGCGCGGCCGCGCCCATTGCAAGCAATCCAAACACGGTGACATTCCGTTTCAACAGCGCTTCAATGCGGCTGGGCTCAAAGAGCAAGGCCCCCGCTCCCAGGAGAGGGAGGGCCAGAGCCGCCTTGACTCCGCGAAACTGGGCCAGGCCGTTCACAAAAACTGTATCCGGCAAGAGGAAGGGGATGGTGAGCCCGGCCAGCAAAGCCACGGCAAGGGCCGAGCCCCACAATCGGGCGGCTCTGGCGGCGGCGCTCGCGAGGCTGAATTCATCTGCCAGGCCGCGTTTCACAATCAACACGGCGGCCAGGGGCGCGAGCGCCGCCACAAGCCAGGCCAGAGCCAGCCTAGCTTGCCTCCCGGGAAACTCCGTGAAGGGAGCGGCCGCGGGCGCGGGCAGTTTGCCCAAAACATATCCGTCCGATTTTAGATTTTGGCGAAGATCTCTTAAAAACGCCAGGTTGTCCATGGGCGGCCATTCCCGGTTCCACCTAAAATATAGAAAACGGCAGGACCGCTCATGAACTGAACGCGTCCAGCGGGCCAGCATGGCTTTCCTGGAAAGCCCGGCCATTTCCCTGAGAGAAATGGTGTGGGCTTTTACGGCATGGCGCGGCAGGGCTCGAGCGATGTCATAAACCTGCTCATAAGATTTTAGTTTTCTGTCGAACAGAGCGATGCGGGCTCCGCGGATTTTCAAGGCTTCTTCGATGTCCGCCGAATAATAAAGACCCCGGTTGTGAAGATCCGGGGCATCCGGCAGGACAACGAGGGTGCCGTGCGGAGCGCCGGCGAGAATATGCGCGGGGCCTTCGGAGTCCACCAGAAGGGCCAGGGAATAGTCCAGGGGAGCTTCTGCGGTATTGTCCTGCACTGCTAGCGTGTGAACGCCGGCGATGCGGCAGCGTTCCAGAAAATTTTCCAGGGTGGATTCGGGAAAACGCTCCATCATTTCCCGGGTTTCCTTTAGAGAAATGCAGATTTCCACCGTATTGTCGCTCTTTTGCGCCTGAAAACGCAGGACTGCGGCAGGGACGGTGATCAGGATGCAGAGCGCCACAAGGCCGTATGCCCTGCGCTTGCTCATTTGGATTTGACCGCTGCCGCTTTAGAGTAGAGCGCGGCATATTGGCGTGCGGATTTTTTCCAGGAAAAATCGGATGCCATGGCTTTTTTCATGAGAGTCTTCCATCTGGCCTTGTTTTTAAACGCGGCGAGCGCCTTCACCATGGTTTTGTGAAGGGCCGGGGTGGAAATTTCCGGGCATATGAAGCCTTTGTCCAGCGTTACAGTGTCCGCAAGGCCGCCCGTGGGAGTGACCACGGGGATGGAGCCGTATTTCATGGCGATCATCTGCCCGAGGCCGCAGGGCTCGAACTGTGAGGGCATCAAAAACATGTCCGAAGCAGCGTAAATCCGGTGCGCCAGAGGATCGTTGAACCCTTTGAAAAAAACAAGGAGTCCGCGGAGATTAACCACGAGTTTTTCCAGCGCCTTTTCAATATCGGGCGCTCCCGTTCCAAGCACAATCCACTGAACTTTGGGATGCGATTTGGAAATTTTTGGGATCATTTCAGCCACCATGTCGAATCCTTTCTGCGGGTCCAGCCGCGTGACCATGCCCACGAGCGGAGCTTTGTCATCGACAGCCAACCCAACCTCTTTTTGCAGTTTGAGCTTGCCGGCCTTGCGCTTTTCAAAAAGATCCTTGTCTTTTAAGGAAAATTTTGGGTCCAGCGCAGGGTCATTTGCCGGGTTCCAGTTTGTTTCATCGATCCCGTTTAATATACCCTTCACACGGCCAGGGCGATGGCGCAGAACGCCTTCCATGCCGCGCCCGAACTTGTTCGTGGTCTGGATTTCCCTGGCGTAGCGGGGGCTCACCGTGGTGACGACATCAGAATAGACCAGCCCGGCCTTCAAAAACGAAACATGATCATAAAACTCAACTTTATCTGGGGTGTAGGTTTCCCACCCCAAGCCGGTTTTTTCCAGGCTGGCTTTTGGAAAATTACCCTGGTAGGCGATGTTGTGGATGGTAAAAATGGACTTTGTTTTTTTAAAGAAAGAGTCTTTGGCGTAGAGCGTTTTCAAATATGCCGGAATAAGCCCCGTCTGCCAGTCGTGGCAATGCACGATGTCCGGAACAAAGCCCGCGGCTTTGCAGAATTCCAGCGCCGAGCGGCAATAAAAGGAAAAGCGCTCATCGTTATCCGGGTAATCGCTGCCTTTTTCTCCATAAATCCCGGGCCGGTTATAAAATTTTTCATTCTGCGTAAAGCAGGTCCAGTGCTCACCGTCTTTGTGGCACAAAACGTCGCCTGATTTTTCGAGCTTGAACTTGCCAGCATCTATCACTGCGTATTTGGGAAGAAAACTTATGATCTTTGACTTTTTTGGCAGGAGGGGCAGGAGCGCGCGCGGAAGTTCGCCCGCGACGTCGGCCAGCCCTCCGGTTTTGCAGAAGGGCACGGCTTCCGCAGCCACAAAGAGAACATTCATTCAGCTTCTTTCAGGAATTGGGCGGCTTCTTCCGGCGGGGTGGGGTTGATGTAAA
>MGUQ01000088.1:5481-5563 GCA_001799975.1 Elusimicrobia bacterium RIFCSPLOWO2_01_FULL_54_10 | reverse complement strand
GGGTGATGCTGGAAGCCCCGGCGTCTAAGGCATTTTCCAGCAGTTCCTTGACCGCGCTGGCCGGCCGCTCCACCACCTCTCC
>MGUQ01000088.1:0-5465 GCA_001799975.1 Elusimicrobia bacterium RIFCSPLOWO2_01_FULL_54_10 | reverse complement strand
ACAGACTCTTCCGGGAGGCGGCGGATTCTATTTGCCATTCTTGAGGGCGGGTTCTTTGAGCTTATCGGTCTTTTCGCAGAGGTCCCAGTAGGAGCACTTGCGGAAGCAGACGTCGGGCAGGCGCATCTGGATCTTGGTCTCGCAAATACTCCAGTCTTCCGCCATGCGGTTGATGTGCTGCAGGAACGCAGGCTTGATCTTGGTAAATTGAAGGCTCAGGAACCACTCATCATCCGAATGCTGCGCCTTCGCACTCTTGCCCTTCTCAATGCGGATGATTTTGCCTTCCACATTGTTGGATTCCAGATGGGGCAGGTTTAAATCGAGATTAAACGGCGTGCCCTCAGTCAGCTTGGACGATTCCTTGCCCAGAGCGATGATGCCCACGCCGCCGGCGGAGAGGTTGATGATATACCCGGGGATGGCGACCTTTTTGCCTCCCACCATCACATCAAGCTCAACGGGTTCACCGACATTATTGATGACTGGAAAACGAACATGGCCTCTGCGTTCCTGGCTCATAGGGCAAGCTCCTGTTGGACAGATTTTCTTGATTTTAACAAAGAATCGTGCTCATTTTCCAAGCGGGCCAATATCTTTTTGGCGCGCTCCACCACGGGCCCGGGCATGCCGGCGATCTTGGCCACATGAATGCCGTACGAGCGGTCAGCGGGGCCGGGGACGATTTTGTGCATGAACACCACGGTGTCATTGCGCTCCTGCGCCTGCACATTGAAATTTTTCACGCCGTCCAGTTCTGAGGCCAGGTGAGTGAGCTCAAAATAATGCGTGGCGAAAAGAACTTTGGGTTTGGGCGCGCGGTTCAGGTGCTCCAGCACTGCCCAGGCGATGGATATGCCGTCATAAGTGGAAGTCCCCCGTCCCACCTCATCCAGAATGACCAGGCTCCTGCCCGTGGCTTCGCGCAGAATCTTGGCGGTTTCTTTCATTTCAACCATAAAAGTTGATTCGCCCTGCGCCAGCCGGTCGCCCGAGCCGATGCGCGTCAAAATGGCGTCCACAATGCCGATGCGGGCTTTTTTTGCTGGAACGAACGACCCCGCTTGGGCCATCAGCACGGCCAGAGCCGTCTGCCGCAAATAGGTGGACTTGCCCGACATGTTGGGCCCGGTAAGTATGATGATCTGGTCCCCCTCCGGGCTTAATGAACAATCATTGGGCACAAACATGCCGGCGGCAATCTTGTCCTTAACGACTGGGTGCCAGGCGCCCTCCAACTCAAGGACGGCGGTTTCGTCCATCTGAGGCCGTGCCAAAGATTTCATGTCTGCCGTTTCCGCCAGGGCCAGGAGGCAGTCCAGCTCTGCAGCGGCGCGCGCCGCCTGACGGATATGGGAGGCGCGTTCGCTGATGCTTTCCAAAATTTCCCTGAAAAGCGCCCGCTCCATGCGGAGCGCCTGCTCTTCGGCTCCTAAAATCTTCTGCTCCAAATCTTTGAGCTCATTATCAATGAAACGCTCAGCATTCACCAGAGTTTGCTTGCGGTGCCATTCGGGCGGAACTTTGGAAACATGCGATTTGCTCACTTCATAGTAATATCCAAAAACGGAGGTGTAGCTGATTTTGAGCGTGGAAATTTTTGTGGCTTCCTTCACGCGCGCTTCCAGGGCCGCCATCCAGTTTTTTCCTTCGCGCGACGCGCTTCGTTTTTCGTCCAAAGCGGCGTTGAAACCGTCCCGGATGGCGCCGGTATTTTCCAAACGGATGGGCGGATCCTCTGAAATTGCGCTCGCCAAATGGACGATGAAACTCTGGAAATCCGGGATTTCAATGGCCTTCTGGTGCAGAAGGGCGGAGGCGCCCCGCAAGAGACCTGACAAGGCCTGAACTTTTTCCAGAGAATTTTTGAGGCCCAGAACATCCCTGGGGTTTGCCTGGCCGCTTTGGGCGCGTGCCAGGATGCGTTCCATGTCCAGAGCGCCTTTGAGACACTCGCGCGCTTCCGTTCTCAACGATGAGTTGCGCACCAGGTCTTCCACGGCGTCGTGCCGGGCTGTGATTCCATCAATGTTTTTTAGAGGGCGCAAAAGCCACTGCTTCAAGAGCCGGCCGCCCATGGCTGTGACGGTTTGATCCAGAAATTCAAGGAGGGTATTGTCCGTGGAATCCGATTCCTTGTTTCGGAGAATTTCAAGATTTTCAAGAGTCACGCGGTCCAGAGAAAGGGTTTGAGACGCGTCCAGCCATTGCGGCGCTTCGAACATCGAGGCCGCGCCGGGATTCATTTTGCGGGCGTAGGCCGCGGCCAGGTGCGCCGCTTGCCGCGCCAGGGGGCGGGAAGCCAGAGCTGCTAAATCCGTCAAATCCCCAGCGATGTCCTTGAGCAAGCGCACCGGAATCTCCGGAGCGACGGTTGCGGGAATGTCACCCTCCGCTATGATTTCTGCCGGGTTGATGAGCGCAATTTCGTTGGCGAGACGGCTGAATTGGGCGTCATCTTCCATTTCAGTGGCAAAAAATTGTCCTGTGGAAATGTCCAGGGCGGCCAGGCCTGCGCGATAAGCAGCTTGGGATGGTTTGTTTTCAATGGAGACTGCGACGAGAAAATTGTTGTTCTGCGCCTGAAGCAGGGCGTCTTCAAGGAGGGTGCCAGGGGAAATGACGCGCACCACTTGCCGCTTCACGATGCCTTTTGCCGCCGCGGGGTCCTCCATCTGTTCCGCCACGGCCACGCGCAGGCGCTTTTTAAGTAGCTTGGCCATGTAGCGCGCCACGGCATGGTGCGGAACGCCGCACATGGGCACGCCCTGCCTTTGTGTCAAGGCCACTTCCAGAATGGGCGCGGCCTTCTTGGCGTCATCACTGAAAATCTCGTAAAAATCCCCCAAGCGAAAAAGCAGGATTTCTTCCAAGTACTGGGCTTTCAGATCCTCATATTGCTTCATGAGGGGCGTGAGATTTTCTTTGGCGGAAACGGCGCTCATGTGGGTTTATCCATTTTGGTCACCACTTTGCCGCGGAGTTTTTGCCAGCGCTTGAGCCAGGTATAGGTCCTGAGCACATCGTTCACGAAATTGTGAGTTTCGATGAATTCAATGTCATTGTGGTCCAATTCTTTGCGGCCTGTGGCTTTGAGCCATTCCAGGACATTCTTTTTCCCTGCGTTATAGGCCGCCAGCACGGTCAGGTCGTGGTCTCCCAGTTCCCGACGGAGTTTGGCCACATAATGAATGCCAAAGCGGATGTTGGTCTCCGGATCTGCCAGGGAAGCCTCTTTAAAATCCTTTAGTTTCAATTCCCGGGAAATTTCCTTGGCTGTTGCAGGCATGATCTGCATCAGGCCCAGAGCGCCCCGGGAGGATTTTGCCCCCCGCAGAAAATTGGATTCCACTTTGATCATGGACATGATGAAATAGGGATCTTCCTTGTAGACGCCGCAGTAGCGGTTGATGATTTCCTTGTGGAGAACCGGACGCACCAACGATTCCATGGCGCGCAGGCCGCCGGAAAGAATGCCGGACTTGATCAGCAGTCCCAAGCCTACAACGCCGACAACAAGGCCGATGAGAATTTTTTTGATCATTTGGACGCCTCCACGGCGGCCAGAAGGCGGGCCAAACGTTCTTCCTTGACCTCACGGGAGATATCGTCTGCCAAAGCCGCCGATTCCGTGCCTGAGCGGGGAGAGTATTTGAAGCAGAAGGCCATGCTAAAGCGGACATCTCGGGTCAAATCCAGAGTCTGGTCAAAATCTTCCTCGGCTTCGCCGGGAAAGCCCACAATAAAGTCCGTGCTGAGTTTCAGGCCCGGCACCGCCTGCCGCATGGCAGAGGATGTTTGAATGAAATCTTCACGGGTGTAATTTCTTTTCATGGCGGTGAGCATGCGATTGGAGCCTGATTGGACGGGCATGTGAATTTCGGGAGAGACTTTTTTGGTTCTGGAAAGCGCGGCAATGAGCTTGGCAGACATGTAATGCGGGTGCGGGCTCATGAAGCGGATTTCAGTCACCTGGGGAATGGCTTCCACTTGTTCAAGAAGGTCCGGAAAATCCGTCATGCCTGCGGGTCCGCGGTGCCAGTAAGAGTTGACGGTCTGGCCCAGGAGCATCACTTTTGTTGCCCCGGCCGCGGTTTTACGCCGGACTTCGGAAAGAATGAATTCGGGCTCCAGATAAATTTCCCGCCCCCTCACCGAGGGGACGATGCAGTAACTGCAGGAATAATTGCAGCCCCGCATGATGGTGACAAAGGCGGTTTCGTCCTCTTGGCCCAGAACCAGAGTGTCGCCTTCAGTTCGCATTTTCGCGCCGTCAAAAGATTCCTCACTTTCGGCAAACCAGTCAAAGTTGCGCGTCTTGAAAAAATTGTCGATGACGTCGGGAAAATCCTGGATTCTCTTGGCTCCCACCACCAGGTCCACATGAGGGAAGCGGTGTTTTAAGCTTTTTTTCATGCGCTCGGCCGCGCAGCCGGCCACAATGAGCACGCGCTCGTGGTTTTCTTTTTTCCAGTCTTTCAAGCGGCCCAAGTAGGAGAGAGCTTTCTGCTCGGCGTGGTCCCGCACCGTGCAGGTGTTTAAGATGACGACATCGGCTTTGGCGCGTTCCTGAGTCAAGCGGGCCCCCTTTTTGAGGAGGGCGTCCGCCATCTCTTCGGAATCCGCCGTATTCATCTGGCAGCCCAGGGTTTCAATGAAAAGGTTCATAATTGGAGGACAGCTATTATACCAAATCCGACTAGAACGGGTGGTCGAAGGTGAGGTAGAGGAGAAAGCCTTCCGTGGAATAGCCGCCGTCCACGCGTGCCAAAAGAAGGTTGCCGGGCGGCACATAGTAGCGCATGCCCATTCCCCCAGTGTATTTGGCTTTGGAAAATCGGACGCTTTTGAAATCGTTGAAGACATTGCCCCCGTCCACAAAGAAGGCCCAGTGGAGGCGCTGGTAGATCCTGAAACGGTATTCCCAATTGCCGCAGACGGCCAGGTTGTCGCGGAAACGGCCTTCAATGAGCCCGCGGTTGAAAAAAATCCCCCCCAATTCCGGAAGATGATAGAAAGGCACATCTCCCTTTTTGTAATCCATGTAGATCCTCGCGGCCACCACATGCGATTCTTTCCAGAACAAGGGCAAAAAAGCGCGGCCCTCCACGGTGGTGCGCTTGAAATCAGTTTCGCTCCCCGTGAATTTTTTGGAATATTCGTATTCAGCCTGCAGCAGCCCGCCTTGGGTAGGGTCCGTTTTGGAATCGCGCTTGTCCCAGCGGAAGAGGAGCGAGGTGGTGTAGAGCCGGCTTCCATCCTTGCCGATCAGCGTGGGCAGGTCAGCGGGCAGTATGCCTTGTGTCCCAAAACTCTGGATGTTCCAGTTCTCATAATTCAATTTGACGCCCAGAGAAATTTCGTTGGTGATTCCGAGCAATATCGGCAGGCGGACGGCCGTGTATTCCGGAGTGAAATCGCTTTAGCTTTCCTTTTGCGACGCGTTGCCCAGGCCATAGTAAAAC
>MGUQ01000087.1:19866-23755 GCA_001799975.1 Elusimicrobia bacterium RIFCSPLOWO2_01_FULL_54_10 | reverse complement strand
CGCCATCAAAGACCGCATCTCCAAGTTCATGAAGGAGCTCGACATCGAGCTCTGGAAAATGGGGATCGCCTCCAAGACCAAGCACAACGAAGTGGCCCCGGCCCAGTACGAAATGGCCCCCATCTTCTCCACCACCAACATCGCGGCCGACCACAACCAGCTGGTGATGGAAACCATGCAGAGAGTGGCCCTGCGCAACGGACTTGTCTGCCTCCTGTTCGAAAAGCCCTTCGCGGGCGTCAACGGCAGCGGCAAGCACAACAACTGGTCATTAGCCACGGACGACGGCATCAACTTGCTGGAACCGGGCCACACGCCTCACGAAAACGAAATCTTCTTGACCTTCCTGGCGGCCACATTGACCGCCGTGGACATCCACGCGGCTAAGCTGCGCGCCGGAGCCGCCAACCCGGGCAATGACCTCCGCCTGGGCGCCAATGAAGCTCCGCCCGCCATCATCTCGGTGTTCCTGGGCTCCTTCCTGGCTGATCTTCTGGAAAACATCTCCAAAGGCAAAGCCACTCAAGCCAAGGGCCAGCAGTTCCTGACCATCGGTGTGGACACCCTGCCCGCGCTTCCTCTCGACAACACGGACAGGAACCGCACCTCGCCTTTTGCCTTCACCGGCAACAAGTTCGAGTTCCGCATGGTGCCTTCTTCCGCCTCCATCGCCGGCCCCAACACGGTTCTGAACACCATCGTGGCCGAATCCCTGGACGCCATTGCCGCCCGTCTGGAAAAAGCCAAGGACAAAAATAAAGAAGTGACTGCCATTGTTAAAGAAACCTGGGCCAAACACGGCAAAGTGGTCTTCAATGGCAATAATTATTCTGAAGACTGGGTGAAAGAAGCCGCCAAGCGCGGCCTTCCCAACATCAAGAGCTCCGTGGAAGCCTACGGCGCCATGAACAATAAAGATGCTATCCGCCTCTTTGAAAAATACGGCGTGCTCTCCAAGCGGGAAATCCATTCCCGCCATGAAGTCTACCTGGAACAGTATGTGAAGCACATCAACATAGAAGCCCGCGCGGCCATCCAGATGGTGAAAACACAGTATGTCCCGGCCGTCATGGAATACGCAAGCAAACTGGCCCAGGACATTAACCGCCTGAAAGACGCAAGCGGAGACTCTTCCGTGCAGTCCAGCCTGCTGGAAACGGTCACCAACCTGCTCAAAGCGGCCACCAAGAAGCTGGGCAATCTCGAAGCCAACCTCGAGAAGGCCAACAGCATCGGCAACATGGAAAAGAAGGCCGAATCGTTCCGGGACAGCGTGTTCACCGCCCAGGCGTCGCTCCGCATGGAAATCGACTCTCTGGAGCAGGTGATGCCCAAGAACTTGTGGCCTGTGCCCACATACGCAGACATGCTCTTCAACTTCTGAGGAACATCAGGACCGCAGAGAAGCAAATATAATTCAACAAAGGCGTTCGCAGGTTTTAACTTTGTGTTAGAATCTATCGAACGCCTTTGTTCTATTTATTGAACCGATGAAATGAATCTGAAAACCCTTCGCGAAAAGTTCAAAAAAATCGTCATCGGGGATGAACTCAACCCCCACGACCGGTCCATCTTCCACCGTTTGTCTCTCGTGGCGTTCCTGGCCTGGGTGGGATTGGGAGCCGATGGATTGTCATCCTCCTGTTACGGACCTGAAGAAGCTTTCTTGGCCTTGGGTCATCACCATTATCTCTCCATCTTTGTCGCCATCGGCACCGTTATCACCATTTACGTCATCAGCGCGTGCTATTCCCAGATCATCGAAGTCTTTCCAACCGGAGGCGGTGGTTATCTGGTAGCCAGCAAACTTCTTTCTCCAACCTGGGGGATGATTTCCGGCTGCGCCCTTTTCATTGATTATGTCCTGACCATCACCATCTCCGTCGCCAGCGGGGCGGATGCCCTGTTCAGTTTTATGCCGTCGACTTGGGCCGACCATAAGTTGGCCTTTGCTGTGGCGGGCGTGGCTGCGTTAACAGTTTTGAATCTGCGCGGCATCAAGGAATCCGTAATCCCGCTTGTCCCCGTTTTTCTTGTGTTTCTTCTGACTCACGTCTTCGCGATTCTCTATACCTTCGTCACTCATCTGGGAAATTTCACAGAGGTGGCGCTCAAAACGGCTGGGGAAGTACAAGCCACGCGCACCGAAATCGGATTTTTTGCCATGATCATTCTCGTGCTGCGCGCCTACAGCCTTGGAGCCGGAACGTACACTGGCATTGAAGCCGTTTCCAACAGCATTCCGCTCCTGCGCGAACCAAAAGTGGAGACGGGGAAAAGAACCATGAAATATATGGCCGCCTCGCTTTCGTTTATGGTTTTGGGGCTTATGTTGGCCTATTTATTTTACAGCGTTCATCCTGTCCCGGGAAAAACTCTGAACGCCGTTCTCTTCGAAAATATTTCAGCAGCCTGGGGGGGATATGGCCAAACATTTGTCCTGGTCACTCTCCTGTCGGAAGCCGCCATTCTGCTGATCGCAGCGCAAGCCGGATTTCTGGGTGGCCCCAGAGTGCTGGCTAATATGGCCCTGGACCGCTGGGCGCCCACCCGCTTTGCCATGCTTTCAGACCGGTTCGTGTCCATGAACGGCATCTTTATCATGGGCATCTCCGCAGCCATTTTGATGATTCTGACCGGCGGCTCCGTCCGTTTGCTGGTTGTGCTTTATTCCATCAATGTGTTCATCACATTTTTTCTCTCCCAGCTGGGCATGGTCAAGCATTGGCTGAGCCAGAGAAAAAATGTTGAGAAATGGAAGAAGAGGTTTTTAGTGAGCGCCCTGGGCCTGATCCTGACCGCTTTTATTCTTGTTTCGGTGACCGTGCTCAAATTTCATGAGGGCGGCTGGGTCACCCTGCTGGTGACGGGCTCCCTGGTGGGGCTCTCGTTTTTTATCAAGCGCCATTACAATAACACCCTCCAAACCCTCCGGCGGCTTGAAGGGCTTGTGGTCTCCACCTTTGGCGCCACCTTTGAATCCAACACGCCCAAAGACAAGCGCGACACCGCCGACCCCGCCGCCAAGACAGCGGTGATTTTGGTCAACGGCTTCAATGGGCTGGGCTTGCACACACTTTTCAACGTGATCCGCCATTTTGGAGACACATTCAAGAATTTTGTGTTCATTCAGGTGGGCATCATTGACGCTGGCACATTCAAGGGGGCGGCGGAAGTGGAAAAACTCGAAGCCCAGTGCAAAAAAGACATTGACCGCTATGTGGATTTCATGAAACGCAACGGCTTCTACGCCGAAGGCCACACCTCCATTGCCCACGACGCCGTGGAAGAAGTCGCCGAGATCGCGCCCAAAATCCTTAAAAAATTTCCCCACTCCATTATTTTCGGCGGCCAGCTTGTGTTTCCGGACGACACTTTTCTAAGCCGCTTCCTGCACAACTACACGGTGTTCGCGATGCAGAGGAAATTTTACCACCAGGGCATTCCGGTGGTGATCCTGCCCATCCGCGTATAATTTAAAATAAGTATTGACACGCACCTGCGGGTTGGTGTATAATCTGGACAGTTACAAAGATTGTAACTAACCCAAAACATTTTTTAAGAGACAACGAAGTCCTCTTGGCCCGATTATAACAGAGCCGGAGGATTTTCTTTTTTATAAGTAAGGGACACAAGGAAGAGTATCCCTTACTTTCAAGGCAAAGATGCCTGACAAATTCCGCAGAGTTTGCGGAAAAATTTGTCAGGTTTTTTTATTTGGCAGGAGATTTTACCCGGGCGCGCGAACTTAAAGTCGCTGGTAACCTCCTTGTTTACCAAAGGCCCGTTCCGCGTCCGGCACAATTTGAGACACACATAAAACAAGGAGGTAAAACTAAGATGAGCAAACTAAAGAAAAAACTCGGGTTTTACCTGGGCCTCGCCGGAT
>MGUQ01000087.1:18118-19844 GCA_001799975.1 Elusimicrobia bacterium RIFCSPLOWO2_01_FULL_54_10 | reverse complement strand
CGCCGCGCTGCCTTTCACTCAAGAAATGGCGGACGCCATCGGAAGCCACAAAGTCGCGCTCGACACCCTGTGGACGGTCATCACGGGAATGCTGGTATTCTGGATGAACGCGGGATTCGCCATGCTTGAAGCGGGACTTCAGCAGGCCAAGAACTGCGTCAACATCTGCGCCAAGAACTTCGTGGTATTTGCTGCTTCATCGATCGCCTTCTGGATCATCGGATGGGGATTGATGTTCGGCAACGGCAACGGGTTTCTTGGGCTGGAAGGCCTCTTCTTCCTGAGCGGCGCTGACAACAGCCCAGCCACGGGAGCGGCCTACGCGGGCGCTTATTCCGCCATGAACTGGACCGGAGTTCCTTTCCTGGCCAAGTTCTTCTTCCAGCTTGTTTTCGCTGGAACTGCGGCAACGATCGTGTCCGGAGCCGTGGGCGGCAGGATCATCTTCACGTCCTTCGTCATCTTTTCCTTAGTCCTGGTCGGATTCCTTTATCCCATCACGGGACACTGGATATGGGGCGGCGGCTGGCTGGCGGTCCGGGGGTTTTGGGACTTTGCCGGCTCCACTGTGGTGCACTCCGTGGGCGGATGGGCGGCGCTTGCCGGAGTGATTGTGCTGGGCCCTCGAATCGGCAAATACCGTTCGAACGGCTCGGTCAACCCCATCATGGGCCACAACATGGCCATCGCCACCCTGGGAACCATCATCCTCTGGCTCGGCTGGTTCGGGTTCAACCCCGGCTCCACCATGGCCGCGGATCCCGATGCCATTTCCCGCATCTTGATCACAACCAATACCGCAGCGGCGATGGGCACTCTTACCGCCTATTTGACCGCATGGATCATCCTGGGCAAGCCTGATCTTTCCATGATCCTGAACGGCTGCCTGGCCGGCTTGGTGGCCATCACCGCACCTTGCGCTTGGGTGAGCGTCGGAGCTTCCGCCATCATCGGCGGCATCGGCGGCATCCTTGTGGTGCTGGTCGTGCTCTTCTTCGACAAACTCAAACTGGACGACCCGGTGGGAGTTTTCGGAGTGCACTTGGCCAACGGGATCTGGGGAACTCTGGCCGTTGGGCTTTTTGCGGCCGCTCCTTATGCGGGCGGCTCAGCCCAGCCTCCATTGGGTCTCTTTTACGGAGGCGGAATGACTTCATTGATCAACCAGCTCGTGGGCGTGGCAACGGTGGGCGTGTTCACCTTCGCCGCCAGCTTCATCGTCTGGCATGTGATCAAAGCTGTGATGGGCATCCGGGTCTCGCGCGAGGAAGAAATCCGCGGCCTGGACATCGGAGAACACGGCATGGAAGCCTACGCGGACTTCCAGATCTTCACCGCGAAATAAGGAGGAATATTATAATGAAACTTATTATCGCCATGATTCAACCGGAAAAACTTCCGGACGTTAAAAAATCGCTGTTCGACGCCGACATCCACAAGATGACGGTGACGAATGTGGTGGGCGCGGGCCAGCAGAAAGGGTTCACCGAATCCTACCGCGGCGCGGTTGAGGAAATCAACCTCTTGAAAAAGGTGCGCCTCGAGATCGCCGTCAACGACGACTATGTCGAGAAGACGATCGAAGCCATTGTGAAGGGCGCGCGCACGGGCAACATCGGAGACGGCAAGATCATCGTCACGCCCATTGAGCAGTGCATCCGCATCCGCACGGGGGAGAAGGGCTCCTCCGCGATCGGTTAAAGCTCAAAAAAGTCTCGGCTGGCCC
>MGUQ01000087.1:16982-18049 GCA_001799975.1 Elusimicrobia bacterium RIFCSPLOWO2_01_FULL_54_10 | reverse complement strand
AGAACGGGGCCCAGGCTGGGAATCAGTTAGAGAAGTCTAATCGGTACCTAAAGATACAATCTGGCAAAATGTGGAAAAAATATGCTTGACGAGAAGAATGTTTTTTGTATAATACCACTAACTCTCGCGCAGTCTGGTTCACCCCATAAAGGCGCCAACGAAGCGAGACATAACAAGGAGGACAAAATGGCAAAATGCAAATCGCATCTGCGGTGGGCGGGAATCATGTTATCATCCCTGCTCGCCGTCCCAGTGAGTGCGGCACCCAAGCTGAGCGGGTTCATTGACACATCCTTCGTCTATGACTTGAACAAGCCTGTCAGCCGCGTGACCAACTTCCGGTCGTTCGACCGTAGGACGGACACGTTCCTTCTCAACGCCATCCAGATCAATGTGGAAGGCGACATGAAGGACGGGATCGGCTATTACAGCGAGCTCGCCTTTGGCACGGATCCTTCCGCTTATAAATCGGTTGGATCGCAGGCGCCCACGGAACCGGGATTGCCAGGAGCACCTTCCGCCACGATCTACAATGTGGAAGTCCAGGAAGCGTTCCTGACCTATAAGTGCCCCATGACTTCAGTCATGCTCAAGGCCGGAAAGTTTGTCACACAGCACGGCATTGAAGTGATCGAGTCCAAGGACAACTTCACCATCACCCGCGGCCATCTTTTCACCTTGGCGGAGCCCTACACCCATACCGGCGTCTTGGTGGGCTACGCATTGCCCAAGTACCTGGACCTCTGGGTTGGCGCTGTAAACGGCTGGGACAATTACACCGACAACAACTCGGGTAAGACCTTAGTTGCCAGGCTAGGCGTAAACCTGGGCGAAATGCTCACGGGAAGCTTCTCCTTCCTCCATGGGGCCGAGCAGAACGGCACCACCAACAACACCCGCAGCTCCGTGGATACCACCTGGTTCATCAAGCCGGTCAAGATGGCCACGATTGGCATCCAGTTTATCGGGGGTGGAGAAAACCAAACCAGCATCGCAGACCGCAACTCGGACGGCATTGCCGACGGCGGGGTGGGACACTGGTATGGCTTCGGCCTTCAGCCTAAAGT
>MGUQ01000087.1:11396-16957 GCA_001799975.1 Elusimicrobia bacterium RIFCSPLOWO2_01_FULL_54_10 | reverse complement strand
CGTGACCCAAATCCTTCAGAACATCACCCTCTCCCCGGGCGTGCACATGACGGATAACCTCATGGCCCGCATCGAGTGGAGGCACGATTGGTCCACCCGCCGGGTCCTCTTGGACGGCATGGGCGCCCGCTCCGACACCAATACGCTCGGCGCGGAATTCATTTACAAGTTCTAAAACCTTAAGGGTTTAGAACAGAGCACAGTTTCATCGGGGCGTACGGCTTCTTTTCCTCCTTGTTGAGGGGAGCTGTACGTCCCGTTTTTTTATGTTAAAATACAGCTTCATGAATAATTCAATCCTCCTCATGGCCTTCTTCCTGGTTTCTTGCGGAGGCAACCCGACAACCAATGAAGCCGCAGCCCGCATGGGCCAGCCCGCTCCGGAATTCACCCTGGCAGACCTCGAAGGGAAAACCCACAGCCTTAAAGACTACCGAGGCAAAGTGGTTTTGCTGGATTTCTGGGCCACCTGGTGCGGCCCCTGCCGCGTGTCTACCCCCGCCCTGGGCCGTCTGCACCAAAAGCTTAAAGCCCGGAACTTCGCTGTTTTGAGTATCAGCGTGGATGACAGCGCGGACCCAGTTAAAAAATATGTAAAAAAGCAGAATGTTCCCTTTTTGACACTCATGGCGGATTCCAATGTGCAGGCGGAATACCGTGTGCGCGCCATTCCCACCTTTGTCTTGGTGGATGCCGAAGGCGTCATTGTGAAGATTTTTCAGGGTTTCGCTCCTTCCATGGAAGACGCCTGGGAACGGGAAATCCTCAAACTCCTCAAAAACTGATTCTTGCCCAAATTAGTCCTCATTGACGCCTACGGCTATCTCCACAGGGCCTACCACGCCCTGCCGCCCCTCACAACCTCCAGAGGGGAACCCATCAACGCAGTCCTGGGATTCACCCGGATGGTGCTCAAACTCATCAACGAACAGAAACCGGACTTTCTGATTGTCTGCTTTGACGCCAAGGGCCCCACATTCCGCGACAAAATCTACCCCGAATATAAAGCTACACGCAAGGCGCCGGACCCGGAACTGATTTCCCAGTTTCCATTATCTCGGGAAATCACGGCAGCTCTGGGCCTCGGAGCTCTGGACCTGCCCGGATTTGAGGCGGATGACTTGATTGCCACAGCCGCCAAAGAAGGCCGCAAGAAAAATATGGATGTGCTGATCGTTTCAAGCGACAAGGACATCCTCCAAATCGTGGACGAGCATGTGAAAGTCTTGAACGAACCCAAACAAATCCTCTTCGACCCGGCCAAAGTGAAGGAAAAATGGGGAGTGGAGCCCTCCCAAATTGGGGATGTGCTGGCCCTCATGGGGGATTCCTCGGACAATATCCCGGGAGCCCCGGGAGTGGGAGAAAAAACCGCGGTCAAGCTCATTCAGGAGAACGGGAGCGTGGAAGACCTGCTCCGCGGCCCCAAAGGCGTGACCGATAAGCTCCGTGAAAAAATCCTGACTTCCAGAAAGCTGATCGAAATGTCCAGAGAGCTTGTGCAACTCAGGGACGACGCGCCCGTAAAAATGGATTGGGACCATTTCAAGGTCAAAGCCCAGGATCAGGGCCGGCTCCTGCCCGTGCTCGAGCGCCTGGAATTTAAAACCATCATCCGGGATTTTTTCAGCAAAGGCGTTTTTGAGACGGACAAGAAAGTCGAAGTGGAGCATTCAAAAAACTATCAGACCATCCTCTCGGAAGGCGAGCTTAAAACCCTGGCCGGCAAACTCGGCAAATCCGATTCGATCGCCGTGGATGTGGAAACCACGGGCCTCCGGCTTTTTCATTCGGAGCTTGTGGGCATTTCCGTCTCGTGGGAGAAAGGGCACGCGGCCTACATTCCCCTGGCCCACCGCACCTTGTCCGCCCCGCGCCAAATCCCCAAGGCCAAAGTTTTCGAGGCCTTGAGGCCGGTATTTGAGAACCCCAAAATAAAAAAAATCGGACAAAACATTAAATTTGATTATTCCATGCTGGCCGCTGAAGGGCTGGGCCTGAAAAACATTCATTTTGACACCATGGTGGCGGCCTATGTGCTGGATCCCTCACGCCCAAGCTATGGATTAAAGGACCTGGCCTCCGAATTCCTCGGGCGGCAAATGACCCGGCTGGAAGAACTTGTTCCCAAGGAAGTCAAAAAGGCGTCCGCCCATGATTTTCCCATGGATCAGGTGGAAGTGGAGAAAGCCGCGCCCTATGCCTGCGCAGACGCCGACTGCGCGCTCCAGCTCGCAAACCATTTTGCCCCGATGCTCAAGGACAAAGATCTCGTCAGGCTTTTTCAAGATCTGGAAATGCCGCTCGTGGAAGTTCTGGCGGAGATGGAAATGGCCGGCATCCGCGTGAACCCCAAATACCTTGAAGATCTGGGGGAAAAATTCTCCAAAGAAATCCGGGAGCTTGAAGCCAAAGCGTTCAAGGCCGCAGGGCAAGAATTTAATCTCAATTCGTCCAAACAGCTAGGCTTCATCTTATTTGAGAAATTGAAACTGCCTCCGGTGCGCAAAACCAAAACAGGCTTTTCCACCGATGAAGAAGTGCTTAAAACCCTTTCGCCTTCACATGAATTGCCCGCGCTGTTGATCCGCCACCGGGAGCTCTCCAAGCTCAAATCCACATTCATCGACGGGCTTTTGGAGGAACTGAACCGCAAAACCGGCCGCATCCACACTTCCTTCAACCAGGCGGGCGCAGCCACCGGCAGGCTCTCATCCACAGACCCAAATCTGCAAAACATCCCCATCCGCACCGAAGCGGGCCGCATGATCCGCCGCGGGTTCATCCCCGACGAGGGCTTCACATTCTTGTCAGCGGATTATTCGCAAATCGACCTGCGCGTTCTTGCGCACCTTTCCAAAGACCCCGCCCTGATTGACGCGTTCGCAAAAGGGGGGGATATTCACCGCTCTACCGCGGCTCAGGTGTTCCACCTGAAACCCGGTGAAGTGACGGACGAGCAAAGAAACCGCGCCAAGGCCATCAATTTCGGCATCGTTTACGGCCAGCAGTCCTTCGGCCTTTCCCAGCAGCTCGGGGTTTCCATGAGCGAGGCCCAGGACATGATCAACAAATACTTTGAAAAATACTCCGTTGTTAAGGATTGGATCGAAAATACCAAGAAAGAGGCCCGGAAAGACGGCTTCGTCAAAACCCTGTTGGGCCGCATCCGTTATCTCCCGGAAATCGGTTCCAAAAACCCGCACATGCGTTCCTTCGCCGAACGCACGGCCGTGAACACCCCCGTTCAGGGCACCTCTGCCGATGTCATAAAAGCGGCCATGCTTCGGGTGCGCAAGGCATTGAAATTTCAGGGACTTTCTGCAAGAATGTTAGTGCAGGTGCACGACGACCTGCTTTTTGAAGTCCCGGCTGAAGAAACAGATGCGACGGCCGCGCTCGTGAAAAAGGAAATGGAGCAGGCGGTCGAGCTTTTGGTTCCTCTTGTGGCGGACTTGAAATCGGGCAAAAATTGGGCGGACATGGAGAAATGGAAATGAAGCTGCCTCCGGGCGTCAAATGGCTTCTCATCATCAACACGGTTTTTTTCGTGCTCCAGAGTTTCCTGGGGGGCTGGCTGGAAAGCGCCCTGGGCCTGGTTCCCGCCAAAGTCCTCTCGCTTGAAATCTGGCGCCTCTTCACCTACCAGTTCCTTCACGGCAGTTTCATTCACATCCTGTTCAACATGCTGTCCCTCTGGATGTTCGGCAAGGAAATCGAATGGAGCTGGGGCGCCAAAGAATTCCTGAAATTTTATTTCACCTGCGTCCTGGGAGCGGGCATGCTCAACTGCGCGGTGCAGCCCTTTTCGACGGTGACCGCCATCGGGGCCAGCGGCGGGCTCTACGGAATCCTGGTGGCCTTTGCCATGATGTTCCCCGACACGCAGATTTATCTCTACGCCATCTTCCCCATGAAGGCCAAGTATTTCGTCATCCTCATTGGAGCGCTTGAATTTTTTGCCAGCTCGCATGGAACGCCGTCCCTCATCGCCCGCTATGCCCATTTGGGAGGCATGCTCACGGGGTATTTGTATCTCAAATCCTTCGAATTCCGCTCCGTCTGGACCCGCCTCCTCTACAAGATTTCCGACCTCTTCATTTCTCAAGCCGCTCCTCAGCCCAAACCGCGCAAAGAGATCAGGCCGAGGGCCAAAAAAGAGGACTTGGTCAAGGAAGTGGACCGCATATTGGAAAAAGTCCTCAAGCACGGCGCGGAGAGCCTCACCGAGCAGGAACGCGATGTGATGCGCCGCTACTCCGCCACAAAGCATTAATTTATGTCGAATTATATTTTTCTCATCGGTCCCGTTGCATTAATTCTGTTAGCTGTTGGAATTTATGCAAACAATGCATTTTTAATTCCACAAAGTGACAAAAATCCAAAAAAACTCTCTTAGTTTGTGGGTGGGTAATGATTTTTTATGTTGCTTATCATCTATTGCTGGGTTACAGTCTTTTTTATGTAAGTTTTTATTCATTTTTTAAGTATTCTCTCATCGCACTTATTTTACTTAGTGCAATTGCGCTCATGAAAATGAGACGAATTGCCGTAACTTTATTATTAGTTTATATAGCACTGTCGTTGGGTGACATGATTTGGTTCGCAATAAAATTATTTGGAAATCGTAATGTCAATTATTTACTGCTGAATCAAATTCCGAACCTAATCGCATTTGCACTCATCGCTCGATATGCTTGGACTCTAAAATTGAAGGGATTGCTAAATTAATTTCTCTTGACACATATTGTTATATGTGCTACAATGTCTTACAGAGGTGACCCCCTATGAACAATACGATAACCGTCAGACTCCCCAAAAGGCTGCAGTCGGAATTGCAGTCCGTGAGCAAAGAGGCGCATGTCCCCGTCAGCGATCTGGTGCGCGAGTCTTTAAGCCGGTATATCTCCGCTTATCGCTTCAGACGATTGCGCTCCAAGGTGCGCCCGTTTGCTGAAGCGCGGGGGCTTTTAACCGATGAGGACGTGTTTAAAATAATTTCTTGAAGGTTGTGCTGGATTCTAACATCCTCATTGCCGCATTTGCCACGCGAGGTTTATGTTCCGACATTTATGAGCTTTGCCTTTCCGAACACAAGGTTATATTAAGCCATCCCATCATTCAGGAAGTCCATGCAAACTTGGTCAAAAAACTGAAATTGAAACCTTCCGTCGCTGATTCGATCCGGAAATATCTTGCCTCGGCAGCGGAGGTCGTTAATCCATCCCATGTCCCTCAAAATTCGTGCCGGGACAAATCTGACCTTGTAATCCTGGGTACAGCAGTAGCAGGCGAGGCGGATATCATCATCTCGGGGGATAATGACTTACTAACTTTGAATGAATTTAGGTCAATATTAATCCTTTCCCCTCGCCAATTTTGGAACACGATGCAAAAAAGAACTTGATATGCCCGAACTGCCGGAAGTTGAGACCATCCGCCGGGATTTAAGCTCCGCCCTCCTCCGCCGAACCGTCCAATCCATTCAAGTCAAAGACCCTTTTGTGCTCACGGGCATCGGCCCCAACGGGAAGCCGCGCCGCCGTGTCAAAACCGCAGAA
>MGUQ01000087.1:9662-11376 GCA_001799975.1 Elusimicrobia bacterium RIFCSPLOWO2_01_FULL_54_10 | reverse complement strand
CCACGGCGCTCGTTTTTCACCTGCGCATGACGGGGCAGATGCTTTTGGAAGCCCCTAAATATTCTGAGCGCATCCGCTTCGATTTTGACGGGGAGAAATCATTGTATTTTGCGGACCGCAGGCGCTTCGGAGAAGTTGTATTCTCGGAGGATTGGGAAAAGGAGCCGGAAATTGCCGCCCTCGGCGTGGAGGCCACCCACAGGGATTTGAGCGGAGAATATTTGCGCACGGCCTTCCGGGGGAGAAGCGCCCCCGTGCATTCCATTTTGCTCAGCCAAAAGTACGTGAGCGGGCTGGGAAACATCTATGTGACGGAAGCTCTTTTTGCGGCCGGCATCCGTCCCACAAAACCCTGCGGGCGCATTGCCGATGACAAACTGGAGGCCCTTTCCAAGTCCATCCGCCAAGTCATCTCCCAATCCATCGAACACAGGGGCTATTCCATGAGCACTTACGTGGATGCTCTCGGCAAAAAGGGCCGCAGCCAGCTGTTTTCCAAGGCCTACGGGAAAGAAGGCCTGCCCTGCCCCCGTTGCAAAACCCTATTCAAACGAGTTGTTCTGGGAGGCAGAGGCGTTGTCTTCTGCAAATCATGCCAAAGATAGTTGCCGGTCTAACGGGCGGTATTGCGTCGGGAAAAAGCACCGTGCTGGAGATATTTCGCAGGAAAGGCGCCCATGTCCTTGATTGCGACAAGATGGCCCGGGAGGCAGTCAAAAAGGGTAAGCCTGCCCTCTCAAAAATAAGGCGAAAATTTGGCCCTAAAGTGATCAAAAAGGATGGTTCCCTGAACCGCCCTGCCCTGGCAAAACTGGTTTTTGCGGATTTCCGCAAGAGAAAAGCGCTGGAGGCGATTGTCCACCCTCAAGTCAAACAAGAGGTTTTCCGCCGCCTCAAAAAAATAAAAAACGGCGTTGTTATCGTCGATGTCCCGCTCCTTTTTGAAGCGGGTTGGCAGCATTATTTTGACAAGAATATCGTGGTCTGGGCGCCCCGCAAGGCCCAAATAGCCCGTTTGGCGGGGCGGAACGGGCTGGCAGGGAGCCAGGCCGCAGACCGCATCGCCGCGCAGATGCCTCTCTCCAAAAAAAAGAAGCTGGCTGATTTCACCGTCGATAATTCCGAAAAAAAGGCCCGGGCGGCAACCCAGGCGCGCCATATTTATGGGCGCCTCTTAACACTTGTAACAAAGGCGTAAATAATGTTACAAAAAGTTTACAATTTCGTGAGGAAAATGTGATGTGACAGATGGTATACTTTACTCTATGAAGAAACACAAGAAGGTCATTTTGATCGCCGAAGACGACAGCGTCATCCGGGAACTCCTCACCTCCATGCTCACCAACGCCGGCTATGATCTTGTGACCACCACGGACGGAATTGAAGCCGTGGAAGCCTACAAAGTGTACGGCAATAAAGTGCATCTCATCATCACCGACATCGGCATGCCGCGAATGAACGGGCTGGAAGCCATCGCGGTGATCCGCAAGATGTCAGAATCCGTCCCCATCATGATCCTCTCCATCTGGGAGGAAGCGGACTACATCAAAATCGCCAAGCAAGTGGGTGTGAAGGAATACATGAAAAAACCCTTCGACATCCAGGAATTCATCAGCAACGTCCGGGGCATCATTCCGGAAACGCCTTCCGAAAAATCCGCCGCTTAAAAATGTCTTGACATTGCCGCACGATTTAGTAGAATAAACGCACACAC
>MGUQ01000087.1:5043-9615 GCA_001799975.1 Elusimicrobia bacterium RIFCSPLOWO2_01_FULL_54_10 | reverse complement strand
AAAGACTCATTCTTCAAATTATTTTCCAACCCTGAGAGGAAAATCAACAGATGAACCAAACCACAGACGTATCAGTCCTTTCCCAGCTCAAACTGCCTGAACTCACCAAAATGGCCGAAGATTTAAAGATCGAGGCCGGATCCGGGCTGAGAAAGCAGGAGCTGATCGCTAAAATCCTGGAAGCCCAGGCGGCCAAATCGCCACAGGGCAATCTTTTGGACGAAGGCGTGCTGGAAATCCTGCCGGACGGATTTGGGTTCCTGCGCTCGCCCAGCTATATGTATCTGCCGGGCCCGGACGACATCTACATTTCGCCCTCCCAAATCAAGAAGTTCGGCCTGAGAAAAGGCGACACGGTTTCAGGGGAAGTCCGCCCGCCCAAGGAAGGGGAACGGTTTTTCGCGCTTCTGCAAGTCAAGGCGGTCAACGGCGCCACGCCGGAACAGCTCAAAGACCGCCCGCTTTTTGACAACCTCACGCCACTGTATCCCGCCCGCCGCATTGTGCTGGAAACCGCAAAGTCCGAAATCAACACCCGGGTGATGGATTTGACGGCTCCCATCGGCATGGGCCAGCGCGGACTGATTGTAGCCGCGCCCCGCACGGGCAAGACCATTTTCCTGCAAAAAATTGCCAACGCCATCACCACCAACCACCCCGATATTTTCCTGATCGTCCTTCTCATCGATGAACGCCCCGAAGAAGTGACCGACATGCAACGCTCCGTTAAGGGGGAAGTGATTTCATCCACTTTTGACGAGCCGGCAGACCGCCACATTCAGGTGGCCGAAATGGTGATTGAAAAGGCCAAGCGGCAGGTGGAGCACGGCAAGGATGTAGTGATTTTGCTCGATTCCATCACCCGCCTGGCCCGGGCCTACAACACCAACACGCCCTCCAGCGGCCGCGTGCTTTCAGGTGGCCTGGACTCCAACGCCTTGCAGAGGCCCAAGCGCTTTTTCGGCGCCGCCCGCAACATTGAAGAAGGCGGGTCCTTGACCATCATCGCCACCGCGCTTGTGGAAACCGGCAGCCGCATGGACGACGTCATTTTCGAAGAATTCAAAGGCACCGGCAACATGGAAGTTTACCTGGACCGCAAGCTCGCCGACCGCCGCGTGTTCCCCGCCATCGATATCGGCCGTTCCGGCACCCGCAAGGAAGAGCTCCTTTTGGAACCCGACGAACTCAATAAAATCTGGATCCTGCGCAAAGTACTGGCATCGCTCAACCCCATCGAAGCCATGGAGCTCCTGATCGAGAAGATTTCGGCCACCAAATCCAACAAGGACTTCCTCAAATCCATGGAACTTTCCTCCATGGAAAAGATGTAAATCCTCCAGTTGACACTCGGGGATTTCGCCTGTATACTTATAAGATGAAGCCGCAAATATCGCTCATATTTTTGACCGCCGGAATCCTGGCTGTCGTCGGTGGCCTGGCGGCCAGCCCTCGCGGCACCCCTGAAACCGGTTCCCTGCTGTCGGAAACGGCCCTGCTCCTGAACCAGTCGGACGGTCTCCTCACGGATCCGCAGGCCCAGGAAGTGATCCGCAATTCCAAAAATCTCATCGTTAAGCGCCACGAAGTGAAATCCAACGAATGGCTGGAGAAAGTGGCCAAAAATTACGGCACCTACGGCCATTTCCTCCGAAGCACGAACAACCTTGAAGACCCCGTTTTGAGAACCCGCCAGCTGATGATCGTTTACAACAAAAAAGGCATGGTCCATATTGCCCAGGGGGGAGAGCCGATCGAGCAGATCATCAAAACCTACGAACGGCTCGGGGGCCGCAAGAAAAACATTTTGGCTCAAAACGCCTGGGACGAAATTGCCCAGGTGCACAACGGAACCCTCATTTTAAAAGAAGGGGCAAAGCTGTGGATCCCGAGCGCCCAAAAGAGCTTTCCAGTGCTGTTCAGGCCCGTGGCCTGGTCCCGCATTTCATCGGGCTTCGGCTTCCGGCGCCATCCCGTGCACAAATACAAGCGCTTTCATGACGGTTTTGACATGGTGGCTCCGCATGGATCCGCCGTGCGCGCCAGCGAATCCGGCGTTGTCACCTTCGCCGGCTGGCAGGGCGGATACGGCAACATGGTGGAAATCCGCCACAAAAACACCACCACCCGCTATGGCCACCTCTCGAAGATCGAGGTCCAGGTGGGCGACCGCGTGGACCGCAAGCACCTGATCGGGCGCGTGGGCTCCACCGGCATTTCCACCGGCCCGCACCTCCACTTTGAAGTCCGGCGCAATTCGGACGGCAAGCTGCAAAACCCCAGAAAGTACCTATTCTAAATCTAAAGATCGGAGAAACCATGAAACCCGGAATTCATCCCAATTATGTATTTTCCACCGTCAACTGCGCCTGCGGGCACACCTTTCAAACCCGGAGCACACGGCCCACCATCCGCCTGGAAATCTGCAGCAACTGCCATCCGTTTTTCACGGGCAGGCAGAAGCTGGTGGATTCCGCCGGCCGCGTGGAACGCTTCACCAAGCGATTTGAAAAGACCCAGGGCCAAACCGTGCGCACCAAGGCCAAAGAGAAAGCCGCGGTGAAAGTGTCCAAGACAAGCAAGATCCTTTCCACCGGCGCCAAGAAAGCGGCCAAACCCGAAATTAAAGAAAAAAAACCGGCAAAGTCAAAGTAGATTCTCTCAAAAGGTGAAAAACGACAGGACAGAATTCTGTCGTTTTTTTCTTTGTCCAAACCATGAATGACGATAAACTCCGCTCGATGGCCAAGCCCATCCTCTCCCGGCACCGGGAAATCGAGGAGATGATGCGGGACCCCCATTTTCACGAACGGCCGGATTTTGCCGCGCTTTCCAAGGAGCACCGCCTGCTTTCCACAAAAACGGAAAAAATCCGCCAGTGGGAAAGTCTCGTGGAGAGCATGAAGCACGCGGACGAATTGGCCAAGTCCGGTGACGCCGAGATGGAGCAAATGGCGCGCGCCGAAAAGACTTCTCTTGCCGAACAAATCCCTGCAATAGAAAAAAATCTCTGGGAGCTTCTGCGCCCCAAAGATCCTCTGGACTCCAAAAACGTCATCCTTGAAATCCGCGCGGGCACGGGCGGAGAAGAAGCCGCGCTTTTCGCCTCAGACCTGGCGCGCATGTATCTGCGCTTTGCCGAAGAGCAAGGGTTCCGCCATGAGCTGGTCGATGTGAGCTTGACGGGACGCGGGGGATTTAAAGAAGCTATCTATTTCATCGAAACCAAGCCCGGGCGGGAATCCGAAACGGGGCCGTACGGACTTTTCAAGTTTGAGCGCGGAATCCACCGCGTCCAGCGAGTGCCTGAGACAGAAGCTAGCGGCCGCATTCACACCTCTGCCGTCACTGTGGCGGTGCTCCCTGAAGCCGAAGAAGTGGATGTCCAAATCCGCCCTGAAGACATCCGGGTGGACACCTACCGCGCCTCCGGCGCGGGCGGCCAGCACATCAACAAGACGGATTCCGCCGTGCGCATGACGCACATTCCCACCGGCGTGGTGGTGCAGTGCCAGGAAGAACGATCCCAGATCAAGAACCGTGAAAAAGCCTTGAAATTCCTGCGCGCAAAAATCCTGGACGACATGCGCGAGAAGGAATTCGACCGCCGCGCCTCCGACCGCAAGAAGCAGGTGGGCAGCGGCGACCGGTCTGAAAAAATCCGCACCTACAATTTTCCGCAAGACCGCATCACGGACCACCGCATCGGATTCACGGTGCACAACATGCCGGAAATTCTGGACGGCAAGATGGGCGCGTTGGTGGACGCTCTCAGAAGCAGCGAGGAAGACCTTGGACAATAAACTGCTCGCCTGGGGAGAAAAAGAACTGACCACCGCAGGTATTTCCAACGCCCTCATGGAGTCCCTCTGGCTTCTGCGCAGCGCCAAGGATGACGCGGAAACATTTGAAAAAAGCGTGCGGGAGCGCAAAAACGGCAAACCCCTGGCCTATATCTTGGGAACCCAGGAATTTGAAGGCCTGACATTCAAGGTGAACGATTCCGTTCTCATTCCCCGGCAGGAAACGATGGTCCTTATTTCCGAGGCTCTCGATCGGCTCAAGAAAATGCCCGCGCCAAAAAATGTCCTGGACGTGGGCACCGGATCCGGCAATGTGGCGATTTCACTCGCGCTCGGTGACAAGGAAGCCACAATTACGGCCACGGACCTAAGCGATGCCGCCATTGAAATGGCCAAGGAAAACGCTTCCACGCTGAAAGTTTCTGATAGAATTTCGTTCATGAAAAGCGATATCCTGGATTCGGTCAAGGGAAAATTTGATATGATTGTTTCAAATCCACCCTACATTAAAACCGATGATATCCCTCACCTTCAAAGAGAAATCCAGCACGAACCGCACATGTCTCTTGACGGGGGCCCGGACGGACTGCGATTGATTGAAAAACTGGCCCGTCAGGCGCGGGAGTTCATCAACCCTCAAGGATATCTTCTCATGGAAGTGGCTTACAATAAATCTCCCGATGTGGTGGAGCTTCTCAAAAATTTGGGATATGTTAAAATTCATTCCTGTAAAGATGACGCGGGCCTCGGCCGCGTGGTGATCGGGCAA
>MGUQ01000087.1:4409-5024 GCA_001799975.1 Elusimicrobia bacterium RIFCSPLOWO2_01_FULL_54_10 | reverse complement strand
CTGCCAAGACTTATCATTCAAGGAGGCACGCCTTTGCGCGGCGCGGTGGATGTTTCCGGCTCAAAAAATTCCGCCCTGCCCTGTCTTTTCGCCACCCTGCTCACCGATGAAGAATGTGTTTTGGAAAATGTCCCCAATCTGGTAGACATTCAAACCACGGTTCTTATTTTGGAGCATCTTGGAAAGCAGATTGTGACCGACGGCGGCAAAATCACGGTCAAAAAAATTCGCGACGCCGAGCCTGTAGCTCCCTATGAGCTCGTAAGCCGCATGCGGGCCTCGGCTCTTGTTCTGGGGCCGCTCCTGGCCCGCTATGGCAAGGTGGCAGCGTCTCTCCCGGGCGGCTGCGCCATCGGCAACCGTCCCATCGACATCCACCTTTCCGGCTTAAAAGCTCTCGGCGCAAAACCCAATTTTTCCGGCGGCATGGTGCGGCTGGAAGGCAAAAAACTTTCCGGAAAAACTATCCGCTTCAAATTTCCAAGCGTGGGTGCCACGGAAAACCTGCTCATGGCCGCCGTGCTTGTGCCCGGGAAAACGGTCATTCAAAACGCCGCGCGGGAACCCGAAATTGTAGATTTGGCCAACATGTTGAACGAAATGGGGGCGGAAGTG
>MGUQ01000087.1:2878-4379 GCA_001799975.1 Elusimicrobia bacterium RIFCSPLOWO2_01_FULL_54_10 | reverse complement strand
GCGGCCACGCGGGGCAGCATTGAGCTCCGCAAGGCGCGCGCGGAGCACCTAAAAAGTGTGTTGGATACGCTCAAAAAAGCCGGCGTCACCGTGAAAGTCCGCAAAGACTCCAAAGATTATGACACTCTTTTTTGCTCCGCGCCCAAACCGCTCAGGCCTGTGAGCGTGGCCACGCAGGTTTATCCGGGATTTCCCACGGACGTGCAGGCCCAATGGATGGCTCTTATGACGACGGTCAAGGGAAAATCCGTGATTGAGGAAAAAATATTTGAAAACCGTTTTCTCCACGCTGCGGAACTGCGACGCATGGGAGCAGACATTCACATTTCGGGAAGAAAAGCCGCAGTCGCCGGGGTTCCGAACCTCTCAGGAGCGCATGTGATGGTTTCTGATTTGAGAGCGGGTGCCGCCATGATTGTGGCAGGCCTGGCCGCTCAAGGGGAAACAATTGTGCAGAGAATTTATCATTTGGACCGGGGATATGAGGATTTGGAGAAGAAATTATCTGCTTTAGGGGCAAAAATCCAACGCATCCGATAATATTTTTATTTTGTGTCGTTCTTCAAACCGTATCCCTTCATTCCGCGACACTGCCTGACCAAATCAAGGATGCAAATAAAAAAATAAATTCGAAACTGCCGCAATTGAGAATCGTACCCTCGGACCTTAGCATTGTGACCCGATGGCCCGTCCCGCACTCCCTGCCGGTTGTCGAAGAAATCCTGGAAAATCCTGGCCCCGCACCCGAAAAAATCTCGGGCTGGACCGAATCCCTTTTAAAAAGCCCGTCCTTGGCGGACACCTTCAAATTGGCAGAATCGCTCCTGGCCCCCGGTAGTCCCGCCGCACCCCCGTCCCATGGGGCGGACTCCGTGAAAAAAATTTATAACGCCATCCACGAAGCTTATCTCCATCTCACCACTTCCTACCGCGACATGAACGTCAAAGAGCGCAACAACGCCATGCGCGCGCATGATTTCCCGGCGGAGCCTTCGGCTCCCGGAGACTCTTCCCGCATGGCCTATTTCAAGCGCAAGGCGTTCAGAGGACTGGAAAAATTCAAGCATAAGGAACTGCTGATGGGTTCCAAAATTTTGATCTCCGCCATCGACCGCGAGCTTCCCAAGCTTAAAACTCTCAAGCCTTTCCGCAAATCCACGCCGCACGGGGACATCATCGTTTCCGGCGCGGAAGACAATGTTTATACCCCGGACGATCTGCAAAAAGCCTGCCTCATCATCGATTTGGGAGGCAACAACCGCTACGACGGGCCCGTGGCGGGCGCGCGCGAAGAGCAAGTGAAAGTTGTCATCGATTTCGGCCAAAACGTGACTGTGGTTTCCACGCATCCCGCCTCCGCGGGCGCGGGAGTTTTTGGCATCGGACTATTTTATCTGCCCAATCCCTCCGGAACCAAAATTATTGAAACGGGGAGCTATTCCCAGGGCTTCGGGCTCTGCGGCACGGGCGCCCTGTTCGTGCGCGGCAAAGGCGTATTTCG
>MGUQ01000087.1:306-2854 GCA_001799975.1 Elusimicrobia bacterium RIFCSPLOWO2_01_FULL_54_10 | reverse complement strand
TTGGACGGAGCGGAGAGCGTTTACAGCGCGGAACTTTACGGACAAGGAGTGGGGTTCACCCGCGGGGTGGGACTGTTCAAGCATGTCGGATCTTCCTCCGCTTTGCATGGCGGGCTCGTGGATCCAGATCCCCGCGAATCTTTGGGAGCCACGAGCCTCTGCCAGGGCGTGGGATACGGCCCGCGCGCGTGGGCCGCAGGCGGTATCGGCCTTTGCGTCCTCAAGGGCGACAACATCAGCGTGGAGGGCAGTTATTTTGCGCAAGGGGCCGGCTATTGGCACGCTTTGGGCGCATTCAGGATCGATGGCAGCAACAATTCCCTGAAAGCCCGCAGATATTCCCAAGGATCTGGAGTGCACAATGCCGCTGGCGCTTTCTTCCTGAACGGCAACGAAAACCGCGTGGTGAACTGGGGCGTGGGCCCTGCGTTCGGGTGGGACCGGAGCATCGGCTGGGCGTTCGTTCTCGGCGACCGCAACAGCGCCCAAACCGAATGGGGCGCGGCATCGGCCGCCATGTATGGTTCAAAATCAATTTTTTATGTCAAAGGGGCGACAAACACCCTGGAACTTTCCGGAATGGGCGGCGGGGGAACAGCCAGGGAAATTGCGGATTACGCTCTCGCCTGGATTGAAGGCGATGGAACGCGGGTGAGATCGCCCTATTTCAAAATGCATTCAGCAGCCAATGAAGACATCTTCACATCTCCCTGGGGGGTCATCCATCTGGAGAATGTGGCTTTGAGTTCGGAAACGGCCTTGCCCAAAACTGTTTGGACCGGCTTGGCGCGAGGCGAATATCCCAACGCTCAGGGGGCTGACATCGCAGCCGAAATTGCACGAGCAGACTCCATGCCGCCGGAAAAACGGATGGAATTGCTTGTCGCCGCGGCTTCCGCATTCTCCGTGGATAAACTCAATCCCCGATTGGCTCTGGCGAGGCTGGTTTCGGCAAGCGACCAAGAAATCCCTCATCTGGTCGCTCTGCTGGATCCGGCAGATTTCGACGGTTACATCCAGATCCGCGCCGCGTTGTCAGAAATGGGCCCGGCAGCGGGACCCGCGCTTCTGGCCGCGCTTAAAACCGCCTCGGGAGAAAAGCGCGCCTGGCTTCTGGCTCAACTGCCCTTTCTGGACGCGAAGACTGCGCTTCCCGAAATTCTCAAGTGCTTGGATGACAAGGATTTTCGCTTCCAGGCGTCGGGCATTTCCGCTCTCACCCGTTTACTGAGCCGGGACCGCGGCGCGGAACCGGGCCGCATGACGACTCTAGAAAATCTCAAAATCTATTTGTCGTCCGCCATCCCCTCAAAAGAGTTGGAACACGAGCTCGCGAGAGGGCTTTCCACGCGCACCTATTATGAGGCCGCCGCCATTTTCTCATTGATCTCCCCGAGGACCGCTCAGGAGAGGCTGAAATCATTTGAGCTCGCGCCTCAGGAAATCAGCGGAGTTTACGAATATGACAAAGCAAAAGCGATTTTGAATGATTCAAGGGGGGATAGAGAAAAAGCACTCAAAAATGTTCAGGATGAATTGGACCGATGCCAAAAGGACGCCGAAACGATCAACAAAAAACTCTCAGATACCCTCAAAATCGCCGCTGTGAGAAACAAACTTCTTGTCCCGTCAATCCTGAACGCAATGGGAAACCTGGGAACTGCCGCTTTTGCCTCTGAGATTACCCCATTTATTTTTGAAAGCTCCGCGGCGGTGAGGGAAGCGGCATCGGCGGCGCTGGGAAGGATTGGGAAAGAGGCTATTCCCTATTTGAAACAAATCATGCAAACCGGCACGCCCGCCCAAAAAATCCAGGCGATCTGTTCGATGGCAAAAGCCGTTGACCGGGACCAAATTGAAATTTTGAAATTAGGCCTGGGAGATGCTGACCCTCAAGTGCGCAAAGCCGCCATCGGAATGGTATCGGCCCTGCGGTATCCCTTTGATGAAGAAAGGGAAAAAATCATGCACTCCCTCAAAAATAGCGGCGAACTCAATGCCCGCTATCTTTACGGCGATTAAAATCTATTTATCTATGACCAGCAGCTGTCCCCCGATGTGTTTGGGGTGCTGGTGGCAATAAATCGCAAATAACCCTGTCTTGTCCGCCGTAAAAGTGACCGCTTTGGGCTCGCCCCTGGCAATCACCTGCTTTATTCCAAACTCATCGATGGCATAACCGTGCGTGTTGGGCTCGGACTTGATGGCATTCACCCGGTTGATTTTGACCTTGCTGCCCTTCTTCACGATAAGACTTCCCGGGATCCAGAACTTCGCACCTTCCGACTCAATGGCCACAACGGTGAATTCCATGTCCGCGGCATTTGCCAAATTCACCGTCAAGAGCACCGCGAAAAACACCCATAGCTTGTTCATTTCGTCCTCCTTAATTTCCTGCCTTTTTGATATAATACTAAATTAAATTTCTCGACGACAATGAACGCATCGAACGAACTTAAAAAGTCCGTGGAAAAGATTCTTTTCCGCGTGGAAAAAGAAGGCGACAAGGCCCTGGCCGCGTACTCGCGGCAGTTTGACAAAACGGCCC
>MGUQ01000087.1:0-294 GCA_001799975.1 Elusimicrobia bacterium RIFCSPLOWO2_01_FULL_54_10 | reverse complement strand
AATTTTTTATTGGCCGCGCCAAAATGGCGGAAGGATACCGCCGCTGCAACAGCGACATCCGCGGCGCGCTTCAAACGGCGAAATCGCGGATTGAAAGTTTTCACAGATGCGAACTGGACAATATTAGCAACGGCTGGTCCATCAACCTGGACGGCATCCGGGCAGGGCAGCGCGCCACGGCTATTCCCAAAGCGGCACTCTATGTGCCCGGGGGAAGGTTTTGTTATCCGTCAACCGTGCTCATGACGGCCATCCCAGCAAAAGTGGCGGGAGTGGAAGAGCTCATCGTGGCCA
>MGUQ01000086.1 GCA_001799975.1 Elusimicrobia bacterium RIFCSPLOWO2_01_FULL_54_10 | reverse complement strand
GACGGCAGGCCTTTTTGTGCCCTGCGCGGAGAATTTCAGACCGTTCTTCGGAATCCGACCCGAACCCCCCAAAAGGAAAATAGGGGTTAAGCCCGCTCCGGTTAAGCTTCTTCCGCGCTCCCCGCTCCAGATTGCCCGTGCCCAGGCCCAGAATCACTCCGAGGCTTTTAAGCCGCTCAAGCAGCCCGGGAATGCCGCTCACAACAAAATAATCTTCAGCCCTGGCGCATTCTCCCTCCACGTGCGCAAGATAGCGTTCCTGAGTTTCGGCCATTTCCGCCGCGCTGCAATCGCGCCCAATTTTAACAGTAAAAATCTCGCGGATAATGGCCGGGTCCGTCTTGCCCGCGCAGTCAATTTCGCTCAAGCAATTTTTAACGCCGTGGAGCTCAAAAAACGCAGTTTCCAAAGCGCGAATTCCTGCGCCTCCCGTCGACAAAAGGGTGCCGTCAAGATCGAACAGCACGCACTTGAATGTTTGGGTCATATCTGTTAATCTTGGGGCGAAATGCTTAAACCCGTCAATTTATATTCGTTGGTTGCGCTGGGATCACAATATGTGATTGTGCTGGAAGAAATTGACGGCCCCCGGCTCATCCCCATCTGGATCGGGCCTGCGGAAGGCAACTCCATCGCCATGCATTTGAACAACGTGCACCTGCCGCGCCCCATGACCCATGACCTCATGGTCACTTTCCTCAAAAGCGTGAATGCCAAAATTTCAAAAGTGGTCATCACTGAGCTCAAAGAAAGCACTTTTTACGCCTCCATTTTTGTGGAGCAGGACGGCTCCGTGCAGGAAATTGACGCCCGTCCGTCGGACTCCATCGCCTTGGCCCTGCGGGCTTCATCGCCGCTTTTTGTGGATGAGTCGGTGTTCGCCCAGTGCGAACCGCTCTTGAAACCCATTTCCAAGGAAGAAGTGGACGATTTCAGAAAAAAACTTGTGGATTTGAGGCCGGAAGACATCTTCAAAGACATCAAGAACCCCCCCGAAGACAAATAATCCTATTCGCGGTCAACCACATCTTTCCCGTCGAACGCGGGCGAATAAATTGCGATCGCGGAGGCAGGCTCCGCGCTCCCGTTCACAAAATAGTGGGCCAGCCCGCGCGGAATGAAAATAACCGCCCCGGGCCCCACGCTCACGGAACTGTTCCCCATAAACATGCGTCCCCGGCCGGACTGGAGGATCACCGTCAAGTCGTGGAGGTCATGGGAATGCCTTTTTTCTGAGCCCCGGATCTGGATCAAATGCGAGCTGGCGTTGTCCATTTCCAGAATGAGGGCCTTCGAAATGTCTTCCCCCGGTTGAACGGAATTCTCCCATTTGAGACGGTCAAGGGTCTTGCTTTTCACGCCTTCCAGTTCCGTGTACTGGTAGAAAGCGTATTTTTGCGGCGCGGCGCATCCGTAAAAAAGGCACAAGGCCAAAAACGGCAGAAATGTTTTCATGACCCTCATTTTATCAAATAACTCACCCGCACCCGCATGCGGTTCTCCCCCGAATATGAAAGAGTCACCCGCAAAGCGTCAAAAGCCCGCAGGCGCAGCGCGCCGGACAAAGATTGGATTTCCTGGTCCTCCTCCCCCGCTATATATTCATCTCCTATGCGGTCATAATCCAAAAGGAAATCGATATTGCGCATCGGGCTCAAGCGAATGCCTCCTGAAAAGAAGTTCTTGCCCTGCGTTCCGCTCAAGGACCTGTCTTTCAAAGCGTAGCTGGCGCGGAAGCCCGTGAACCTGAAATTTCTGGAGCCATAAAACCCGAGCATGTGAGTTTCAATGGGCGAGCCCAACGATTCATTTTTGATGAGATAGAATCCGGCCTTGGGGCCCCATTTCTGGGAAAGGGCCAGTTTCCACTTGTGGCTCCGGAACCCCGACTGCCGCCCGTAACTTTCATAAGACATTTCCCTTTTTCCCTCGATTTCATCCCAATCCGAAATATCGCCGAAAGCTGAGCCTACGCACAAAAGGACGACGGCCGCCTGCCATGACAGAGCGCGAATCACGGAATCACTGCGTTCAAAATGCATTGGCCCTTGAGCAGAAAGAAAACTCTTTTTGTCATGCCCGGCACTTGAAGGAGATCGTCAATGGTTTTGAACCCCTGCTGGCTGCGGTACTCAATGATTTTTTGTGCCGTGAAGCGGCCCACCCCTTTGACTTTCATCAGGTCGTCTTCGTTGGCCGTTTGCAGATTGATTTTGGATTCCTGGGGAGGCAACGCAATGCTTTCCTGCTCCGGCTGAAGAAGCCCGGCCCAACTGTATTGGACTCCCACGTGATGGCTGCCGGGCAAAAAAGCATGGTGGCGGTAAGCGTAGTCCAGAGAAATGGTACCGTGACGCAGGCGGAACCCGCCGGAAAACCGGGACGGATCCGTTTGAAGTCCGCCCAGCACCGAAAACGACGGAGCCAGCTGCAGTTCCATTCCCGTTTTGAGCCTCTGGACCGGCGCTCCAACGCCTTCCAAATCGAATGCCAGAGTGAGCCCGGGCATGACCTTGAAAGCCAGGCCGGAGGTCCAGATCGCGGAGCGGCGTGACCGGGTGATATTCATTCCCGTCTGAGCCAAATCAAGCCTGTCGGTCACGGCGGCGTGAATGCCGACATCGGCGGAGAATGAAGAGGAAGCGCCAAAATCCTCAATTTTTAAAAAGTTGCCCCTCAAGGAATAACCGGCAGACAAACTTTTAAAAATTTTGAATCCATGACTCAAGCTGAGCTCCTGCTCGCGATATACATGTGAGCCAAACTGGGTGATGCTCATGGCCAGCCCGCCCAGTTTGGACGGCGCGGCCACGGAAATGCCCGAGGATGACAGTTCTCGAACGGAATAATTTCTGACGTGCAGGGCTGCCGCCTCACGGTGATCAAGCGCTCCCAGGGCCCCCGGATTCCAAAAGGGAGCATACGCGTCAGTTGCCAGGGCTGAATAAGCGCCGGCCAGAGCCGCCGCGCGCGCTCCAAGTTCCCTAAATTCAAATTCGGCCCGGCTGTTCCGCGGACACAGCATCGAGACCATGATGATGACCCACGATGAACGCCTCACGGCATTGTCCCCACCACAACGGTTTCAGCAGTTCTCTGAACATCGCTCCCCGAGCCCTTGATTTCCGCCCAGACGATGTAGATGCCCGCTGGAACCCAAGCGCCGTCCGCGCCGCGGCCGTTCCAGGGCAAAACAGATTCCGGAAAGCAGGACAGGCGCTCAGCCAAAGTCAGCACCAGCCGTCCGCGGGAATCAAAAATCCGCATGGATACGCGGGACGATTCATCCGCTGAGCAATGAATACGGGCTTCGCGGAATCTTCCGCCTTTTACCGGAGAAAACGGGGACTGCGTGACCGCAATGGGTTTTTTGGCCCGCCCGGGAGCGTTTTGCGCTGGGTCCAAAACTTTTCCGGGCGATGGCGGAGAAATTTCCCAGTCCAAAGCGGTGGAAGGCCGCTCCGTGCGCGGCAAGCCGGCCTGCTTGGCTTTTTTGGACATGGATTTTGTGCTGGAATTGGCCCACACCACGGAGCCCGCTGCGTAGCAATCTTCCTCCCCTGCGCAGACCGGGCTCCAAACACCCTCGGCCGCGGCGCGGTCATAGACCGCATAATAATCTTGACCAAAAAGCGGCAGGCGGTCGGCAAAGCCTATGAAATCCATGACGCGCCCTTCCGAAGACTCCAGAGAAACGCTGTTGTCGGAACTGCCGGTGATTCCCGGACTCGATTCGTCCGAATAAAGGTCTATGACCCCGTTGCCGTTCAAGTCTCCGGTGGCGTCCGTCTCATCTGGATTTTCCAAGGAAACCCTGATACTGGCATGCAAAACCACGAACTCCCCAAAGGGACCAGCATTGGGAGTAACGGGTGGAAAGATCTTGATGATATTTTCTCCTTCACGCAGTTTCAGGCCGCACACATCCGCCCGTTCCCGCACGAAGATCTCCACAAAATCTCCTCCGGTGGAAAGCGGCAGGGAGGGGGCGATCTCGGAGATCGTCCCCTCGGGGTGGCGGGTGGTTTGGCAGGTGATGACCGCTGGATTTTGTGTGCCGGGCGTTTGCTTTCCCTTATAATGGCTCCAGTCCAAAAAATGATTGTTGTCCGCACTGCCAGGAACGCGCCCGATGGAGTTCCCCGCGCCGATGCCGCCCGCGATGTTCACGGATTCCAAAAAACTGCGGGTGCCTGCGTCCGGCGTGCCCGTCCACTGCCCCGAGGCCACAGCCAGGTTGAACGCGGATTGCTGGGCGCTTGTCCAGCTTGAGCTGTCTGAAAAGACAACCGCGTCCGCAATGAGCCCCTCGGCGTTTCTCAGTGTGAGCACATTGGAAGTGCCCGTGAGGCCGGTGTCCGGGGTATAAAAATCAGGTGTTTCATCCGGAGCGGAAGAATTGAAATGAAGAATTAAATAGGTGTCGGCTGAAAATATGGAATTGGAAGGGAATGTCTTGATCAGAGTGTTCTGCTCATAGATTTTCCAGCCTGAGAGATCCGCCGGGGCGCTGGCCACATAAAGTTCAATCCAGTCGCCCGTGGCGGGAGCTTCTTCGGATGCGACTTCGTTGATGAGCGGCTGAGCCTGGGCCGCGGCAACGATTCCAAATATCAGCAAGAGCGCTTCTTTCATGAAAACCATGATAGAAGACTTCGCGAGATTGCGGAATTAGGGAATTATGTCAATGTGTGTAGAAAAGTATTCTGCCAAATTGAAACACTTCTCACTAACGCACAACGCTCATTATTTTTTCTTGGGTCGGCTCAGTTCGCCTGCCACTTCGTTGGGCAGGCTCACAATCGCTCCCGAGGAGCAATGACGAAAAAATAGTTCGCTTACAACCGTGCGTTTAGCGTTCGAAGTGTTTCAATTTGGCAGGAAGAATCAGCTCGTCAGAGGCGAGTCGCGATGTTCGCTCACCTGAACATCGCTTTTGACGGGCATCGAGAGGGAGATGGCCTCCAAGAATCCGGCGATCAAGGAACCCAGGTGATAAATCCCCCACTGGTCCGGCACTTTGCGGAAGGTATAAAGGAGGGAGCCGCCGATGATGGAAAGCGAATAGATGAAGACCGCGATGCTCAAAATATAAAGTTTTTTGGGCATGTTGTCGTAAAGTCTTTTCTTGAAAGGCGGGTAGCGGACCGCGTGATAGAGGATGAACGACCCCGCCACCAGGAGCAGAGCCCCCGGATTGACAAGACGGATGTAGAACAGAATCTGCATGAGCACGTCGATGTCTTCGCGTTTGTTCTTGTACCAAAGCCCGTCATAGGCGGTGAGGCGTCCCATGCGCACGATTTCTTCGGAGCCGCCGATGGCCATGCCGTTGACCACGCAGAAGGTGAGCGCCATCAACACCCCGAGCCCGAAGGTTCCCCCAATCCAGGCTTTGCCGATTTTTTCCGGTCCAAAGCAGAGCGTGAGCATGCCGATGAAAGCCGCAGGCCCAAAAATGCCAATCAAAAGGAACTCCCGCAGGCTCGAGACGATGAGAGGCCAAGGATGAGGCCCTGCCAGCACTTGCACGGGACGCAGGCCCAGGTAAAAACCGAAAACCATAAAACCCCAGAATGCGGCGTGGTAGGTCTGCGGGCTGGAAACAAGCGCGCGGAGCGGCATGATGTGGCGCACAAATTTTGCCAACGCAAAGAAAGTGATTCCGGCCAGGCCCGGAACCACGATGTAGACAAATATCTTGTCGAGCTCGGCCACCATCGTCATGTCGTCCATTTCAAAATGATAGAATAATCCGATGAAAGTCGCCATCTTCGGGAGCGGCCCATCAGGATTTTACGCTGCAGAAGAACTATTGGTTCAAAGCGA
>MGUQ01000085.1:3098-8985 GCA_001799975.1 Elusimicrobia bacterium RIFCSPLOWO2_01_FULL_54_10 | reverse complement strand
TCGTCGATGCGCCAGGGCTGGGTGGCCACGGTCAGGGGGGCCAGGCGCTCGTGCTTCACCACGGTGAAGATGTAACCCAGCTTGGTCAATATTTTGGAAATCAAAATTTCCGCATCCGGCGATGCGATGATTTCAATCCGTTTGGCCTTGGCGAGTGCCAGCACGCGCATCCAGGCCCATCCCCGCTGATCGTCCGCAATCATCTGGGCTTCGTCCATCACAATGCATTCCGCGTGCGAGTCCGGGTTGAACATCTCCACGGTGGAAGACATATAGGGCGCGTTGGGCACAATGACTTTTTCTTCTCCGGTGAGCAGGGAGCAGGGGAATCCCTGGCCGTTCAGCTTGTCGGCAATTTCCCAGGCCAGGAGCCGCAGGGGGGCTAAATAAAGGCCGTTGGTGGATTTTTTGAGCGCTTCAATGGAATCGAAGGTCTTGCCGGAATTGGCGGGTCCCAAATGCAGGGTCACGACGGCGCCCGTGCCGCGCTTGCTGTTCACCGCGTCGGCCAGGATGCTTGTGAAATCCTGATTGGCGTGGGATGCGTGGGCGATGTGGGCCGCTTGGGCTTCCGCCGCTTTAGCCTGCCGCTCGGAGCGGCGGTGCGCCCTCAAAAATTGTTTTCTAGCTTTCGCCATAACTACGCTATCATACAATTTGTCAAACCCAGTCCCATAATGGTAAAATTGCTTCTTAGCATTCCATCTGGGCTTTCAATCTTTTCCCTCAAGGAGGTTGACTACATGAAAAAAGCAGTGGCTTCGGTGTTCGCAGTGTTTCTATTGTCCCTCGGCGCGCAGGTTCTGGACGCGGAGGCCCCGGCAGCGCCGGCCGCAGATGCACATGTTTCGCATCAAACCGCCCGGGTGACGGTCTGCACGGCGGTTGAGAACAGGGAGCCCGTCGACGCGGTCACGGAGACGGGAACTTCCGCGGGCCGGGTCATCTGCTGGATGAAGATGGAATCCGAATCCGTGCCGACAACGGTCAAACATGTCTGGTACGCGGGCGATGAAAAGGTGGGCGAAGTGTCCCTCAAAGTTCCTTCCAGCCCTTATCGCACCTGGAGCAGCAAGAACGTCTGGCCGGGCATGTGGAGAGTCGAAGTCGTCTCCGAATCCGGCGCCGTCCTGGACCGCAAGGAATTCAAAGTCAACTAAGCTAAAACAATTTTTGGGGCTGTAGCTCAGCTGGGAGAGCGCTTCGTTCGCAACGAAGAGGCCAGGGGTTCAATCCCCCTCAGCTCCACAATTTTAAGGAGTTAAAATGAAGATAAACATAACGACTCGTATATTGAACTTGGTGCGCAAGATTCAGCGTAGTCCTCACTTGCGTGAGGATAAATCCTGGGTCCCCGTTCTCATGATGAGTTTTCTTGAGAACCGCCGGTCCGTTCGTGCCGCGAAGCGCTGATTTTCTTTCGCCTCAACACGCCTTTCTTAAGGCGTTAAGCCGTGAAAAAGTTGAATATCTCGTCGTGGGAGTCTCCGGCATCAATTATTACGCCAAGGACGCCAGACAGGTTATTTCCACCATGGATTATGACGTTTTCATCCGTCCGGACGCCGAAAATCTTTTGCGCGTGGTCCGTGCGGTTCTGCGGCATAAGTGTGGCCTCTCATATTTGAATCAGGACAAAAAGCTAGTCGCCATCCACAAGCCGAATCTCAGACTTTGCTCTAAACTGGCTGAAAACAAGTCCGTTCTATTGGCGACAGGACCTTATCACACTGTTTATGATTTGGTGCAGGAAATTTCCGGGTTCACTTATGATCAAATGCGCGCTAAAGCAGTTAAATTGAAAGACAAGAAGCTGGGCTTTTCTTTCTCGGTGGGCCGCCTCGAAGATCTTTTGGAGTCAAAAAGAAGGGCGGGGAGACCCAAGGACATTCTTTTTATAAAAAAGTTCAAAGATGTGCTTCTGAATCCATGACAAAAAGACTGTGGCGGACCAGCCCCCTCAGCTCCACCAATTTTAAATGTCCTACTTAATTCTAGCTCGCAAGTATCGCCCTTGGAAGATTGTGGACTTCCTCAGATGGTCTTAAATGGATAAAAAATTAATACATTCCGTCTATCATGCAATTGTAAAGGAAAACCATAAGAAATATTTAGAAAAATATGGGGTTGGACTGCCAAAACTAACAGACGCTTCGGGAAACTTTACAAAGGATTCTCTTGTTCTGGTCTACTTGGCACAAGGGTATCCTAAAACAAAAAAGGTGAGCAAGGAAGAACTCACAAACTTTATCAGGAGTTATTACCCCAGAGTAAATGATGTTCAACAGGCTAGACATTTAGGAGCACAGAAAGGCTGGTGGATTGCTGCTGGAGGAAGGGACAATATTGTTGTCAAACTCATTAGAGGCGAGTATCAGCTGCACACTTTAGAGGAGCCTTATCCGCATTTCAAGATGGGGCACAGAATCAGTGATACGGGGGATTGGGAACAGATTAAAATGAGCTATCATCTAAAATGTGCAACATGTGGCTCCCAAGAAGGAGAACCCCATCTGCACTGGCCAGCTACCAAAACTTTACTTCAAAAAGGTCATATGGATCCTAGGAAACCATTAGCAGCAGGTAATATTATTCCTCAATGCCAAAAATGCAATCGAGGAGACAGAAATAGATGGGTTTACGACGAAAAAGGACGAGTGATTAAGATTTCCAATCCCGGCGTCATTCGGACCAGCGATCGTGAAGTCAGGAAAGGAGTTTATAAGATACTTTATGCAGAATTTAAAGGTCGAAACCCGGCAAAGATGAAATGACGAACAGAGTATGTTCATGATGAAAAGATTAAAAGTAATTGACCTTTTCTGCGGGGTTGGCGGCCTAAGCTACGGATTTCAGGCCAATAAAAGTTTTGAAATAGTTGCGGCTAACGAAATACTGCCAAGCATGGCCACAGCATATGCCATCAATCATCCGTCTGTAAATGTGTATACGGGCGACATAAAGAATTTTGATTCAAATTGGCTAGAAAGCGATTTGGGTGAAAAAGCCGATGATATTGACATCATTGTTGGAGGTCCGCCCTGCCAGGCTTATTCAACTGTTGGCAAGAGATCAAGCAATGATCCCAGAGGCAAGCTTTTTCGGGAGTACCACCGCATTTTGACGGAGTTTCGCCCCAAGTTATTTTTGTATGAAAATGTAAAAGGATTGCTGTCAATGCAGGGCGGAAAACTCTTTAAGGACATTGTTTCCTTGTTTGAATCTTTGGGCTATTCGGTTCAATACAAACTTTTAAATGCGGCTGATTATGGAGCGCCGCAAATTCGAGAAAGAGTCATTATAGTCGGATCAAGGCTTACAAGTCGATTCCAATATCCGATTCCAACTCATTATGACCCAAGTAAACCTCTTGATTTGTTCAAACGCCATCTAAAACCTTATTTGACTCTTGGCGAGGCCATAGGCGATTTGCCGCTTATCAAGTCAGGTGAGGAAAGTTTTAAGTATGCAACGGAACCAAAAAATGAATTTCAGAAATTGATGAGAATGAATGCTCCCAAAAAGATTATGGATCATAATGCAGCAAATCACGGTGCCAAACTGATTAAAATCATGGAATCCTTGCCTGAAGGCGGCAGTCCGGCAGATCTGCCAAAGAATTTAAGACCCACATCAGGGTTTAAAAACACTTACTGCCGTCTTTGGTGGAATCGCCCTTCAACGACCTTAACTAGAAATCTTGGAACACCGTCATCGTCACGCTGCATACATCCTAAAACTCCCCGTCCGCTTACGACTCGAGAAGGAGCAAGAATTCAATGTTTCCCTGACGACTATAAATTTTATGGCTCAAGAAGCGACAAAAATCTTCAAATTGGCAATGCCGTACCCACCGTATTATCAGTTTCTCTCGCTAACATGATCTTAGTTAACTTTGAAAAGGAATATGAAAATTCGAATAGACAAGTTCTCCAAGAAAAAGAGAAGCGAAATTATGTCAAAAATTCGCTCCTCGAACACGCAGTTTGAAAGACAATTTGTCTCAGAGCTAATAACGAAAACACGCCGAGAATTCCGTCTCAATGACGGGAGCTTGAAAGGCAAGCCAGACATTGTATTTTGCAAAGAAAAAACCTGTGTTTTCTTGGACAGCGATTTTTGGCATGGATGGCAATATCCAAGATGGAAAAATATTCTCAATGATTTCTGGAAGATGAAAATTGAAAATACGCGCGCAAGAGACAGAAGAGCAACAGCTTATCTTCGTTCACGAGGATGGAAAGTAGTAAGAATATGGGGGCATGACATGAAGCAAGATTTTAATTCGACAATCATGACTGTAATAAAGGCTTTAAAAAAATAAAATGTCCTATCTAATCCTCGCACGCAAATACCGGCCGCAGAAGTTTGCTGACTTGACCGGTCAGGAGACGACCACCAAGATCCTTCAGGCGGCCATCACCCAGGGCCGCGTTGCGCCCGCATATCTTTTTTCCGGCACGCGCGGCACCGGCAAGACCACCACGGCACGCCTTTTCGCCAAGGCGCTCAACTGCAAAAACCTTAAGGCCGCTGAGCCCTGCAACGCTTGCTCTTCGTGTGATGAAATCGCCAAATCCTCCTCAATGGATGTGCTCGAACTGGACGCCGCCTCCCACACGGGCGTGGACAACATACGGGAGGCCATAATCAACACAGTGGCTTACGCTTCCGCCCGCGACAAATACAAAGTCTTCATCATCGACGAAGTCCACATGCTCTCCACGCCCAGCTTTAACGCCCTATTGAAGACCCTCGAAGAACCCCCACCCCATGTCACTTTTATTTTGGCCACCACTGAATACCATAAAATCCCGGCCACCATAGCTTCCCGCTGCCAGCGCTTCCGTTTTTTGCCTCTCACGCAGAAAGAAATCGGCCTGACCCTCAAAAAAATCGGCAAAGATGAGAAAATCGCGGTCACGGACGACGCGCTCTCATTGGTGGCCCGCGCCGCCTCCGGCTCCATGCGCGACGCTCTTTCACTTTTAGACCAGGTCATCTCCCATTTCGGGAGCAAAGGCGAAATCACACGCGAGGGCGTGGAAGATGTTTTGGGCATAGTCCGCGAAGATTTTCTGCTCGATTTTCTGGACCAGGTGGCTGCCAAAAACGCCAAAGGCGCCCTGGAAGCCGTGGGAAAACTCCTCACCGAAGGCCATGACCTTTCCTATTTCTTAAAAGAAGTGCGCGAAGCTTTCCGCCAGATGCTCATTGAAAAATGCGGATATGCCGACGAAGACGCTTTCGCGGCGCGCAAAAAACCCCTGCCCACGGCGAAATTTTCTCAGGAAGAGCTTCTGCGCGCGGGCCAGATGCTCTCCAAATGCGCCGAGCAGATGCGCTGGAACGATTCCCCCAGAATGGTTTTTGAATGTTATGCGGTCAAACTCTGTCAGGAAGTCCTGGATGCGCCTGAAATTCTGAAACGCCTGGAAAATCTTGAGCAAGTCCGTCCGTCATCCGCTTCTGCGCCATCGGCAAGGCCAGTTTCGGTTGCGGCTTCCGCTCCAATCGTTTCACGGCCGGCTCCACAGGCCTCGGTTGCTGTTCAGCCCCTGTCGCCTTCACTTTCGCGGCCCGCTCCTGCCGCTCCGTCTCCTGTTTCCGTGCCGCCTTCCGTGTCCGCATCATCTTCAGTGCCCGTCTTGGGACAGGCTTGGCAGAAAATCATGGCCCGTGTCCAACAGGAAAAACCCTCGCTTTATGCCATTCTCCTGCAGGCGGTGCCTTCGTGGAGCGGCGATGCCGCAGAACTCGGCTTTGCCAAGCAGTTTTCTCTGGACAACGCTAAGAGAAGCTCCGCTTTCCTGGAAAGCGTCTTTTCCGCCGAACTTAACAAAAGAGTTCAGGTGGTCTTCAAAATTGTGCAAGGCCAGGTCCGGCC
>MGUQ01000085.1:0-3090 GCA_001799975.1 Elusimicrobia bacterium RIFCSPLOWO2_01_FULL_54_10 | reverse complement strand
CCTATGACGGCGCTGCCGTGGAAGATGACGACACGTTGGTGGTTGAATCGCTCCATACCACCTTTGAAGCCATGGAACACGGCGAGACATTCGAACCCATTGAAGGCACGCCGTCTCCCATTGAAGACGCCATTGAAGACGAAGGCACCAAAAAGTTTTTGAGCGTCTTTCACGGCAAGGTGACGCGTCACCAGGCCGGCTCCTGATGAAGCGCCCGGAATCTTTCGAAAAACTTCTTTCCATTCTCCGCACTCTGCCCTCTGTGGGTCCCAAAATGTCCGAGCGCATGGCCTTCCGCATCCTGCGCATGCCGGAAAATGAGATCCGCGAGTTCATCAATGTTCTGCAGGCGGCCCACCGCGAAGTGCGCCCCTGCCAAATCTGCGGCCATTGGGACGATTCTTCTCCCTGCCAGGTCTGTCGTGATCCTGACCGCGACCGCGCGGTGCTTTGCGTGGTTGAAAACTCGCAGGATGTGCAGGCCGTGAGCCGCATCAAGGATTTTCATGGGCTCTATCATGTTTTGGGCGGCGCGCTCTCGCCATTGGAAGGCATCGGCCCTCAGGACTTGCAAATTGCCTCTCTGCTCAAACGCCTTCGGGACGAAAACATCACAGAAGTGATCCTGGCCTTGAACTCCGACATTGAAGGCGAAACCACAGCTCAATATCTGATCAAACAGATCGCGCTCATTCCCAAAGACATTAAAATAACCCGTCCCGCCCAAGGCCTGCCGGCCGGCGGCGAGCTGGAATACATGGACGAGCTCACGCTTTCTCGCGCCTTCGGTGGACGGCGCGAATTTGACAGAAACTGAACCAGTTGCTATAATACTCTTCTTTAGAACAAATCCATAGGAGCCCCTTTTATGTCAAGTTCCACTAATTCGTTATCTCCCAGGAAAGTTTCTGTCCGTGTCGGCGGCGCCGCGGGAGATGGTATTGCGTCCGTTGCCGAAACCCTGGCCAAGGCCTGTTCCCGCCAGGGTCTTTATGTTTACGCTTATAATTCATATCAGTCCGTCATCCGCGGCGGCCACATCAACATGCAAATCCGCATCGGCGCCAAGCGCGTCTGGTCCCAGGGCGATCAATGCGATTTTCTCGTCGCTTTAAATCAAGACACCATCATCCGCCACGCGGGTGAAGTCACGCCCGGCGGCGGCATCATTTATAACAAGGAAAAGATCAAGCTTGACGCGGCAACCCTTCCCAAAGGTGTGAGCGATTTTGGAATTCCTTCCTCAACCATCGCTACCAAGTTCGGAAAAAGCCCCATCATGCAAAACACAGTTGCCCTTGGGGCTCTTTCATTTGTAATGAATTTTCCCTTTGAAGCCGTCAAAGACGTCATCGTCAGCACCTTCAAGAAAAAAGGCGACGCTGTGGTGGACGCCAACGTGGGCGCGGCGCAAGCAGGGTTTGACTTTGCCAAGGAAAATTTCAAGAAAGTTGAGCACACCTGGAACACTTCGGATAAAAAGCGGATGTTCTTGACCGGCAACCAGGCCATTGCGCTCGGCGCGGTGGCGGGCGGCTGCAAATTTTATTCGGCTTATCCCATGACTCCGGCGTCGGGCATTTTGCACTGGCTGGCTCCCCGTGGTGCCAAGTACGGCATCGTAGTCAAGCAGTGTGAAGACGAGATCGCCGCCATGAACATGGCGGTGGGCGCGGGCCATGTGGGTGCCAGGTCCATGACCGGCACTTCAGGCGGCGGATTTGCGTTGATGAGCGAAGCCGTCGGTCTTTCGGCCATGATCGAAGCCCCCGTCGTCGTCGTCAACTGCCAGCGCGGCGGGCCTTCCACAGGATTGCCCACCAAGCAGGAACAAGGGGACCTTTTCCAGGCTCTCGGCGCTTCCCAGGGCGACTTTCCCAAAATCATCCTTGCCCCGGCCACCGTTGAAGACGCTTTTTACTCCACCGCGGAAGCCTTGAACCTCTCGGAAATTTATCAGTGCCCCGTCATTCTTTTGTCCGACCTTCTCCTATCCGAACACTACGAAACCATCGACGACCTGGACTTCACAAAAGTCAAAATCGAGCGTGGCGAGATGGTGAGCGAAGGCCACAATGGGAACGGCAATTATAAACGCTATCTTTCAACGCCCTCCGGCATTTCTCCGCGGGCTCTCCCCGGAATGGCCGGCATGATGTACACCGCGGCATCGGATGAGCACGACGAAGACGGCGTGGTCATTTCCGATGTCTTCACAGACCCCGCCAAGCGCATTGTGATGATGGACAAGCGCATGCGGAAAATGGACACCGCGCTCAAGAACCTGCCGGACCCCAAACTGGAAGGCCCCGCGGACGCGGATCTCACTTTCATCACCTGGGGCTCCACATATTCCGTGGTGCGGGACGCCATCCACCGCCTTGAGAAAGAAGGTGCGAAGGTCAACCATTTGAACATCAAGTATCTTTGGCCTTTCAAGGCCGACGCCGTGGCCAAGATTCTGAAATCCGCCAAGAAAAACCTGATCATTGAAGCCAATTTTTCAGGCCAGCTGGAAAAGCTGATCCGCCAGGAAACCGGACTTTCAATTGGAAACCATTTGAGAAAATATGACGGAGAGCCTTTCGGGCCAGAAATGGTTGTTGAAAAAGCGAAGGCTCTTCTGGCGGGGAAAAAAGACCCCGCCATGGCCGGCAGATAATTTAAGGAGACTTTGACATGCCCACAGAAACCGTAGACATCACAAAATTCAAATCCAAAATAGCTCCGGACTGGTGCCCGGGCTGCGGCGACTTCGGCGTCTTGTTCTCGCTGCAAAAGGCCTGCGCCACGCTCGGCCTGGACCCCAAAGATGTCATGGTTGTTTCCGGCATCGGCTGTTCCTCCAACCTTCCCGGCTTTTTCGGCTCCTATGGCATGCACACGCTCCATGGCCGCTCGGTGGCGGTCGCGCAGGGTGCCCGCCTCGGGAACCCAGACTTGACCACCATCATCACCGGGGGCGACGGCGACGGTTACGGCATCGGCATCGGCCATTTCATCCATGCCATGCGCCGCAACATCAATGTCACCTACATCGTCATGAACAATCAAATTTACGGCTTGACCACCGGCCAGTGCTCTCCCACC
>MGUQ01000084.1:10263-16219 GCA_001799975.1 Elusimicrobia bacterium RIFCSPLOWO2_01_FULL_54_10 | reverse complement strand
CCAGAGTTGGCCATGGCCAGCAGGCCGGGCTTGTCAAAAGTGAGCCCGCCGCTCACGATTTCATCTTTGAACCTGAAGCCGGGGCCGCCCGTGCCGTTGCCCAGAGGGCAGCCGCCCTGGATCATGAAGTTGGGGATGACGCGGTGAAACCCGAGCCCATCATAAAATTTCTTTTTGACCTTGGAGCCCGTGGCGGGATCCGTCCATTCTTTGGTCCCTTCCGCAAGACCCACAAAATTGGCCACCGTTTCCGGGGTTTTCTCCGGATAGAGTTTTATGACAACTTTTCCCATCGATGTTTCAATGACTGCGCTCATGCCTTTCTCCTTTTTTACCGCCTTTTTCTTTTCGGCCTTTACATCCTCCGCGCCGGCTATGGAACCGATGCCAGCAGCCAGACTCAACGCCAAGATTCCCGTCAATACCGCTTTGCCTGATCTCATCCTCATTGACCTCCTAGTTCGATGTGCCTCCGATTAAAAGTTTCGGGATGCGCAGCGTCGGCTGGCCGTCGGAAACGGGCACCCCTTGCCCGCCCTTGCCGCAAGTGCCCACGCCCCAGCCCATGTCGCTTCCCACTAAATCAATGGAGCTCAAAACTTGCGGACCGTTGCCCAAGAGGGATGCCCCCCGCACCATGTGTTTCACTTTCCCGTTCTCAAGAAGAAATCCTTCCTCCACTTCAAATACAAAGTCCCCCGTTACAGGGTTGACTTGGCCGCCGCCCATGCGAGTCACCAGGAGGCCGTTCTGCACGGAAGCCACGATTTTTTTGGCGTCATCCGGACCGGGAGCGATGAAAGTATTCGACATGCGCGGAATGGGCTTGTGCGCATACGATTCCCTGCGCCCGTGGCCGTTGGAGGGCCGGCCGTCCTTGCGTGCAGTCAACCGGTCATAAAGATAGGTTTTTAAAACGCCTTTGTCCACCAGCACGGTGCGTTCCGACTTTGTGCCTTCGTCATCATAAACAAACGACCCCCGGTGCCCGGCCAGAGTGGGATCGTCATAGACGGTGATTTTTTCGTTGGCTACAACGGCACCCAGGCGCCCCTGATAAACGGGCGAAATGCCCTTCTGGATCCCGTCGGCCTCCAACGAATGGCCGATGGCTTCATGGATCATGGTGCCTCCGGCCTGCGATTCCAGGATCACCGGCATTTCCCCCGTTGGAGCGTGGGGAGAGCGCAATTTTTGAATCGCGCGGCGGGCTGCGGCCGCGGCGATTTCCGCGGGCGGGTGCTTCTCCATCATTTCAAAGCCTGCTAACGCTCCCATCACTTCCGTGGCGGTCTGCAAAATTCCGTTCTCTTCGGCCACCACCGTGGCGGAAAAAACAGAATACACCCGCTCTTCCACCGAGGAAACCGCCCCGGTTTGAGCGTCCACGGAGAGCAAAGAAATTTTCTTGTACCTCTCGCCGTAAGTGAGCGAAACCTGGCGGATCAGCCCGCCCTCCGCCACGCGCCGCACGGCGCGGTCCGCCTCCGCCAGAAGCCGGACTTTTTCGTCCAGGGAGATGGGGAACGGATCTTTGAGAACAGCATGGCGCACCAATTTGGCCGGCGGAGGCTTCGCTGCCGCAGCCCGCCGGGGAAGCCCTGCGGCCAGGCTTTTGGCCAGACTTACGACATCGCCAGCATCCAGCCCGTCCGCATGGCCAAAGCGGGTTTCTTCCCCCTGAAGAAAGCGCAGCGCGATGCCGGAGGATTCCCCGCTTTCAACTTCGTCCACTTTGCCGTCCTCAAAGCTCACCACCCGGCCGTGAGATTCTTCGGCGTAAATCTCAGAATATTCTCCATGCACCATCAGCGGCAAAAAGGGGCTCCAGTTCATTTCCATTCAGGCCTTGGCCGGGAAATCCACCGTGAAGGTGCTGCCTTTGCCCAGCGCAGAGATCACTTTTACGGCTCCGCCGTGCATTTCCACCATGCGCTTCACCAGGGCCAGCCCCAGGCCCGCGCCTTCCACCTGGCCGGTAAAGGATTCTTCCACCTGATAAAATTTCTGAAAAATCTTGTCCAGTTCTTCGCCCGGGATCCCCGGGCCGTTGTCTTTGACGGAAAGGAAAATGCGGCTGGCTTCGTGCCGTCCCGAAACCACCACTTCCTTGGCCTCATTGCGGTTGAACTTGACGCCGTTTTCAATGAGGCCTTTCATCACCTCCTTGAACTTGTCGTAATCCACCAGAATGGGCGGAAGGGTTTTGATGGAAGGGCCCAGGATCACCCTGGCCTTCTCGTCGCCGATATAGGTGGTCATGGAGGTCAAAATGTCTTCCAGAAGACGAGTGACTTCATAGGGCTTGGTTTCGACTTTTAAGTCCTGGGCTTCCACCATCGAGAAGGAAATAAGTTTTTCCACGAGCTGTTTCAGATGCATGCCTTGTTCGTGTATCGCGGTGATCGCTTTCCTGAAAAAAGGCTGGGCCTTGAGGACTTCTTCCTCTTCCAGAAGCATCGGGGTGTATCCCGTGATGGCCACCAGGGGAGTTTTAAGCTTGTGAGACATGAGAGAAAGAAAATCCCGCTTGATCTTTTCTTCCTTTTTCTCCGCGGTCACATCGCGCATCACCACCAGGTGCCCGATCCTCCCTCCCCGGTCGGAGCTGATTTTTTTGATCATCCCGGAGACCACCAGGGTTTTCCCTTCCTTGCGCACAGCCTCAAACGAAACCTGTGAATCTTTAACCGTCTTCAGCATATCCGGCGGAGGCGTGCATTCCATTTTTTGAAGGGTTTTCCACAGGCTGGTTCCGGAATAATCTTTTTCAGGGAGCCCCAGCAAGTGCAGGGCCGCAGGGTTGGCAAGCAGCAGCTGTCCGTCCTCATTGCAAAACGCCGCGCCCTCCGTCATTTGGGAAAAAATGGTTTCCACTTTTTCCTTCTCCTCTCGGACAGAGGAGAAGAGCCGCGCGTTTTGAATGGCCACGGCGGCTTGGGAGGCGAAGGCTTCCAAAAGCGCCCGGTCGTCCTCGGAAAATCCTTTTTCCCCTTTGCGGTTGATGGCCTGCACCACGCCCATGAGCTTTTTCTGATAATTCATGGGCACGCACAAAATGGAGCGCGTCACAAACTTGGTCTTTTGGTCCCCCCGCTTGGTCCAGCGCGGGTCTTTATTGGGGTCGTTCACGATCAGCGGCTTGTTTTCCTTGGCTACCCAGCCGGCAATGCCTTCCCCCATTTTCAGGCGGATGGTTTTAAGCTCTTTGCCTGCGTCTCCAAGCGCGATGTCGAACACAAGCTCATTGCTTTTTTCGTCAAGCAGGAGCAGGGAGCCCGTTTCTGCCTCCACCACCTGCGCGGCAAGCTGGAGAACCACATTAAGGAGTTTATCAATGTCGAGAGTAGAAGCCAGGATGCGGTTGGCGTTAAGAAGGGGCTGAAGGCGTTGAAGATCAGTAGTCGTAGATGACTCCCATGAGATACGTGAAGGTTTCGTAATTATACTGATAGGTCTGCTCGTATTTCATGTTGGAGCGGGACCATCCGAAATTGCCCAGAGCCTGCACGCGGAAATTTTTGTTCACGGGGTAGGTCACGCCCACGCTGGCGTAATAGTCGTTGGAGTGGATTTTCTCAGCGCCGTAATCCCCCACGGTGTTCTGAACGGGGCGGTCGTCATAATTGCGGCGGGCATAGGTAAACCCCGCTGAGACCACCCAGGGCCTGGGTCCCAGAAGAAAATTGCTTTGAGTTCCCGCATTGAACTCTTTGTACGCATAGTAATTGCTGTTGAACCGCGTTTTCCCTGCATCATAGTTGCTTTGGTTTGAAGTCAGGACGCCGGCCCCCGCTTTGAAGTCCTGAAGCAGCTTGAATTTTTCAGTGAAGAGGAACGGCAGAGTGAGATTGGCGGATCCGATCTGGCTCTTGTCCCTTCGGGCGTCGGCGGAAAGGTCTCCCGACGCCAGAACCACTTTTTGTTGAGTGAAATTCCTGAAGGTGTAATAATAGGTGAAGTCATATTTGGCGCTTTGATCGCCAAACCCAAATGCCGAACGCCACGACAAATACGGCGAGTGGTTCTGGGTATTCAATGTTTTGGAGCCCACATTTTCGCGGCCCAGGTTCCTCTGCTGAGATTCCAGCGAAGCGTAATTTCTGAAATCAATCCAGAAATAGTCGTAGCCTGCGCGCAAGGCGGTTTCTTTGGAAAACATCCTTTCCATCTCAAAATTCAATGACGGCTTTTCAAAATCGAAAAGACCTTTTCCCCAGGATTCATTTTTGGTTTCTTTCAGCAGTTGAATCCTGTAGCCGCCACCCCCTTTAAACAGCCAGGCCTCTCCGGCCTTGTAAACCGCCTTCACATTCGCAGAATGGTCCTGCGTTTGCTGAAAAAGCGTTCCGCCGCCCACCAGGTCCTGAACGCTTTTCGTGCCCCGCCAGGAGGCGTTCAGCGACGTCAGAATCACCCAGCGGTCGTTGATTTCAACCGCAGGAGCAAACAGAACCCCGGCGTTTCCGGTGAGCTCGGATTCCTGGTTTTCAAAAAAATACTGGCCGCCCAGCAGGCGGGCATTGAACACGTAGGACGTTTCAACGGCATGGACTGGCGCGCCAACCAAGGCAAAAATGACTCCGAGCCTTCGTGCAAGTTTATTCAAACGGTGCCTCCTATTGGTTTTTTTCTGGACGACGAATCCAGGATGCGGTTGACCGCAGACAAATATGCTTTGGCGCTGGCTTCAATGATGTCCGTGGAAGTTCCCCGGCCGGTCATTTTAAGGCCACCCAATTCCACGCGCACGCTCACTTCCCCAAGCGCGTCCTTGCCGCTGGAAATGGCGCGCAGTGAATAATCTTCCAGCTTTGGCTTGAGTCCGGTGATTTTGTCCACGGCCTTGGTGGTGGCATCCACCGGACCGTCGCCGCAGGCCGCTTCCTGGAAGACCTTATCGCCTTTTTTCAGACGGACGGTGGCCGTGGGAATAGTGCCCGTGCCGGAAGAAATGTTCAAATATTCCAGCACAAAAGTCTCCCGCACCTCGCTTTTCCCTTCAGAGAGGAGCGCCACCAGGTCGTCATCAAATACATATTTTTTCTTGTCCGCCAGAGTCTTAAACCTGTCGAAAATGGCGTCCAGTTCTTTTGCGGTCAGGTTAAATCCCAGATGCTTCAAACGGTTGTTCAGTCCGTTCCTGCCCGAACGCGCGGTCAGGAGCAGAGCGCTTTCTTCAATGCCCACGTCCCCCGGGTTCATGATTTCATAAGTGGTGCGGTTTTTGAGCATGCCGTCCTGATGGATGCCGGAAGAATGCGCAAACGCGTTGGCCCCCACCACGGCCTTGTTGGGCTGCACCACCATGCCCGTGATTTGGCTCACCAGCCGGCTGGCGCGGTAAATTTCCTGCGTGTGAATGCCGGTGGTCGCCTTGAATAAGTCTTTTCGGGTGGCCAGGGTCATGACGACCTCTTCCATGGCAGCATTGCCGGCGCGCTCGCCCAGGCCGTTGACGGTGCATTCCACCTGCCGGGCGCCGTTTAAAACCGCGGCCAGGCTGTTGGAGACAGCCAGCCCCAAGTCGTTGTGGCAGTGCACGGAAATGACGGCTTTCTTGATGTTGGGAACGCGCTCAAAGAGGCCTTTGATCAGACCGCCGAACTCATAGGGAAACGAATACCCCACCGTGTCCGGAATGTTGACGGTGGAAGCGCCGGCGTCAATCACCGCGGTCACCACCTGGCACAGATAATCAAAATTGGACCGCACGGCGTCTTCCGCCGAAAATTCGACATTGGGCGTGAACTTGCGGGCGTATTTCACCATTTCCACGGCGCGGTCCAAAATTTGGGCGCGGGTGGACTTGAATTTGTGCTCAATGTGGATGTCAGAAGTGGCAATGAAGGTGTGAATGCGGGGATATTTGGCCGCCTTGACCGCGTTCCAGCAGGCATCGATGTCGGTCTTGATGCAGCGGGACAAGCCGCAGATCTGGGGCACAAACACCCCT
>MGUQ01000084.1:8286-10170 GCA_001799975.1 Elusimicrobia bacterium RIFCSPLOWO2_01_FULL_54_10 | reverse complement strand
CGCGGTACACCCGCCAGAAAAACTCCAGGAATCCCGAGAGGATGTAGAGCGCGAACATGATAAAAATCGTGTTCTGCGGAAACATGTAAATCATGAGGCAGCCCATCACCAGCACCAGAAACGTCCGCACCGAACGGGGCTTCACCAGATTCATCTTCTTAAAAGTAGAATAACGGAAACTCGAAACCATGAGAATCGACAGGATGAACACGATCCCCGGCAGCAAGTGAAAGAACAGAGGAATCTGCTTCATGAGAATCTTGATGGTGCGCACGCGCTTTTCTTCCGCCCAGATGTCGTAAAGAATGACAAATGAGGCCAGAATGCCGCCCGCTGCCGGGCTTGGGAGCCCCACAAAATAGGGCGCGGATTCCTCTCCCTCCAGCGATTTCAGGTTGAACCGCGCCAGGCGCACAGCCGCGCAAAGAACATACAGAAAACATATGGCCAGGCCGATGCGCCCATGGTCCTTGAGCACCAGCAGATACACCATGACGGCTGGAGCTATGCCGAAAGATATCCAATCTGCGTAGGAATCAAACTCCACGCCGAACTTGCTGGTGGTGCGCGTCCATCGGGCAACGCGCCCGTCCAGCATGTCTACAAAAACGGAGGCGATGGTGCACCAGGCCGCCGTAGCCCAATGTTCCTCAATGCTCGCGGTCAGGCCGTAAACGCCCAGGGCCATATTGACGGCCGTAATCAGGCTGGGAAGAACCATGATGCCCGAGAGCATCTATTTCCCCAGAATCTTCTTGTTCATGGCAATCATGCTCACGCCGCTCACCACCCGGTCCCCCGGCGCCACACAAACCTCCAGGTCCAGGGGCAGGTAAACGTCCACTTGCGAGCCAAATCGGATCAAACCCAGCTTCTGCCCCACCTGCACTTGCTGCCCCATTTTCACTTGACAGCTTATCCGCCGGGCAATCAGCCCCGCAACCTGCTTGACCAGCACTTTCACTTGTCCGTTCTCAATCAGGATCGAGTTATTCTCATTTTCATGTGCCGCCCGGGGGTTGCGAGCATCCAGAAACTTGCCCTTGCGGTATTCAATGAAGGACACTTTCCCGGCAATCGGCGAATGCTGCACATGCACGTTGAAAATCGACAAAAAGATACGGATGACTCTTACTTTTCCGGTGAAAAGGGGATGATTTTCCTCCGTCACTTCCATCACCCGGCCGTCACCCGGCGAAATGATATACCGGGGATCCTGAGCCGGGTTTCTGGGCGGGTCCCGGAAAAAGAAAATGCAAAAAAAGGCGGCCGCAAGCAGGATCCAGCCGGCCGCGTTCCCCACGGTATGGCCGATCAGAAAACAGGCAAACACGGCCGCGCCCAGGCCGAAAATAAAAGGATACCCTTCCGAGGCGATTCGCACCGGGTTTTATTCTACAAAATTTGAGGATTTATTTAAGGAGAGTGGCGGTGCCGCCGGCTTTTTCAATCTTGGCTTTCGCGCTGGCTGAAAAAGAGTGAGCGGAGACTTGAAGGGATTTTTTAAGCTCGCCCCAGCCCAGAACTTTAAGGGGCAGGTTGCGCTTAACGATCCCTTCGGAGGCAAGGTATTCAGGGGTGACCTGGGAGTTGGGCTTGAACAAGGTTTCCAGGTCCTGAACATTCAAAACCTGGTATCTTTTGGGGAACGGCGGCGTGAACCCGCGCTTGGGGATGCGGCGCAAAATAGGCGTCTGCCCGCCTTCAAAGCCGGTCATGACGGAGTCGCCGCGGCGGGACTTTTGCCCTTTCATGCCGCGCGTGGCATGGCGCCCGTGGCCAGAACCCACCCCGTGGCCCACAATTTTCTTCCTGTGGCGGGAACCTGGTGTTGGTGAGAGCGTTGTGAGATCCATGTTAAATTTCCGCCAGTTCTTTGTTGCG
>MGUQ01000084.1:7523-8160 GCA_001799975.1 Elusimicrobia bacterium RIFCSPLOWO2_01_FULL_54_10 | reverse complement strand
CGGAACCGCCAGCCACGACACCTGTTCCCGGGGCCGCTGGCTTCATGAGGAGCTGGCCGGCGCCAAACCTGGCCATGATTTCATGGGGGATGGTGGTGCCCACCAGCGGAACGGAAATTAAATTTTTCTTGGCGCGGTTGACGGCCTTGGCGATGGCCGACTGGATTTCCCGGGCCTTGCCCGTGGACACGCCGACGTGGCCTGCTTTATCTCCAACGACAACCAGGCAGTTGAACGAAAACCGTTTGCCGCCCTTGACCACTTTGGCCACGCGGTTGATGGCGATCACGGTGTCGGCGAGCGTGAGTGTTGTCGGATCGACTCTCATTTAAAACTCCAGTCCTTTTTCGCGCGCGCCGTCGGCCACGGCCTTGACCACGCCGTGGTAAATCCGTCCGCCGCGGTCGAAAACGATTTTTTTAACCTTGGCCTTGAGCGCTTGTTCGGCAATCTGCTCGCCGGCCTTTTTGGCTCCGGCCACATTGCCCTCGCCCAAAACGGCAGCCAGGGTGAGTCCTTGCGAGTCGTCAATCACCTGGACATACACGTGCTTCAAGCTCCGATAAACGGAAAGCCGCGGCCGCTCAGGAGTGCCGGACACTTTGGCCCTCACGCGCATTTTTCTGAAATGAAATCT
>MGUQ01000084.1:6188-7492 GCA_001799975.1 Elusimicrobia bacterium RIFCSPLOWO2_01_FULL_54_10 | reverse complement strand
CAGCCGCACCCGCGGCCTTGCCGGCTTTCCTCGCGACGTGCTCGCCCAGATAGCGCACGCCCTTGCCTTTATACGGCTCCGGCGGACGGATGGCCCGGATTTTTGCGGACACCACGCCCAGCAGCTCGCGGTCCGGGCAGGTCATTGAAATGAGGGTTTGCTTGGCGTCCACGGAAAACTGCACGCTTGCCGGCATGTCATAATTGACCGGGTGGGAAAAGCCGAGGGAGAGGTTCAGCACCTGGCCCTGCTTGGCGGCGCGGAACCCCACGCCCTGAATTTCCGGCTCCCGTTTCCACGGCTCCACCACGCCCTGGATCATGTTGGCAATGAGCGTGCGGATCAAGCCGTGCAGCATCGGAGCCTGGGGATTGTCCTTTCCCTTCTGAGAGATCACAATCTGCTCTTTGCCGATGTCCACGCTCACCGCCTGAGGAATGATCCGGGACAGAGTGCCGTGCGGCCCTTTCACTTCAAGAACCGAATCCTTGAGTGTCACAGTGACCTTGGCGGGAAGGGCAATGGGTTTCTTGCCGACGCGGCTCATATCACCAAACGTTGCAAAGCACTTCGCCGCCGCACTTTGCCGCCCTCGCTTTTTTGTGGGTCATGAGGCCCTTGGACGTGGAGACAATGGCAATGCCCATGCCGCCGTCCACCTGCTTGACTGTGTTGCTCTTTTCGTAAATTCGGAGGCCCGGACGGGAAACCCTCTGGATGCCGGTGATGATGGGCTGCTTGGTGTCCGTGTATTTTAGCTGGATCCGCAGAAAAGGCACTCTGTTTTCCTCCATCATGCGGTAGCCGGAAATGTAGCCTTCGTCTTTCAGGACCTTGGCCAGGTTCACTTTCATTTTGGAAAAGGGAATGTCCGTCTTTTCGTGGCCTTTGGCGCTTGCGTTTCTGATTGAAGTTAAAAAATCGGCTATAGGATCCATGATTTTACCAACTCGACTTTGTGATGCCTGGGATTTCGCCTTTCAGGGCGAGGTTGCGGAAACAGATGCGGCAAAGGCCGAAGTCTCTATAAAACCCGCGCGGGCGCCCGCACTGGGAACAACGGTTCCGGTAGCGGCCGGCGAATTTCAGCTTCTTCTTCATTTTTGCGACCCAGGCGATTGTGGCCATTAAACTTTCCTCTTTTTGAACGGAAATCCGAGAGATTCCAGGAGCGCGCGGGCTTCCTCGTCTTTTCTTGAAGTGGTGCAGACCGTGATGTTCATGCCCCGAAGCTTTTCGGACTTTTCCAGGTCGATTTCCATAAAAATGTGCTGTTCAACGAGGCCCAGATTGTAATTGCCGTT
>MGUQ01000084.1:899-6152 GCA_001799975.1 Elusimicrobia bacterium RIFCSPLOWO2_01_FULL_54_10 | reverse complement strand
CTTGAAATTGGAGATGGATTTTTTGGCGCGCGTCACAATGGGCTTCTGTCCCGTGATGGCGGCGATTTCCCCCGTGGCGACGTCTACCACCTTGATGTTGTCCCGGGCGTCCGAAAGTCCCACGCCCACCACGATCTTTTCAAGGCGCGGCGCTTCCAGCAGGTTGGTCATGCCGAACCGTTTCATGAGGTCGGGCACCACCGTGCCCTGATAAAATCCCTTCAGGCGGGGAACCGTTTTTTCAGCCGTTTTAGCGGACATTTTATTCGATCATCTCCGAGCAGTTCCGGCAGGCGCGCACTTTGCTGCCGTCTTTTAAAATCTGGATTTTGGGGCTGGTGGCCGTGTCGCACTTGCCGCACACGAGCATCAGCTTGGACTGGTGCATGGGAGCTTCTTTTTCCACAATTCCGCCCTTGTCGTTCTGCCGCGGCTTCTGGTGCCGCTTCACGATATTTACTTTGGCCACGATAAACAAGCCGTCGCCTTCGCGCTTCAAGATCTCGCCGCGCTTGCCTTTGTCCCGTCCGGCCAAAACCAAAACCTTGTCTTTTTTCTTAAGCCACATGTCAAACGACCTCCGGGGCCAGGGAGATGATTTTGAGGAAATTTCTTTCCCGAAGTTCGCGGGCCACGGGCCCGAAAATGCGGGTGCCCCTGGGTTCGCCTTCATCTGTGATCACGCAGGCGGCGTTGTCGTCAAATTTCACGAACGAACCGTCCGGACGGTGGCATTCCTTGACGGTGCGCACAATGACGGCCTTGACCACGTCGCCCTTCTTGATGGCGGCGGTGGGAATGGCGTCCTGAACGGAAGCCACAATGATGTCGCCCAGCGACGCGTAGCGGTGGCGAGTGCCTCCGAGGATCCTGAAACACCGAATTTTCCGGGCGCCGGAATTGTCCGCGACTTTAAGAATGCTTCGTTCCTGGATCATGGGTTATTTCAAAATCTCCACTACGCGCCAGCGCTTGAGCCGGGAAAGGGGCCGGCAGGCTTGGATCCGCACCTTGTCTCCGGCTTTAGATTCATTCTTTTCGTCATGCGCGTAAAATTTTGTACGGAGCTTCATGGTCTTTCTGTAAAGCGTATGCGGCACCAGCCGGTTCACCACCACCGCGCGGGTCTTGGCCATTTTGTCAGACGTGACGACTCCCACCATTTCCTTATGCACGTGCGGCTCCTTTAATATTTTTCTGGCGGATCCAGGTGAGCAGGCGCGCGCGGTGCTTGCGCAGGTGCGCGATCTCGTGCCCGTTTTTCAAAGGTGTAATCGAATTGGAAAATTTAAGCTTGAACAGTTTTTCTTCTGTCTCTTTGAGCTGGGCCTGCAGCTCTTTCTCCGGTAGCTGGCGCACGGCCGCGCGGTCCTGGCCCTTGAACTGCATCAGTAGGCCTCCCGCTGCAAGAAGCGCGTGTGAATGGGGAGCTTGTGCGTAGCCAGCCGCATGGCTTCCTTGGCCAGCTCCACCGGCATGCCTTCGAGCTCAAACAAAATCCGGCCGGGCTTGACCACGGCCACCCAGAACTCGGGCGCGCCTTTGCCTTTTCCCATGCGGGTTTCCGCGGGCTTCTTTGAAATCGGTTTATCCGGAAAAATGCGGATCCAGAGCTTACCGCCCTTTTTGATGAATCTCGTCAAAGCGATGCGGCAGGCTTCAATCTGTCTGGCGGTGATCCAGGAGCTGGAAAGCGCCTGAAGGCCGTATTCCCCGAAAGAAACCTTGTTGCCGCCCTTGGAGATGCCTTTCAGGCGGCCTCTCTGTGATTTTCTATATTTGACTCGCGTGGGCATCAACATGGCTTAGCTCTTCTCTTCCGGAATGATGTCTTCATCGCCCGCAACTTCCACGGGTTGAAGGATGTCCTCTGTAATATTGATGGTTTCCGCCGCCTTGGCGATTTCCTCAATTTTTTCCTTTTCCAACAGCTTGGCGGCTTCGTCCAGCATTTCCCGTTCTGTTTTCTTGTAGAGCTCTTTCTTGAAAATCCAAACTTTGCAGCCGATCTTGCCCATTTTGGTCATGGCTTCTGTAAATCCGTAATCGATGTCGGCGCGGAACGTCTGCAAAGGGATGCGGCCTTCGCGCATCCATTCGCGGCGGGCGATTTCGTTGCCGCCCAACCGTCCGCTCACCATGATCTTAATACCCTGTGCGCCGCCCTGCATGGTGCGCTCCATGGATTTTTTCATGGCCCGGCGGTAGCTGATGCCTTTCTCAAGCTGAAACGCGATGCTCTCGCTCACCAGCTGGGCGTCCAGCTCCGGACGCTGAATTTCAAGCACGGACACGTTCACGGAGCCTTTCAAGCCGGAGATGTCTTCAATTTCCTTGATGATGTTCTCGATATCCTGGCCCTTCTTGCCGATCACGATGCCGGGGCGCGCGGTGTACACATTCACTCTCAAATATTTTCCGGCCCGTTCAATGACGATCTTGGCCACAGCGGCCATTTTCAGACGGTCCTTCAAATAGCGGCGGATCATCTGGTCTTCCTCAATCAGATGAGGAAAATCCTTCTTGGAAAACCACTTGGATGTCCAGTCGGCGATGTAGCCGAGCCGGATGCCGATGGGATGAACTTTCTGGCCCATGCTTAGTTTCTCCCGTCCGAAACCACCACGGTCAAGTGGCAGGTTTTGCGTTTATATTGTGAGCCGCGTCCCATGGCATGGGCCCGCATGCGCTTTAAAACCGGCCCCACGCCCACCCAGGCCTGGGAAATCTTCAGGTTGGGATTTTCGCCCTTCAAGTCTCCGGCGTTGGCAGCAGCAGACTTGATGGTTTTGCCCACCATGGTGGTGCAGCTCTTGGGCACGAAGCGCAGCAGGCTGAGCGCTTCGGGCACGGATTTTTTTCTCACCAGCGAAAGCACCTGGTTCACTTTGCGGGGAGCGAAGCGGATAAATTTTTCTTTGGCTAAAGCTTGCATAAATTGATTAAGTGAGCCCTGTGGCTTCCTTGGTATGGGCCGCGCCGTGGCCCTTGAAAAACCGTGTCGGAGAAAATTCACCCAGCTTGTGGCCCACCATCTGCTCTGAAATGTAGATGGGAACAAACTTCCGGCCGTTGTGGATGGCCAGAGTGTGGCCCACAAAATCGGGCGGGATGACGCTCCGCCTTGCCCAGGTCTTGATCACTTTCTTTTCGCTGGCGGCGTTCATACGCGTGACCTTTTCATGAAGTCTTTCGTCTACAAACGGGCCTTTTTTAGTTGAGCGTGACATTATTCTGGCACCTCTGCCGCGGCGCGCTGCCGCCGCTGAATGATGAGCCAGTCCCAGACTTTCTTGGACCGGGTCTTGTAGCCCTTGGCGGGCTGGTTCCAGGGAGAGCTCGGATGATTGGCGCCTTTGGACTTTCCGCGGCCGCCGCCGTGAGGGTGATCCACGGAATTCATGGCCGTACCGCGCACCGTGGGACGGATTCCCATGTGGCGGGAACGCCCGGCGTTGCCCAGGGTGACATTCTCATGGTCCACATTGCCCACCTGTCCGATGGTGGCCTTGCAACTGATGGGGATGAGGCGGACTTCGCCGGAAGGCATCTTCAAAGTGGCATAGGCCCCTTCTTTGGCCATGAGCTGGGCTGCACCACCTGCCGCGCGGACAAGTTTGCCGCCGCGCCCGGGCAGAAGCTCAATATTGTGCACCAGAGTACCTTCTGGAATTTCGGAAAGAGAAAGACAGTTGCCTGTATTGATTTCGGCGTCGTGACCGGACACCACGCTCTGCCCCACTTCGAGGCCCACGGGATGAATGATGTAACGCTTCTCGCCGTCGGAATACTGCAAAAGGGCGATGCGGGCGTTGCGGTTGGGGTCATACTCAATGGCGATGACCTTGCCCGGAACTTCCAGCTTGTCACGGTTGAAATCGATGATGCGGTAGCGCCGCTTGTGGCCCCCGCCCTGATGCCGGACCATGACTTCACCGGTGTTGTTGCGGCCGCCTTTTTTATAAAGCGATTTGGTGAGAGACTTCTCAGGCTCTTTTTTGGTGAGGTTGGAAAAATCCTCGACGCTGATGAAGCGGCGGGACGGGGTGTACGGATTAAATGTTTTTACGGGCATAGATTTTTATTTAGATTTGGGCACTTCTGCCTCAATCTTGATCTCCTGGCCTTTCTTGACTGTGACAAAGGCTTTCTTCCAATCCGCGCGGCGGCCTTCAGGCCGTCCCATCGCAAGCCGGCGCATTTTGCCTGTGTAATTTGAGGTTCTCACTTTTTCCACTTTGACTTTGAAATATTTTTCAATCACATCCTTGATTTGGCTTTTGGTGGAATCCGGAGTCACCTTGAAAACGTATTGATTGAATTTCTCCTTCAAAATCGTGGAGCGTTCCGTCACCATGGGCGCGCGGATGATTTCGGCGATGTTCATGAGAGCAGCCCTGCTGCTTCGGGCGTGAGCACCACTTTTTTGGCTCCCAGCACCTGATAGGCATGAAGATGTTTTCTTTCCATAATCTCAAAATCGCTCAAATTGCGGGCCGCGAGAGACAGCTTGGAATCCTTTTTTTCAAGAACCAGCAGGCTCTTGACAGGGAGGGACAAACTCTTGAGCCACGCTGTTACAGCCTTTGTTTTGGGCTGCTCCAGTTTGGGCGCATCGGCCACGATCAAATCTCCGGAAGTGGCTTTGGCGGAAAGCGCCTGCAAGAGCACGGCGCGGACTTTGGCCTGAGGCAGGGTGATTCTGTAATCCCTGGGCTGAGGGCCGTGAATGATGCCGCCTTTTCTCCATAGAGGAGAGCGGGTTGTGCCTGCGCGGGCCCGGCCGGTGTGTTTCTGCTTCCAGGGTTTGCGTGAGCCGCCGGTCACTTCTGCGCGTGTCAAAACCGCATGCGTGCCTTTTCTCTGGTTGGCCAAATATGCCGTCACAACTTCGTGCGCCAGGTGTTTGTCGGGCTTAGCGTTGGCAATGGATTCGGGCAGGGTTTGCTTGCCGGAAACTTTACCTTTAGAATCTAAAATATTGATGTCCATGGTCTTATTTCTTGGCGGGAGCCGCGGTTTTAGGGGCTTCTTTCTTGACGTTTGCGGTCTTCTTGACGGAAGTCTTTTGCGCGATGGCGGCCCGTTTGTGCTTGATGTGTTTGGAGGTTTCCTGAACGACCAGTAAATTTTGAACAATGCCGGGAACGGTTCCCTTGACCAGAATCAAATCGTTTTCAGCGTCCACCTTGACCACTTCCAGCTTCTGCTGGGTAAACCACGCCCCGCCCAAACGGCCCGCCATGCGGGTGC
>MGUQ01000084.1:426-872 GCA_001799975.1 Elusimicrobia bacterium RIFCSPLOWO2_01_FULL_54_10 | reverse complement strand
ACCCCCGCAAACCCTTTGCCGATGGTGGTGCCGGAAACATCCACATAGTCTCCGACTTTGAAAATGTCCGGCTTGACTGCCTGGCCCGCGGAAAATTTGGATGCATCGGAAACACGGAACTCTTTGAGCCAGCGGCGGGGCGGGACATTGGCTTTCTTGAACTGCCCCAGATCTGCTTTGCTCACGTTCTTTTCTTTTACATCTCCCATGCCCAGCTGAACGGCCGCGTAGCCGTTTTTGTCAACGGTGCGCACGGCCGTGGCCACACAGCCGCCCGTGAAAATCACTGACACGGGTGTGAACTGGCCGTGGTCACTGAAAATGTGCGTCATCCCCACCTTCTGGCCCAGAATGGCTTTCAAGGCAAAGGGTTTGGGAGACGACTCTTCTGCTTTAATGGTTTGTGTTTCTTCAGCCATTTTATTTAAGTTTAACCTTTAGTTATT
>MGUQ01000084.1:176-411 GCA_001799975.1 Elusimicrobia bacterium RIFCSPLOWO2_01_FULL_54_10 | reverse complement strand
TGAGGAGAATTGACTAACGGGCGAGCCCTGTCTTGATCTCCACTTCCACGCCGGCCGGCAGGTCGAGCTTCATCAGCTCTTCCACTGTCTTGGGCGTGGGTTCCACAATGTCCAGCAAGCGCTTATGGATGCGCATTTCAAATTGATCCCGAGACTTCTTGTCCGTGTGCGGCGAACGCAAAACGGTATATTTTTTTATATGGGTCGGCAGCAAAACCGGCCCCATGATGGAAGC
>MGUQ01000084.1:0-134 GCA_001799975.1 Elusimicrobia bacterium RIFCSPLOWO2_01_FULL_54_10 | reverse complement strand
GTCCAGCATCCTGTGATCATATGCCCGTAGGCGGATGCGGATTTTTTGCTGATTGGCAACGGCAGCTTCAGCCATTGATTACTCCAAAATCTCCGTAACGACTCCGGCGCCCACGGTGTGGCCGCCTTCGCGGA
>MGUQ01000083.1:436-6370 GCA_001799975.1 Elusimicrobia bacterium RIFCSPLOWO2_01_FULL_54_10 | reverse complement strand
TCATGAGCCTGGTGATTGAAGGCATCCGGCAGGGCAACATTGCCCGCATCCGGGACCAATTCCGCAATCTGGACGTCCTGCTCATCGATGACATCCAGTTTTTGGGCGGCTCCGAATCCACTCAAGACGAGTTCTTCCATGTTTTCAACAGCCTGCATCAGGCGGGCAAGCAGATTGTGGTCACCTCCGACCGGCCGCCCAAGCAGCTCTCCACTCTGGAAGACCGCCTGCGCTCCCGTTTCGAATGGGGCCTGATCACGGACTTGAAACCGCCTAATCTGGAAACACGCGCCGCCATCCTTAAAAGCAAGGCGGACCAGATTGATTTGACCCTGACCAACGAGCAGGTCATGTTTGTGGCGGAACATTATAAATCCAACATCCGCGAGCTGGAAGGAGCGGTCAAGAAAATTTTCGCCACGGCCAGTCTGATGAATCTCAAAGTGGACTTGCCCATGCTCAGAAATCTGATGGAAGACCCCAAGGCTGAGACTGCGAAGGAAACCAAGGAAGTCAAGAAAGCAGCGAATAATGAAGATCCCAAAGTCAAAGATGAGGAACTGCAGGGAATCATGAAGCGGTTAAACGACGCCATCACTTCGCCGCCCGCGCCGCAGCAGGCAGTGCCCCCTCCTGCTCCGTCTCCGCCGCCTCCTGCGCCTCCACTCAAGCCTGCATACGAGGTCAAGGCTGCTTCTGAGGTCAAAGCCACGCCTCCTCCGCCCCCTGTCCCCCCGACTCCGCCTCCCGCACTGGCGGTAAAGGCGGCTCCCGCCGCTCCCAAGCCTCAGGAAGCGCCGGCTCCAGCACCCGCGTCGGCTGCGGATGAAAAGCCGGATCCCGACGAACCCGACGCAGACTTGACCTTGCGCGCTGTGGAAGTGGTTTGTTTTTATCCCAAGGGCAAGAAAGCCGATTATGCCAACCTGCGCACCAAATTTTATTTAATTCTTAAAAAACACAAACTCAAGTTCCGTCTCACGCGCTTGGCTGAGCGCTCGTTTATATATGAAGGCAAGCAGGACTACAATTATTTTTCGCGTGTCTGCAAGGAATCGAACTGCTCCGTGGCTCTCGTGCTGGGTCCCCCGCCCACGCCACTCTTGAGCGAAGACGATTTCGCCGGAATGCTTTCCACCGTTTTGGAGGAAGAAAAAATTTCACTTCAGTTCATCCCGTGGTCGGAGATGGGCAAGGATTACCGCTACCTGAACTGCGCTCTGGACCTTTCCCTCCTCGTCCCGGTGCCCAAGGCCTGACCCCTTCCCCGTGATTGCCGCGGCCCGAGAATTCTTGTCCACCCTCACCGCCCTCCTCAAGATGGAACCGCCCCCGCTGGACTTCCCGGGGGCGTCACCCAAAAATCTCGAGAGGCTCCTCATGATTTCCCAGGGGATGACGCATTACCGGGACTTGGACCAGGTGCTGGGCTATTTGCTCTCCGCCATCCGCGAAAGCTACGGTGTGGATTGCGGTGTGCTGATGCTGGAGGACGAGCAGGTTTACCGCATCCGCTCCCACCGCGGGTTTTCACCCTCATTCGTGACCCGTTTCACAGTTCCTCTGGGGCAGGGTGTTCTAGGCCGCTCCGCCACCACGGGCCAGGGCCTGGTGATTGCCCGGAGCCAGTTCTCTCAAGCTCCGGATTCCGAGCACCTCTTCAAGGCGTCCGGCTGGGGCAGTGTCCTCGTGGCCCCCATCATGCTGCAAAGCCACAACCTGGGCCTCTTTCTCGCCGCCAGTCCCGACGAAAATTTTTTCTCCCCGGAAGTTTCCGAATCGCTCAGGCCTTATCTTCAGGTGCTCTCCGTGGGCATGCGGAACATCGAAATGATGGACACCATGGAGAAATTCAACCGCCGCCTCACATCCGAAGTCACTTCCACAACTCAGGAACTCACACAAACCAACGCCCGCCTGATCCGCCGCGTGCGGGAGTTGAAGGCGCTTTATGAAATCACGCTTTCCGCCAGCATGCAGGCCAATTTGGAGGACCTTCTGGATTCCGTGGCTCCCAAAATCGCCGATTTTTTCAATGTTGAGCATGTGGGGTTTCTCATCAATACCGCCCCCAAGGGCCGGCGGCCGGAACTGTCCCTCGGGTTCCCATCTTTCGGGCTTCCTCGCGGAGACAATGAAACCTTCGGCTTTCCGACAGATGCCGAAGGAGGCCCGCTGCTTTCCAGCATCATTTCGGCCTTCACGAACGCGGAGATCCGCTATTTCAGCGGCGGACCGGCTTCACTCGGGCGCGAGCTGGCGAATCTCTCGGGCCAGCCCGTCCTGGGAGGCAAACTGGACAAAATTATTATCCGCTCCATGGTGGCCGCCCCTCTAAAAACCGCTCAAGGAGCTCACGGAGTGCTCCTGCTGTCCAATCCCATCCGCGACGCGGGCACAGGGCCGGAAGCGTCCGACAAACTTCGCGATGAGGATTTGAGGACCCTCACTCTGGTGGCCATCCGCATCGCCACGGCCATTGAAAATGCGGATTTGGAAGGACAAAACCGCAAACGCCTCACGGACCTCTCCGCGCTTCAGGAAATCAACGAATCCTTTTACGCGACTCCGATTTTGGAATTCATCCTTGCCAAAATCGTGCGCGTGGTGAACAAAACTTTCAAATGCGAGCTTTGCGATTTTCTGCTTTTGGAGCCCGCCTCCGCGGAGCTGATGTCGTTTCCCGCTTCCGTTTCCGGAGCGTCGCCCTCGTCCGACCCCAATTTTTTGCGCGATCCCAAAAATGTGAGCTCGCAGGTTTTTGCCGACAAGAAATCACGCATTGTTGAAAATGTACATGAGGATTTTTCCCTTTCCCGCCTGGGCCTGGAGCATAAAATCCGCTCGCTTCTGCTTGTGCCGCTCAAGGTGGAGCAGGAAGTCATCGGCGTGCTGCGGCTGGGCAGCTCTGAAGAAGGGGTTTTCGGCGAGGACCACGTGCGCCTGGCCGAGCTGATTGCGGACCGGAGCGCGGTCATCGTGCACAACGCGCGGTTGTATGAAAAAATCATCGCGGCCAACCGTGAGCTGGAACGGCTCAACAGCGTCAAGACAGAATTTGTCTCCATGGTGTCCCATGAGCTTCGCACGCCCGTCACAGCCATCAAGGGCTTTGTGGACGTGGTGCTTTCCGAGGACGCGGGGCCCATCAATGAACAGCAAAAAAGATTTTTAAATATCGCGCACAATTCGATCGAGCGCCTGTCGCTCCTCATTTTGGACCTTCTCGACATCTCCCGGATAGAATCGGGGCAGATGAAGATCATCCTTCAGCCCGTGTCCATAGAAAAAGTCATTCAGGATGCGCATGTTACCTACCGGTCCGGAATTGAGACGAAGAATATTTCATTTGAACTTCATATGGACAAGAAGATTCCTATGGTGGTCGCAGATGAATCAAGGGTGAAACAAGTAATAGACAATCTAATCTCAAATGCGACAAAATTCACTCCAGCCGGCGGAACAATAAAAATGTCCGCGGATGATTTGGGAGATTTTGTTTTGGTCAGCGTTGCGGATAGCGGGGTCGGCATCAAAAAAGACGATCAAGAGAAAATCTTCAGCATGTTCTATCAAGTGGACTCCTCGCTTACGCGCAAAGTGGGCGGCACCGGGCTTGGCCTGGCTATTTCAAAATCCATCATCGAGATGCACGGCGGCAGAATTTGGGTGGAGTCCGAGCCTGGCAGAGGTTCCACTTTCAGGTTTCTTCTTCCACGGCACAGGGAACAGCAAGCCGAAGTAGTATAATCTTGGGGTGATTCCGCTCCGAGACAGCATCCCGTCCAGAAGCATTCCCATCGTCACTTACTTTCTCATCGCCGTGAATATTGCCGTATTCATCATGCAAATGAGCTTTGACTCTGCAGCAGAGCTTGAACGCTTCATTTTCAACCACGCCATTATCCCCGTGGTGTTTTTGCAAGACCCCTATCTTCACTTCTCAACTCTTATCTCTTCTCAATTCATGCATGGTGGGCTTATGCATATCCTGGGCAATATGTGGTTCCTCTATTTGTTTGGCGATAATGTTGAAGACAACATCGGCCATTGGAAATTTTTGGCATTTTATATATTGGCCGGCATTGCAGCGGCACTCGCGCAAGTTTACATTCATCCGAACAGCCAGATTCCGATGGTTGGTGCCAGCGGAGCGATTGCCGGCGTGTTGGGCGCCTACTTTATATTCTATCCGCACTCTCGCGTTATGACTTTGGTGCCCCTTGGCTTTTACAGCAGGGTCATAGAGATCCCGGCGTTTTTCTTTCTGGGTCTTTGGTTTCTTATGCAAACTTTCAGCGGCACATCGGCTCTATATGTGGCTAGGGCATCTGGTCAAGATGCGGGCGGAGTGGCATGGTGGGCTCATGCCGGAGGATTTGTATTTGGCTTTGCAATTGGGATAATCAAGAGAATATTGTAATGTATCACATGAAACAATACGGTGTAACATATAAATATGCAAACTGATGAGTTTTCTCTAGGTTTATTGCTAGGAATCATTATTTCTGATGGTCATTTCGGGGGGGATGGCAAACAGCCCCAAATCACGCTCCGCATGCATGTGCGCCATGCCCAGCTCCTTGCATGGATGATCAATGTTGTGCCGGGTTCCAAACTGTACGGCCCCTACAAGCACGATGGCAGGAATTATTTCCAATGGATGGTGCGCGGCGCGCCTTTGAAAGAATTAGTAGAGCGCTTCAAACACACCACCTTCGAATATTTGGATCCCTATTCTTATGAAAGATTCCAAAAAATGTTGAAGAATTACCCAGCATTATCCAAGGGAGCTCCATAGCCCACTATAATTACTACTTGCACACATACCGTTAATCTGGTATAATTTGTCAGTGATTACCAGCTTCGGAGACAAGACGACGGAAGACATCTATCATGGAGTAAACTCCAAGGAAGCTAGGCGAATCCCGTCCCGGATTTGGAAGGTTGCCGCAAGAAAGCTCGACATGATCAATATTGCGCATGCTTTCCAAGATTTGTTGGTTCCTCCGGGGAATAGGCTTGAAGCACTCAAGGGTAGCTTGAAGGGATTCCATAGTATACGAATCAATGATCAATACCGGGTCGTTTTTAAGTGGCACAACAATAATGCTGAGAACGTGCGAATTTTAGATTATCACGATTAGGAGGGAAAAATGATACCCAAACACAGAAAACCGACTCACCCCGGAGAGATGCTTTTAAAGGAGTTTCTTGAGCCTATGGGAATGAGCCAGCTTGAATTGGCCAAGCAGATGAATGTTCCAATTCAGCGGGTTAATACTCTAATTAATGGCAAAAGGGGGATAACCGCAGAAACGGCCATTCTGTTGTCCAAGGTGCTTAAAACCACCCCAGAATTTTGGATGAATCTACAAAATGCAGGGGATCTTTATGAAGCAAACCAGCATCTTCATGCGGCATAATTACTTGGCAGTTTGCCTGATCACTACGAAAATGGTAAAAAGTTAGCTTCCCCATGAAACGCAAGGTGAAAATCGCGGCCATTGAGCCGCTCATCAAGAATTTACTTACAGCCATCGGCGAAGACCCCAACCGAGAGGGCTTGAAGCGCACGCCCAAGCGGGTGATGGAATCATTCAAGTTTCTTACGAGCGGATATAAGCAGAGCGCGGAGCAGACCCTTCTGCGCGCTACCTTCCAGGAAAAATACAATCAAATGGTGCTGGTCAAAGACATCGATTTCTATTCCATGTGCGAGCACCATCTCCTCCCGTTTTACGGCAAGTGCCACGTGGCGTACATCCCCAACGGCAAGGTCATCGGGCTTTCCAAAATCCCGCGCGTCGTCGACATTTTTGCCCGCCGTATCCAGATCCAGGAGCGCATGACCCAGGAAATCGCCCAGGCTATTGAGAAGCATTTGAAGCCGCGCGGCGTGGGCGTGGTCATCGAGGCGTTCCATCTTTGCAT
>MGUQ01000083.1:0-370 GCA_001799975.1 Elusimicrobia bacterium RIFCSPLOWO2_01_FULL_54_10 | reverse complement strand
TCCTCCGCCGCGAAGCCTCGCGGTAAGTCTCGCCCTAATCCCGCTCTCATGAAAAAATATCTCACTCTCTTTCAGGACGTGAAATTCAACATCTACCTTTTTTCAGTTCTGGCGGCGTCTTCAGTGCTCGGCACCTTGATCCCGCAGATGCGCGAGGCGCCCGACAATGTCCAGACTTTCACGGCCGCCCACCCCTCCTTGGGGCTTGTGTTTGAGAAAATCGGATTTTTTAACATCTATTATTCCTGGTGGTTTATCGCCCTTCTTTCGCTGATGGCCTTCAATGTGATCGTCTGCAAAATCGTCTTCGGCAAATATCCCGGGCCCCGCACTTTCAAAGAGGGGGAGAAAAACGCCGCTTTCATCGCCG
>MGUQ01000082.1:11571-16743 GCA_001799975.1 Elusimicrobia bacterium RIFCSPLOWO2_01_FULL_54_10 | reverse complement strand
TGCCGCAAATACCACACATTAAGAAAGAATCTGGGTGAAGAGAATGGCCATGCCCGCAAAAAACCCCGCCACCGCGGCGAAGGCGGCAAAGATCGGAAGGACCAAAAAAAAGGTCGGTGTTGCCGCGGCCACGAAGCTTTTTTCCCAGGACAGCCCGTAGTGGGCCTGAAGCGCGGTCAGCCCCAGGTGCCCGCTCCACAAGGACAAGACGATGAGCACCGGAAACAGATAAAGAGCGGAGCTTCCGCTGAACAGGAGCCCCAAAGGAAGCAAGAGATGAAACGGCATGTCCGCATAGCTCAGAAGAACCAGAAAGCGGGTGATGCGGCCCTGGCCGCCCAGGGACTCGGCGAAGAAATGGATCAGGAGCGCCTTGATGAGTTTGATGGCGGCCAAAAACAGGGTGAAAAAAACGTAGATGAAAACCAGCTGCCCCAAACTGGTTTTCCAGTCCAGGAAAAGGATCACGCCCGTCAACAAGGACATCCAGGCTGAAATCTGGAGGATGAAGGGGCCGATGCCGCCCGGAACCGCTTTCAATTCATCAAGGGTTTGGCGCGGCGCAAAAAGTATTTCGGGAACGGGAACGATCAATCGTACTCCCAGAGGTACGCCAGGCGCAGGCCGAGCTTGTCCCCCGCGCTGGCAAATATGCGGCTGGCTGAAGACTGCGAAAAAGACGAAAAAAACTTTCCCCAGGGATCTTCATCATAAAACACGCGGGGCTTGCCCTTGATGCCGGCCAGCTCCCCCGCTTTGGCTATGGCCGCTTCCAGATTGCCCAGCTCGTCCACAAGCCCGCGGGACTTGGCCTGCGCGCCGGAATAAATCCGCCCGTCGGCCAGTTCCACCACTTTGGCGCGTTCCATTTTCCGCCCGTCCACGATGGCCTGCACGAACTGCCCGTAGGCGTCGTCAATGATGGACTGGAGGATTTTCATCTCCTCCGCGGATTGTGAGCGGAAAGGAGAGCCGATGTCTTTATGCTTGGAGGATTTGACCGGCTCGATTTTGACCCCGATTTTTTTGAACAAGTCCTGCACATTGGAAAGCTGGAAAATCACCCCGATGGAACCCGTGATGGTGCCGGGATTTGCAAAAATCTTGTCGGCGGGCGCGGCGATGTAATAGCCGCCGGAAGCGGCCACGTCCCCCATGGAGACCACCACCTTTTTTCCTGCGGCCTTCAAGCGGTTGATTTCATCGTAAATTTCCTGCACGGCGCCCACGCTGCCTCCGGGCGAATTGATGCGCAGCACCACGGCCTTCACATTGGGGCGTTCCGAAAGGGCTTTAAGGCGCTTGGCCAGGCGGTCGGCGCTGTTGGCCTGGAACGGGCTGTCCTGTCCAACGGAAATGGCACCGTAGATGGGCACAATGGCCACGGCAGGCTGAGTTTCAAGTTTCTTGATGTGAAGGAGCGCGGACGGCTGTTCCGGTGAAGGTTTATGGCTGGGCGCGGCCAGGATGCGGAAGAGACCCACGCCCAGGCACGCGCCGTAAAGCACCACCAGCGCGGTCGTCAGGGAATTCCGGTTCATTGCGGTTTATCTTTGGGGGCTTCGGTGCCTGCGGCAGGTTTTGCGGCTTTCAATTCCGCTTCCATTGTTTCGAGGATGGCCATGGCTTCTTTTTTGATGGCGGCATTGTCAGCTTTGGCTTCCGCGGCAATTTTGGAAAACCTTGTTTTGTTCCGCTGCTTGAGCAAGTCCGGCAAGGGCTTGCCGGATTTTTTGGAAATCAGGATGAGGCGGATGAGTTCAAGACGTCCCATGCCACTGGCAATGGCCTCCGAGAGGACCTCCTCGGGCATTTCCATTTTTTTGGACAGCGACCTGGCGAAAGGATTCACGGGCTTGGCTTCAGCGGTCTTGGGCTTGGACGCGTCCACTTCGGGGAAGGAATAGAGGTCCGGTTCGGCCGGCAGAGGAGCCCGGCACAACACGATGAAAGACGAAAGAAGCAGGCCGGCGGATAAACGCATGTTTATCGAGTATAGAATAGAATTTGGTAGAATATCAAATTCCCATGATCAAGATTCTTCACATCATCCCCAGTTTGGGCGTGGGCGGCACTGAAAAAATGCTGCTGGAGCTCTGCCGCGGACTGGATAAAACGCGGTTTGAAAATTCCGTGATTGCGCTTAAGTCCGGCGGAGCCACGGCACAGGCGTTGACTCGCGAAGGCGTGGCTTTTAGAGTTCTGAACAGCCCGGATTCATTTCTGCCCGGCTTGCTGGACATGTTCCCCCTGCATGTCCGGCTTAAAAATGTCATTCGCAAAATTTCTCCTGATGTCATCCATACCTGGCTCACCCGCGCCAATGTGGCCGGCAGGTGCGCTGCCAGAAGTGCGGGGAATTTTCCGGTCATCTCCAGTCTCCGCGTGATTGAAAAAGAGAAGGCCTATCACCTGTGGGCAGAAAAATGGACGCAGGCCAAAGCCGATGCCGTGACCGTCAACTGCACGCCCATGAGAGATTTTGCCGTTCAAGACATCGGAATTCCTCAGGAAAAAATAAAAGTGATTTTTAACGGCATCCGGGCAGCGTCTCCTCAGCAAAGTTCCTCCACCGGCAAGCCGGACGGGCTGCGTTTCGGCGCCATGGGCCGGCTGCATGCTCAAAAAGGGTTTGATATTTTTCTTGAAGCAGCCAAGCTTGTCCTGCAAAAAAATCCCGACTGCCGCTTCACGATTGCGGGCGAAGGCCCGGAAAGATCTTCTCTTGAAAATCTGGCGCGGCGGCTCGGCATCAAGGAGAAGGTAAAATTTGCAGGCGTGATAAAATCCGCAGATTTTTTTGGGGCCTGTGACATTTTCGTCCTTTCCAGCCGCTGGGAAGGCATGCCCAATGTGGTGATGGAAGCCATGGCGTACGGCAAATCGATAGCCGCATCCCGAGTGGGCGGAGTGACCGATTTGATCGAAGATGGGAAGGAAGGCCTGCTTTTTCCGCCTGAAAGCCCGCAAGCCTGCGCTCAAGCCATGCTTCGTCTGGCCGAAAGCCCCGACTTGAGAAGCAAGCTGGCATCAGCGGCTCAAAAGAAAATCAAAGAAAAATTCAGCATGGAAACCATGGTCAAGCAGTATGAGGAACTCTATGGACAAGTCCTTCAGCGACGTTAAAGCGGTCCTGTTTGATTTCGGCGGCACTCTGGACGCCGACGGGCTCACCTGGCGCCAGCAGTTTTTACCCATTTACCGCCGCCTGGGGTACAAGTGGAGTGAAAAAGAATTCAATCCGCTTTTCTATCACGCGGACGACACGCTCACCGAACGGACTTTGAAAACCGTTTCCTATGACCGCACCATCCGCATGCAGGTTGCGCTTCTCCTCAAAAAAGCCCGACAAATGACCCCCCAGGCCGTGGAAGCCGTGGCCCGGGCCTATCTGAAGAACTCCCGCGCTCACTTAAAGCGCAACAAGCCTTTACTTCAGCGGCTCAAGAAAAAATACAAGCTCGGGATTGTTTCCAATTTCTATGGAAACCTGCCCGAGATTTTGAAAGGCGAGGGCTATCATCCCTTGTTCGGGGCCGTGGCGGATTCAGCCCGCGTGGGCAGCATCAAGCCAAGCCCGGACATTTTTTTTTATGTTTTGAACAAGCTGGGCGTGAGGCCGGAAGAGAGCGTTTTCGTTGGAGATTCCATGAAGCGCGACATGCGCGGAGCCAAGGGAATGGGCATGCGGCACATTTGGGTGGTCGGTAAAAACTACCGCAAAGATCCGCCCTGCTGTCCCGGCGACAAGGTGATTGCATCCGTCATGGAACTGGAGAAAATTCTTCTTTGAACCAGACCTTTTCTGCGGGCATCATCGCGGCGGGCGAAGGCTCTCGATTTAAAAAGAGCGGCATTCAAACGCACAAGCCCATGCTTCCTGTGGCAGGATTCCCCTTGATTGGCCATGCGCTGCGCAATCTTGAAGCTGCTGGAATCCTCAAAGCGGCAATCATTTTCAATGAACAGGAAGCCGACTGCGCCGACTGGGCGCGCAGGAATTTCCCGGGACTCGAGCTAAATATTTTGATAAAATCTACCCCATCCTCATTTGAAAGTTTTTGGCTTGTGGGCCGCCTTCTGGGACCGGGACGGCACCTCATAACGACCGTGGACGCTTTTTGCCTTCCCCACGAAACGCGAAAGATGGTCGACCAAGTCCCGCAAGACGGCATCGCGCTCGGGGTGACTTCGTTCGTGGACGATGAAAAACCCTTGTGGGTGGCGATGGACGAGAAAACAGGAAAAATTTCCGAAGTGGGCGCTTCAACCGGCAAATTCGCCACCGCTGGTTTTTATAATGTTCCCGGTTCCATTTTTGAAAAGCGCCCGGATGATGACATGGCATCGTTAAGATTTTTTTTGAAATGGCTCGTCAGCAACGGCACGCCGGCTCGCGGCATCGTCCTGAATGATGTTTTGGATGTGGACGTGCCCAAAGATCTTGAAGCCGCAGAGCGCCTGCTCAAAGGATCGAAAACTTGAACTTTAAACTTCTGGGAATTTACAGGGAAATCCAGCACTCACCCGACCGCGAGAGCGACGACGCGCTCATTTTGGAGCGCACGGCCGAGCGCCTGCGCGGCAAGGGAATTGAAGTTGAACTCAAAGCGCCCGATGAGATATCGCGCGGAGATTTTGCGGGCTCCGGCGCTCCTCACCTGGTGTTCATGATGTGCGAGCGCGAAAACATTTTGGACTTGGTCGCCTCCCAGGCCAGGGACGGCCTCAAAATCGTGAACGCGCCGGAAGCCGCGCTCAATACTTATCGCTTCCGCATGATTCCCCTCTTGAAACAAGCCAAGGTTCCCATGCCTCCCACGGATCTTCATCCCACCTCCCAGAAACCTCCTGCGACTTTCACCCGGGCCTGGATCAAGCGCGGAGATGTGCACAATACGCAGAAGGGCGATGTTTTTTCAGCCAAAAATTTTGCAGAGGTCGAAGGCGCTTTTGAAAATTTTTCCAAGCGCGGCATCGCCCAGGCCTGCATTCAGGCGCATGTAGACGGCGACCTCATAAAATTTTACGGCGTGGGAACGGGCTGGTTCAACTGGTTCTATCACAAAAATCAGGACTTGAAAAAGTACAAATTTTCCGAGTCCTCACTCAAAAAAATCGTCCAGGCTGCCGCGCAGGCGCTCGGCCTGGAAATCTACGGCGGCGACGCCA
>MGUQ01000082.1:5338-11534 GCA_001799975.1 Elusimicrobia bacterium RIFCSPLOWO2_01_FULL_54_10 | reverse complement strand
TCCTTCGCCCTGTTCCGCGACGAAGCGTCTTCCGTGATCGCGGATTACCTGGCCTCCCAAGTTCTCGTCAAGGTTTGAACCTCATGGCCAAGCGCATCCCCGGCAAAAAATCCCTGGCACTTTTCAACGAAGAACAGAAATACATCTCGGCGGGCAGCCAGGGCATCGGACTTTATTCCAAACTGGCTCTGGCCAAGGGGCGCAACGCCCATGTTTTTGACGAAGACGGCAACCGCTACATCGATTTTGTGGCGGGCATCGGCGTGGGCAGCGTGGGTCACTGTCATCCGCATTATGTGAAGGCCATTCAGGCCCAGGCCGCCAAGATCACTTTTTCCAGCTTCACCACCAAAGTCCGCAAGGATTTTTTAAAACTCCTTACTTCGCTTCTGCCCAAACATTTGAATCGCGTTCAGCTTTTTTCCGGCGGAGCCGAGGCCGTGGAAGCAGCTTTCCGCCTGGCCAAGAGTGTCACTAAAAAATTTGAATTTGTGGGCTTCTGGGGCGGCTTTCACGGCAAAACCGGCGGCGTCCTGGGGCTTCTGGGTGACGATTTCAAAAAAGACCTGGGGCCTTTCATGCCGGGCCTTTATTCTGTGCCTTTCGCTTATTGCTATCGCTGCCCGTTGAAGCTGAAATATCCTTCTTGCGGCATCGCCTGCGCGGACCATATGCGCGACACCGTCAAAGCGCAGAGTCAGCAGAGAATTGCCGCTATCATTGTTGAGCCCGTTCAGGGCACCGCGGGCAATGTCATTCCCCCGCCGGAATTTTTGCCAGCCATCCAGTCCATCGCCAAAGAATTCGGCGCGCTTTTAATTTCGGACGAAATGCAGACAGGCTTTGGCCGCACGGGCCTCATGTGGGGCTTTGAGCACGACGGGCTCAAGCCCGACATCCTCACTATCGGCAAGGGCATCGGCGGCGGGTTCCCGTTAAGCGGCGTGGTGGCTTCAAAAGAACTCACAGACACCAAACCTTTCGGCAACCCTTCGGGCAGCTCGTCGTCTTACGGCGGCAATCCGTTGGGATCGGCGGCGGGCCTGGCGGCGTTGGAAATCATACTTAGGGAAAAGGTTGTGGAAAATTCCCGCACCGTGGGAGCCGCTCTCCTGCGCCGCTTGAAGGAATTCGAGAACAAATATGAATTTGTGGGCGAAGTCCGCGGCCGGGGCCTCATGATCGGCATTGAACTGGTGAAAAACAAAAAGACCAAGGAGCCGATGGACAAAGCCGCGGCGCACAAGATTTTTCAGGAGTGTTTGAAGCGCGGCCTGCTCTCCATGGCCTATTCGCCCCGCATCCGCATCAGCCCGCCTCTCACCATCCCGGGAAAAGTGGCCATGGAAGGCGCGGACATCCTGGACGAAGTTTTCTCCAAAGTTTAGACTTCCCATGCTCCGCGGCGCCATTGTGGGTCTCGGGAATGTCGCCCTTGAAGGCCACCTCCCCGCCTGGAAAGACAGAAAGGATTTTCAAATTGCCGCCGGGGTTGATTCTTCGAAAGAAAGGATCTCGATCTTCAAAAAATCAGTGCCAGGAGCGGTTACCTTCGAGAGCTTTGATGAATGCCTTGTAAGGAACGGTCGCGACCGTTCCTTGCTGGACTTTGTTGATATCGCCACGCCGCCCCACACTCATTTTGCTCTGGCCAAAGCCGCTTTGAGCGCCGGGCTCCATGTTTTATGCGAAAAGCCCCTTGTGTTAAAACCCCAGGAAATTTTTGAGCTGGATGCTTTGCGCAAAAAATCCGGCAAAATCCTCATGACTGTGCACAACTGGAAATTTGCTCCCATCTGCCGCAAGATCTCGCACCTTGTTCGTGAAGGCGCGGTGGGACGGGTGAAGCGCCTGGATTGGTACGTGCTCCGGAGCGGCCCTTCCGTCACCACTGAAAAGGAAAACTGGCGGCTCAATCCCGAAATGTCCGGCGGCGGCATTTTGGTGGACCACGGTTGGCATGCGTTTTATCTCGCCTTGGAATGGCTTCAAGGTCGCCCGGCAAAAGTTTCAGCCACGCTGGAAAACAGGCAGTACGAAAGCCTCCCCGTGGAAGACACCGCCAAAGTGTCCGTGACTCTGGAATCAGACGGCGGCCCGCGGAGCGCGGAAATTTTTCTCACCTGGGCTTCGCGCGTGAGAAAAAATTCAGGCCTTCTTGAGGGCACGGAAGGGCGCATCCTCATGGAGGACGACAAGCTCATTCTGGACATTGGCCCCGCCTCGCCCCAGACGTTCGCTTTCGAGGCGGCGCTCTCCGCGGGCTCCCACCACCCGGACTGGTTCAATTTTGTCATCGATGAATTTCTCTCGGAGATTTCAGACGCTTCCCTTGCGGGAAGAAATTTTGACAAGGCCCGGGCCTGCCTGGAACTCATCGAAAAATCCAAAGCATCCAGCGCCAAAGGCGGCGCGGAAATGGCCTGCTCATGAAAATTTTGGGGCTCACTCTCGAGGAGCGCCACGAGAAAGGCGCGCGCAAGGCCGGATTCACCAAGATTCCCCCCTTCACCGGACGCCTTTATACAACGGATGGCTGGAAAAAGCTTGCGGGCAATGTTGAGCTTTCCCACAAGGACTGGATGGAGGTGAAAAGCGCCGCCGACATTCCCCGGGTGGAGAAATGGCTCCTTCAGGGCCTCGTCAAAGACGCGGAAGGCTTCATGTCCAAACATTTGGAGCGCAAGATTTCTTTGTCCGTCACGCGCTTGCTCGTGAATACTCCTGTCACGCCAAATCAGATGACCCTCTTCAGTTCGGCCTTGGGCGTTTTAGGCGCGCTTTTATTTTTGAAAGGCAGTGTTGCGTATGATGTGATGGGCGCGCTTTTGTTCTGGCTCCACTCGGTTTTGGACGGCTGCGACGGTGAGATCGCGCGGCTCAAGTTCAAAGAATCGCGTTTCGGCGGCATCCTGGATTTCTTTGGCGATAATGTCGTGCATTCCGCGGTCTTTGCCTGCATCGCTGTGCGCATGCACCGGGAATCCAATACATTTTTAAATTTCTTCCGGACATATGATTTTTTCTCTGATTATGTGATGCTGGGCTGGCTGGCTGTTTGCGGAACGATCGCGTCGGCGGTTTGGGTCTATTGGACCGCGATGCGCAACAAAAGAGACTCAGGCCCTCTCTTTACATCAGTCGCCAAGGATTCTCAAACCAGCCGCTTTCTGGATTTTCTGGCTCGCCGGGACTTCATCTACCTGGTCATTATCCTCTCGTTTTTTGGTAAAATTCACTGGTTTCTCATTATGGGAGCCGTTGGCGCTCCCCTATATTTTCTGATTCTTATCGTCTTGCACTTGAAGGAGAAATCCGCATGAGCGATCAGTCTTCACATTATCCGGAGTTGGCCAGAAAGATTTCCGGGGCGCGCGGCCCCCTGGGCGTCTTGCTGCCGGGCATGGGAGCGGTGGCCACCACTTTCGTGGCGGGCGTTCAGCTCATGAAAAAGGGTCTGGCCAAGCCGTATGGCTCCATCACTCAGATGCAGCGCATCCGCCTGGGCAAAAGGACAGAACCCCGGTTTCCCTTGATCAAACAGTTTGTCCCCCTGGCAGGCTTGAAAGACCTCGTTTTTGGAGGCTGGGACATTTTCCGTGACAACAGCTACGAAACCGCGCTTAAAGCGGGAGTTTTGCCTCCAGAAACCTTGAAACCCGTGAAACCTGAACTCTCCAGAATCAAACCCATGTCCGCAGTTTTCCAGAAGGAATTCGTCAAAAAATTGAGCGGCCCCAATGTGAAGGGCGCCAAGAGCAAGATGCACCTGGCGGAGCAGCTTATTCAAGACATCGAAAATTTCAAGAAAAAAAATGGGCTCAAACGGACCGTGATGGTCTGGTGCGGCTCCACGGAAGTCTATTCCCAGCCCACAAAAGTCCACGAAACCCTGGCCTCGCTTGAGGCCGGTTTGAAATCCAGCTCCAAAGACATTCCCCCGTCCATGATTTACGCTTATGCCGCGTTGCAGACCGGCACGCCTTACGCCAACGGCGCCCCCAACTTGTCTGTGGATGTGCCCGCCATGCAGGAGCTTGCGCGCAAAAATTCCGTGCCCATCGCGGGCAAAGATTTCAAAACCGGACAGACGCTCATGAAAACCATTCTGGCCCCGGGCTTGGCCGCACGCATGCTGGGGCTCCACGGCTGGTTTTCCACAAATATTTTGGGAAACCGCGACGGAGAAGTGTTGGATGATCCCGGCTCTTTCAAATCCAAAGAAGTGAGCAAGGCCTCTGTTTTGGACAGCATTCTGGACGGAAAGCTTTATCCGGAGCTCTACAAAAATATATATCACAAAATCCGCATTGAATATTATCCCCCGCGCGGCGACGCCAAGGAAGGCTGGGACAACATCGACATTTTCGGCTGGTGCGGCCTGCCCATGCAAATCAAGGTGAATTTTCTCTGCCGGGATTCCATTTTGGCGGCTCCTGTGGTTCTGGACCTGGTTTTATTTCTGGATTTGGCGAAACGGGCGGGATTGTCCGGGATTCAGGAGTGGCTTTCGTTCTATTTTAAATCGCCCATGGCCCGGCCGGATTTGAAGCCGGAACACGATCTTTTCATCCAGCACTTAAAACTTCAGAATACGCTCAGGATTTTGATGGGAGAAGAAGTGTTGGACCACTCCGGATTGGACTACTACGAACTCGACGCTTAGCGCTGGACCAGTTTAAAGAACCTGTCTTCGTATTCCGGGAAAAGCCCCGACTGTTTCAGGCGGCTGCCCAGAACCGACAAAACATCCGGGTTTGCTCTCGCCTTGCTGAAAAGCCCTTCAATTTCCTTCCGCTTGTGATTTTCCGCGTCTTGCGGCGCCTCAAAATAGCCGTGCTCGTCCAGCTCGCGCAGGTTGTCCGCGAACGAGCGCATGCATTCGTCGGCGATAAATTTCATGAGCCCCACCTGCCAGCCCGCGTCGGGGCCGCGGATCAGCGCCGACTGCTCCCATCCTTCCTTGGACAAATTCTTGGCGATATTGTCGCACAGGGCTTTCACGGGCAGGAATTCGACTTTGCCGCTTGTGAGGTCGTTTTTAAACCTGTATTGAAGGCCGCGGAACGACTCCCCGTAATGATCTGAAAGCCACTGTCCGAATTCCTCGGATTCAGAACCAAACCCTTCAAATCGGTTCTTGAAGACGTCGGGCGTGATGAGCTTGGGGCTTTCCGCCACCACAAAACCTTCCCGCAGGCGCGTGCGGTCGGGGAAAGCAGGCACTTGGGAGACAAAGAAGTAGCGGATTTTGGTGAAGCCAAAAGTGGAGATGCGATGTTTGGGGACTTTCAACACCGCCGTTTTTTTAAGAATGTCCCGGAATGACTTGCGCGGGTCCATACGCTCATTTTATCTTATTTAGTGGTAAAATAACCCTCAAGTCCCCATAGTTCAACGGATAGAGCGAGAGCCTCCGGAGCTCTAGATTGAGGTTCGAATCCTCATGGGGACACCCATTTTCGCTAGATTTGGCTGATTAAGCAGAGGGTCTTCGGATGTGTTTCCAGTGCTCGTCCAGCCGAACATCGTGCTGGCGGAGCCACCTCTTGTGATCCTCCATCATTCGCTTCTGCTCATCGAGCATCCGCTTCAGCCCTCGCTTGATTTGGATTTCCAACTTAAAAAGTTCCTTAACGTCTTTATCCATTTTCATCTCCTCAATTTAACTCCTCATCGATCACTTGTCAAGCGATCCATCATAAGCATAGAAACTTCGCCGCAAAATTGGCGGACGGAATTATGTCAGCCAGTGTAGGAATTAGGGTTTGAGTTCTTTGGAGAAGGTTTCCAGGATTTCTTTGAGGTTAGATACGGCCTTGCCGCCGCCCTGGGCAAACAGGTCGCGTCCGCCGCCGCTGCCCCCCAACTTTTCGGCCAACGCCTTGGCGATTTTTCCGGCGTGAAACCCCGCATCTTTCAGTGCGGGCGTTAAAGTCACCACAAATGAAGTTTTGTCGTCTGCTGAACTCGCCAAAATCACAATCCCGTTGCCCAGCTTGTCGCGCACATGGTCTGCCGCTTCCCGCAAGGCGTCTGCGTCCCCGGCCTCAATCTGAGCGGCCACCACTTTGACGCCGCCGTTTTTGGCGGAAGGGAGCGTCACAGCCCCTGCCAGCAATTCCGTGAGATTGGCGCCGCCGCCCTGCTTTTTGGCGCCGCGGACTTCCTTTTCCAGGGATTTGATTTTCTCCTG
>MGUQ01000082.1:0-5325 GCA_001799975.1 Elusimicrobia bacterium RIFCSPLOWO2_01_FULL_54_10 | reverse complement strand
TGCCCGGCCACAGCCTCGATCCGGCGCACGCCGGAGCCCACGGAGCCCTGCGATGTGATTTTAAAAAGCCCGATGTCCCCCGTGGCATTGCAATGCGTGCCGCCGCAGACTTCCGTGGAGGCGTTTCCGTAGCCCACCACAAACACTTTGGCGCCGTATTTTTCTCCGAAAAAAGCCAGCGCGCCCAGCTTGCGGGCCTGCTCCAGCGGCTCTTCCGTGCGCTTGCGGGGAATATTTTCCAGCACGGCGGCATTCACTTGAGCTTCGATGGCGGCGGTTTCCTTGGGTTCCAGCGCCCGGGGGAACGTGAAATCAAACCTCAGTTTTTCGGGCGAAACGAGAGAGCCTGCCTGCGTCACCTGCGCGCCCAAAATGTGCCTCAATGCCGCATGGAGCAAATGGGTGGCCGTGTGGTGGCGCATGGTGTGTTTTCTTAAGATCGCGTCCACCCTGGCCGCGACCTTGTCTCCGGCTTTCAGCGTTCCTTTCAGAATTTTTACCGGGTGGGAGATGAGTCCTTCGTAAGGCTTTTGGGTGTCCAGCACTTGTGCGGCCGCGCTGCCGGATTCGATAACGCCTTTGTCCCCCACCTGCCCGCCGCTCTCGGCGTAAAACGGAGTTTCGGCCAGAATCACTTCTCCCGTTTCTCCCTGAGCAAGGGATGGGACTTCTTTCCCGCCTTTGAGCAATACCAAAACAGTGGTGATAAGTTCCAGGGCATCATAAGCTTTGAAAATGATGTTTCCGATCTTCTTGTGTATTGCGGCATAGGCGGTTGCGTCCTGCTCGCCGGATCCTTTCCAGCCCTTGCGCGCCGTGGCCACGGCCTTTTCCCGCGCTTTGTCATAATCTTCTTCGGAATAAACCAGTTTGCCGCCCCAGTCGCGCACAATTTCAGCCTGAATTTCTTTCCCGAGGCCGTAGGTGTCGTAGATCGTGAAAACTTTTTCACCGGGCAGTTTCACGTCTCCCAACGCGCTCAGCTGGGTCTTGCCCGTCACTTTTTTGATTTCGTTTTCCAGAGTCCGCGTGCCGGCATCGATGGTGGAGAGGGCGTTTTCTTCTTCGGTCTTGATGATGGACTGGATGTTCTCAATCCGCTCAGCCAGCTCAGGATACGCTTTTTCCATGCCGCGCGCCACAATGCTCGCCAGCTCGAACAGGAACGGTTCGCGGCTTCCGAGCGTCCATCCTTCGCGCAGGGCCCGGCGCAGGAGCCGGCGCAAAATATAGCCCCGGCCGTCGTTGGAGGGAAGAATGCCGTCTGAAATCAGAAAGGTGCTTGCGCGGATGTGGTCTGAAATGACGCGAACGGTTTTGTCGGACGCCTGGCTGCCGAATTCGGCCTTGATTTCAGAGATAATGTCCTGGAACAGGTCCGTCTCAAAGGCAGATTCTTTGCCGTTCACCACCATGGACAGCCGCTCCAGGCCCATTCCCGTATCGATGTTTTTGCGCGGCAGGGGTTCCAGCTTGCCGTCGGGCCGGCGGTTGAACTGCGTGAACACCAAATTCCACACTTCCATGTAGCGGTCGCAGTCGCAGCCCGGGCCCGGGCACTTGTGATCTTTGGAATAGGCTTCCCCGCGGTCGTACAGGATTTCCGAACACGGCCCGCAGGGGCCGGTGGGCCCCATGTTCCAGAAATTAGAATCTTCCCCCAGGCGCACAATCCTGGATTCGGGCAGGATTTTTTTCCACAAGTCATGAGCTTCGTCATCGTCTTTGTAGACGGTGGGGATCAGCAGGCCGGGGTCCAGGCCCGCATCTTTCGTGAGAAACTCCCAGCCCCATGCGACAGCGTCTTTTTTGAAATAGTCGCCGAACGAAAAGTTCCCCAGCATCTCAAAAAAAGTGAGGTGCCGCGCGGTCATGCCCACGCGGTCGATGTCGGAGGTGCGCAGGCATTTTTGGCAGGAGGCCGCGCGTTTATAGTCCAGCTTGATCTGCCCCAGGAAATGTTTCTTGAACTGCACCATGCCTGCGGAAGTGAACAGCAGTGTGGGATCCCCCGAAGGCACCAGGGAATCGGAGGGAACAACCGCGTGGCCGTTCCGCTCGAAATACCGGAGAAATTTTCCCCGGAGTTCGCCCGTCGTCATGCCTTGGAGCACTTTACAACTTTGCTTTTCTTGATTTTTCCGTCTGCGCTGAGGATGCGGGCTGTCAGGGCATGGGCCCCGGGGGTGATTTCAGTCCAGTCGAACCAAAAATAACCGTTGGCGGGCCGGCAATCCACCCAGGCAGAGCCGTCAATGGAAACAGCCGATCCCTCACTGCTGGCGCCGATGCGCACCGCATAGTGGGATGCTGTTAAAATTTCACCGGAGCTGGGATGATCGATTATCACATACTCCTTTGCTTTTTTCTGCGGCACTTTTTTCTCTGCAACTTGCGCTTTCTTCATGACAACACTCCTTCATGCGTAAATATCCTGTAGTTGATGTTCGGGAATATATTGTCCTTCCACTCGCATTCGTGGAGGAAGCTTTCGTTCAGGCTTCCGGACAAAAATTCCCTTTCCAAGGTTAGAAATCTGTGGACATGGTCTTTGGTGCGCTTGCACGAATATTGGGTTGCGGAGCCCGCCGTCATCAGGAATGCCCAGTCGGACGCTTGGGCCAGCAGCACTTCGCGGGCCATCTGGTTGAGCGCCCGCAGGCGGGTGCCCTGGGCGTTTTTTTCCCTTTCAGCCAGGTGGATCATTTTGTCCGTGATCTTATGGAGGTGGCGGTATACCCAGTCATTGGCGCCGTTCAGCCACACTTCATAATAGCCCTTGTCTCCCCAGGACGACGCGCAGGGCTCAATCATCTGGTTGGTCGGATAGCGGTCCAAATATTCGACGGGGGTGATACAGTCAAAAACATTCTGGTCATAATGGATTTTTTTGAAAATATACTCGAGGAAATCCGGGCCTTCGTACCACCAGTGCCCGAAAAGCTCGGCGTCGTACATGGACACCACCAAAGGCTGGCGGTCCATGAGCCCGGCCAGATGCTGAACCTGCTGCGTGCGGTTGAACACAAAATTTCCCGCGTGCTCGCCCGCCGCGTCCCGGGCCCAGTCCGGATTATAGGGCTCTTTTTGGTCCATAGGCGTTTTCCCCGTGATGCGGAAATATTTCATGCCGATGTTGCGCCTCACGCCGTCGCTGTGCAGATAGGGTTTTACTTCATCATAACCCAGATCATATCCCAAATCCCGGTAAAACTCCCTGTAGCGGGCGTCTCCCGGATATCCTTGTTCCGCGCTCCACACCTGGTGAGCCGTTTCCATGTCACGGGCAAAGGCGGCCGTTCCCGCAGGCGTGATCACGGGGGCAAACACGCCGTATTTGGGGCGCGGCTCGCCGTAGAGGATGCCGTGGGTGTCCAGAAAGAAGAACCGGATGCCTTCCTTTCTCAAAATGGCGTCCACTCCGGGGGAGTATGCGCACTCTGCCAGCCAGATGCCCCGCGGCTTTCGGCCGAAAGTTTCTTCATAGTCAGCCACGGCCGCGCGTACCTGGGCCGCTCGGGCCCGATCGTCGGTCATGAGCGGCAGATAGCCGTGTGTGGCGCAGCAGGTGATGATTTCAATGGCGCCTGCATCTTGCAGGTCTTTGAAAACGGAAAGCAGGTTTCCCCCGCACCGCTCAAACAGATTGCGGCAGGCCTTAAGTTTGCCTTCGTACATCTTTGCCACTGGATGAAATGCGGGTTGGGCGCGAGCCGCCTCTTTTTCGGCCAGATCAATCATCTTGCCGAGATGGCGCTTGTAGCGGCTTTGGAGCAGAGGGTCTTTCATCATGCCGCACAGGGGAGGCGAGAGGTTGATGGTATAGCGGAAGCGCACCCCTTCCTTTAGAAGCCGTTCGGAAAACAGGAGAATGGGGATGTAAGTTTCCGTGACCGCCTCAAAAAACCAGTCTTCCTCCAGAAAATCATCGTGTTCGGGATGCCGTATATAAGGAAGATGTGCGTGGAGCACCAAACACCATAGGCCTTTGTTGCCGCTCATATCTGTAAGGTTTCTGTCTTAGGTTTTGCGGAGCGCTGAAATAAGAGAAGAAGACACGCCGCCGGAACCCAGCCTTGAGGATGCCTGCACCAGAACATCCCAGCGCTCGGCCAGCCTTCTGGCTATTTCAAGCGACCCTGCGCCCTTGGTTCCCCCCCCGGAGAGGGCCAGTAACTCTTCTGTGCTGGCATGAAGCCGGGCCCAGCGCTCGTCATTTTTGCTTGACACCCGCCCCCGGGGCAGGGTAACATTGTTGGAACGGACTATGAGGATAAATTCGCCGTTTGGACGCTTGAGGCCTAGTTCCACATGCCAGGTGAACCCCTCGCCTTCGGCCTTCAAATACCAATTCCTGGCGTCCAGGGAAACGGCAACATCAGAATAATGATGCCCATTGCGCATTTGCCGGAGGATGGGCGCGCATGCGGTAAAAACATCATTTCCATGCCTGGCTTTCAGCTCCCGCGCGGTGCTTTCGCTTATTTCCCAATAAATGAACATCCATTCCGGATCGCGGGGCATCAGGACCGCGCAGGTTTCTCCGTAGCCGTCCGGAATGGGAGATCCCCAGTCCGCGGGCCCCGGAGACTCGGCTTGATGCTGGGCGCCGGTTTCCTTATTAGATGACAAAGAAAGGATTTCGCTCATGATTTTTCCCTACGCACAATTTACATTAATGAGGCCTTCCTGTCAATCCGCGAGGTTGTTTTTCGACGGAGAAAAAAAGATTAAAAGGGTATTGACAATAAAATATTGTTATGGTAAATTTAACGCATTGTATTATGCTCGCAGGAAAAAATTAGGAGACGATAAAGAAGAAAGTGCGGAGAACTTATACCCATAATCGAGTCAACAGCGCCATCATTCCCGCGACTCTTCTCATCCATCCGAAATTTGATTCTTGCCAGCCATGCGGCTTTTGGCAGCATCAGATTTTTGATAAAAAATAAAGAAACCTCGATAAGTTCACAGTCGGCTTCAACATCGTTGTCACAGGACAGCGGTGCTTTTTCTTTTTCGCACCGGACTTCATTCCACTTTAATAAAATCAAATCGGAGGACTCAAAAATGCAATCATTGCTGAATACTGCCGTCAACTTCACGAAGACCTCGGGTCGCGTTATGGCCACACTGGCTGTCATTGCACTGTCGATGGCGACGCTTAAGGACAAAGCCCACGCGTTGACGATTTCAGCGGGCACAGCCACAGTGGTGGGTCTTCCCGCCGCGGTCCGTTCCTCCAAGACCGGAGTTCTTGCTGACCAGAAATTTTTTGTGGTCTACACCACAGCCGACGCCACCAGCTATTCCATCATGCTCGCG
>MGUQ01000081.1:2941-9223 GCA_001799975.1 Elusimicrobia bacterium RIFCSPLOWO2_01_FULL_54_10 | reverse complement strand
GAATACGTCCAGTGCGGGCGGGGATGTGTACGCGACGCTGGATATCAATGGTTCGACAGATCTGGTGATGTGGAATTCGACCGCCTCGACAATTGATGTGGAGACGGCAGGGTCGTTGCATTCCCGCGACCACGACGAAGCGGCGGACGGCACAGGGGACAACGGCAAGCTCTTTATCTACGGCGACTACCACACGCCCGCGACGGAGTACTGGGATTACGACACGGACTTTGATGGCACCGCATTGGGCGGATCGCCGCGGCAGGTCACGGTGCGGGTTGAGACCGGCGCGGGCAGGGGAGTCACCGTGGATGCGGGCGAGGCGCTGCAGGTGCAGGGCGGTGGAGGAGGGGCGACCCAGTACACGGATATCAACCGGATCGGTGGCGCAGGTAGCTGGGAGTTTCAGAACGACGCGGGAGCAGAGCGAATCATGCAGGAGTGTTCGCTCTCGAACATGGCGCTGCAGGCGGGAACGCTCACTGCGCTTAACTGCGATGTCAATGGTAACGGGAACACCATTGCGGGAGGTACGCTCAACGTAGATTGGTATCTGAGTGTGCACATCACTGGTGGGGGCGCAGACATTGATACGACGCAAGACGATTCAGTAAACGGCGATGTGATTATTTCGGAAAACACAGGATCTCCCGCATCCACGATTTTCCGGCACGACGGCGCCAACTGGGGATCGGCGGCTACCACACAGCGAACAGGAACGGCTGCAGGTGGACATATTCCGCAACCCAACAGTGCGGGAGCCATTCGCCTTCGGGAACGGGCGGAAACCAGCGGCGGCAATACCTTCTATATCTATAACCTTGTGATTGAGGCGCAAACCTGTTGTCTCGCATACAACTATTTCACTGAGTACGGCACGAACTACGTGACGTCCTCGCTGAACAGCGGGTCGGGCGAGGATGAGGTGATTGATGATGACTGGTGGCGAAGCGGTGCAATTGCAACAGAAAACGCACACCCTGGAGCCGCAAACGATCCTCCGGTGAGCGGCACATTCCTTGCGGATATGGCAGTTGCCTTTACCTTCTCGCTGGATGCGCTTGCGGTGGACCTGGGAACACTGGGCAACGCGAACAGCTGGACCAGTGCGACGCTCACCACGACGGCGACGGTTACCACGGGCGCCAGCAACGGCTACCGGCTCACCCTCTGGGCGACGCAACTACTGACGGGCCTTGTAGGAGGGGATACGATCCCGATGTGGACGGGGACGAACGCGGCGCCGACAAACTGGAACGGGAACTGTCCGGCGAACAGTGAATGCGGGTTTGGGTACAACACGGATGACGCGACGCTTGCGGGCGGTACGGCAGACCGGTTCGTGAACGCGGGATCCTGCGGCGGCGATAGCAAGTGCTGGGCGGAATTTTTGACGACCGGCCCCGGGGACCTGGTGGGTGACGATACCGCACCGGTTACTGCCGACGACACGGTGGTGACGTACAAGGTCTCCGCGAACCCCGGCGCCGACGCCGCCGGCGACTACTCCACCACCCTCATCTTCATCGCAACCCCACAATACTAGTGCATGAGACGTATAGAGACTTATTGAAACTCATAGAGACGTATTGTGACGACGAATCTCTACAAATCCCTATTAATCTCTATCAGTCTCCTGATGGTGGCTGGTTCTGCGTCCGCGCAGACCGGCGCCACCATCCGTGTCGGACCGGAAGTGTTCTATGAGTCGTTATCTCGAAATGAAGTTTGGGAAAGCAAGATTCAAGTAGGAAATCCTACAGGAAACGCACTTCCGGTACGATTATCCCTCGTCCGCTGGGACGCCTCCGATGAAGAAGGAGGTGTGGTCTTCTCCGAAGCGGAGGCGGAGGAGAAGGAGGTCGTTCCTCCAGCAGGAGGTGCGACCTCGATTGGGCCCATCGGCGTCAATCAGCGTATAGATCAGCGTGAATCAGCGGTGAGCGAAAGCGATGCGTCGTTTGATGCGACGCATTGGTTTGCATTGAGCGAGCAGGACATGATCCTCGCTCCCGGCGAGGTGCGCGAAATTCCCTTTACCGTCACCGTCCCGGGAGATGCAGAACCCGGCGGCAAGTACGTCGCACTCTGGATCGATCCGCAGCTTCCAGAATTTTATTTCAACGAACAGCCTGTACGCGTGATTCCACGCGTCTCGGTGCTCTTCCTCTTAGATATCCCAATCTTCGGCGTTGATGGCGAAGGGGGAGGGGAGATTGCGGTGGAGGAGTTCGCCGTGGAGAACAGATCACCCGTGCTCTCTGGTGTGGCGAGCCGCATCGCGTCGCTCTTCCGCGCCCCGCTCTCCGCATTTGCGGCGGATCCCGCCGTCTCCGTGGATGTACTGGATGGTTCGCCGGGGGAACTTCTACTTCGTGTACAAAATACACGAAGTACGCATGTGCGCCCCGAAGCAACACTCACCATCAGAAATGCACTCGGTGGCGAAGTGGCAACGCTTGCGCAAGGCCCGACGACCGTGCTGCCGGGGAAGATCCGGCAGATCCCACTCACGATTGAAGGGCGCGACCTTCCGTTGTTACCGCGTGCCATTGAGCGCCAGCTCGCCTTCGGCCGCTATTCCGCCCAAGCAGTTCTCACCGTCCCCGGCTCTGACCCCATCCTCACCTCGTTGACCTACTGGGTTTTCCCATGGCAGTCCCTCCTGCTCGGCCTCTTTTCATTCGGCGGCGGAGGACTTGTCATGTTCAAATTCCGTCATCGGTTTGCAGTGGCCTTCAGGGTCTTATTCCGAGGCCGGGCAGGAGGGGCTGGTCTTTAGGGGAGGTCGGACCTCCTCACATTGGCCCGTTGCAGCCCAGGAGGTCCGACCTCAACCATTCCGAAGCGTCCTTGCCAGGGGAGGTCGTCTCCCCCGGGGGAGGAAGTCCGACTTCGAAGAAGCCCGGGAAGTCGGACTTCGATGGGTCGGACCTCAATCATTTTCAGTTCTTCGTATCCTCGGCTCCGCCATCGCCGCCTTCCCCCGCCTCGTTTTTTATGCTATCCTGACGCCAATGGCAGCCAAGAAAATCGCCACGCAGCGTTACAATATTATTTACCGTCCCGAACCGGAGGGCGGTTTTACCGTGCTCGTTCCTTCGCTTCCCGGCTGCATCACATGGGGAAAGACGCTTCCGGAGGCAAAGAAAATGGCAATAGAGGCTATCCGGCTCTACATCGAAACGCTTCAGGAGGCCGGCGAGGCGGCTCCACAAGACGCAGAGGTGCTCGCTTCCTCAGTTGACGTCCCTGTTGTATCAAACAAGAACAACAGGAAGCCCGCGCTCTCACATGCGTAGACATGTCCAAACCGCGCTCCATGACGCCGCGCAAGCTTCTCCGGCTCCTTGTGGGGGCCGGTTTTGTCGTTCAGCGTCAGAAGGGCAGCCACACGATCCTTAAACATCCGGAATCCGGACGCTACGTCGTTGTCCCGATGCATCCGCGCGACCTGCCAAAAGGAACCCTTCACGACATCCTCAAAAACGCCGGGCTCAATAAGCACTAGAAATAGCATAGTAAGTTATATCATTCTTTCAAAAGAATGATGTAATTTACTATGCTATTCTTTTCAGACAACAAACTGATCCGGAGTGATGGAGGTCGTTCCTCCGGAGGAGGTGGGACCTCAATCGCCCGGACCTCTCTCATTGCAGCCTATCGGCGTAGATCAGCGTCGCGTCCCGAGCAAAGTCGAGGGATCAGATCAGCGTGAATCAGCGGCGCGCGCCAGCGCGCATGTGGATAACTCTGCCCCTTATATTTCAAGGGGTTCCACCCGATTTCGACCAAATTTTTATCAAAACTTTAACTTCACCCGGCAGCAAAATTCCCACCTCTGCTACATTTAAGTATCCCCGATGGCTTGCCCTGAGCTTGTCGAAGGGGACTGGAGTGATCCCTATGCGCACAGCCGCGTTTGACGCGGCAAAAACCCAAAGGTCGAACCAGTTCTTTTGTCCGATAAACATCAGCGTTGATCCGCGTAGCTATCCGCGTTGATCCGCTTCTAAAACAACTAAAGTATGAACTACACACAATTCATTCAGGCAGCACAATTGCTGCAACCACTGCGATCCCGCATGGCTGACATCGCCAAGACCGCAACAGTTCTTTCGCTCGCGTCCGCCCTTGTGGCGGGCTTGTTCGTTCAGGGCCTAATCGGTGCCCAAGCGGCACCAGCGTCAACGTCGCTATTACTTGATTTCGGAGCTACTCCGAGCATTAGCGACGATGGTCGCTTTGTCGCTTTCTATGTCTCCGACGACGAGGTGCCCGGAGTTGTAGACGACAACGGCATTAGTGACTGCTACCTCTACGATCGACAACTCGATAGTTTTCAGCGGGTATCGGAGGCGTATGATGGCAGTCAACTCACCGACCCGTTGGCGACGGGTGGTTGTCAGAAGCCAATTGTGAGCGGTGACGGAAACTACGTGCTGTTCGGAACTTTTTCGGATAGTGTTGTTCCTGGAGATGCGAATGGTTTGATGGATGCTTTCCTGTTTGATCGTCAGGCTGGAACGAACGAGCGAGTGAGTATTGCTGATGACGAATCAGAGGCGAATGCGACCGTTCAGCCCGCTGGCTTGTCTTATGACGGCAATGTTATTCTTCTCACGAGCGCTGCAGATGACCTGGTTTCGGGGGACACCAACAACGAAACTGACACGTTTGTTAGGGATAGGCTCTCAGGAACGACAGAACGCGTCAGCGTACTGACTGGAGGTGGTCAATCTCCTGGACCCGGAAACTCTAGTGGGCAATACATCACGCCTGATGGGCGATACGTTGGTTTTCACTCGTTCAACAAGAACTTCGATCCCGATGACGAGAACGACAGGAACGATGTTTTCGTTCACGATCGCCAGACAGTAACGACGACATGGGTTAATAAGGCATCCGATGGAACGCCCGGCGATTTTGGAAGCAATCGGATTGCTATCTCGGACGACGGAAGATACGCGGCATTCACCAGTCAGGCTTCGAACTTAATTCCCGGAATAGACGGTGTCGGAGTGGATACGTATCGCAAGGATCTTCAGACAGGTGTTGTCGAGTACGTGAGCGCTTCGCTCGATGGAACACCAAACAACGCTCCGGCAAGCGGGGTAATTCTTGTTTCAAGCGACGGCAACCTGATCTCGTTCGACTCGAGTGCAACTAATCTTGTCCCTGGTGACAATAATGGAGACGCAGACATCTTTCTGAAGGAAATGGATTCGGGTGAGATTGAGCGAATTAATCTCAGAGATGACGGAACGCAGTCGGATAGCGGTGCCGGCATCGGAGATATGTCTCCGGAAGCTCGTTTCCACGTTTTTGCCTATAGCGATGATGATCTTGTTCCTGGAGTAATTGGCAGCAAGATTAGGGTTTATCTGCGAGATCGTGGAACAGGCGTCGAGGCCTCCGACTTCACCGTTCTCGCGAAAGAGTCACTCCACTTGGGGCAGGGGAGTTCGGTGCTGACTGGCGACATCGGTGCGAACACGGCAACGAGTGACACGATTGATTCCGGCTCGGAAGTCACACTTGGCACGAGTGTCACCATGCAGGAAGCGGGTTCCCGCGTGATGGGGGATACGGTAACACTCAAGAACAACAGCAGCGCCTATGACGTTCACTACAATGGACTCACGAACAACGGCACGGTCATCGGCAATCTTGTGACGCCACTCACATTGCCGTTGCTGGATTTGTTCCCGCAAGCACCGACGGTTCCTGAAGCAGTTATTGTTCCCGACGACGGAACACTGTCGCTTCCGGCAGGGGAGTATGCGCAGCTGCGCATCGGTAAACGCGCCACGGTGACGTTCACGGGCGGCGTCTACCAGTTCGCTTCAGCGGACATTGATCGTGATGCCGTGCTGGAGTTTGACGCAGTGTCTGACATCCGAATTCTCGGGAAGCTCTGGACGGGGAACGCCATTACAGTCGGCCCCGCAAGCGGATCGGGGATTGATGCATCCGATATTGTGGTCTACGTCTACGACGTAAACGGCACCACGGGGACGCTCGGTGCATCGCCAAAAGCCGCTGACATCGGCCAGAACACGGTGATTGATGCGAACCTGTATGCGGTGAACGGGACACTCAAGATCGGTTCCGGCTCCGATATCATCGGCGCCCTCCTTGGTCGTTGGGTAGACGTCGGTACCGGCGTGGCCCTCTCTCTGGATTCCGCCTTTTGAGCGGAGCGAAACCCTGAGCTTGTCGAAGGGTTAGGGGAAAGTGGCCAAAATCCAGAATTCAGTAGGGAAGCAGCCCGCCCCGGTA
>MGUQ01000081.1:0-2899 GCA_001799975.1 Elusimicrobia bacterium RIFCSPLOWO2_01_FULL_54_10 | reverse complement strand
AATATCTATAAATTTCGGCCCCAGTCGGGGGCATCTCCCCACCCCTTTTGTCCCCAAACCCGCCCCTTGTCACTCGTCGCTTTTTTCCTGCTATAATAAAGGAGCATCTAAACCGAAGGTCGATCGGTCTTAGAGTCAAAAAAACGGCGCTGGTATTTGACCAAGAAAGGCCTTTTGGTGAAATACCAAGCCAAATTAACGAGTGTTTGGCGGATTATTCGTCTGGATTCGTGCGGGCCGCGGGGCGGAACCAATAAGGAACCGTTGCCAGATAAGGCGGCCCCATTCGTGTCCATTCGTGGGAACCAAACAGTTCCCGTCCACCAAACCTAAAGAATGCTCATATGAGCAAATTCATTAGAAAACACCGTTCGCAACTTGGTCGGGCGAGCTTGGTGTTCGTCGTTCTGGTCGGCGTACTGGCCTTGAACGGCTTCGCCTTCCTCTTCATCGGCGGCGCCGATGCACTTCAGCTGACAAGCCGAAGTGACACGCTTGAAACGTCGGATCACGCCGTTACTGATGTCATTCACACGTTTGTGTTTGATACAGCGAGCGCAATCACAACGGCTGTTGGGGCGGACGATTTCTCAATCGTTATTAACTTCCCGACAGGAACGGGCGGTGCACCCACTGACCCTTATGCAATGCCGAACTTCGCGGCAGGGGACGTAGCGATCACTGGCGATGCTGGTTGCGGCAACGTGGCTGGTTTTTCTGTGGTTGCAGTAACAGAAAGCAGCAACGACGGCGCTGATGGGAACAACGACGAAGTTGTTATCGAGATTACGGACGACGATAATGATGCGGTCAACATTCCGATTGGCTGTACGTTTACGATAGTCCTCGGTCTTGGCGCAACGGCAATGGATAACCCCGTTGATAACCCGGATGCGACACATACCACAACGGCATGTACCGATGGTGCGACTGCGGCAGATGCAGACGTCTGTTCCATCGCGATCTCCACAACGGAGGATATTGATGGTGGTGCGAGCCCAACGATTCTCGACACCGGCGACGTACTCGTTGCCCACATATCCGACGTTACCGTCTCCGTCACGGTTGAAGAGAACCTCACGTTTGCAATCAGTGTACCCGCCGAGGCGGCATGCGAGGCATCATTTGCGGATTACGGTGCAGGACGGTATGCAACGGTTGCGTCGAGCTCCGTGGACTTCGGAAACGTTTCGACGTTTGAGGCATTCTTCAATGGTTGCCAAGATCTCGAAATCACGACGAACGCTCTGAACGGCTATGCTGTGACGACACAATCCGACACCTCGCTACAGGAAGCAGGAGGAACAGAAATTGATAGCGGGATATGCGACAACGGAACGTGCACCGCAACGGTTGATGATACGTGGGCGGATCCCACAGTAGCTACTGGCGATACGGGATTTGCCTACTCCTGCGACTCAGTGCAGGGCGCGGGTCTTTGTAATCTCGGAACTGAATCGACAGATTACAAACGATTCCCGTGTATCGGAGCGGCAGCAGATTGTTCGCCGACGAACTCTGAAACACCCCAGACAGTGTTTAGCGCTGCTGGTCCTTCAGACCACATTGCGCGGGTGGAGTACAAGATCTCTATTTCGCCGACACAACCCGCTTCGGTCTATACGACCCAGGTCACCTACGTCGCAACTCCGGTCTTCTAGCGCGACCATTCACCCCCGCCCGTCACGGGCGGGGGTGAATCGCGCCCCGCTGTTTCTTTCGATCCTTGTCTATGTCGTAAGTCGTACAGGTTGTACAGGTTGTACAGGTCGTATAGGTTAATGACTCCACACGCACACAATTCGACCCGGCGGCATAGCTGGCGCGGCATAACGCTACCGGCGCTCTTCGCGGCATTCGGGATTGCAGGAGCACTCATCACTGCTCTTGTGCTGCTGAATGGTGCTAAAGCGCAGCAGACCACTGGGCGGGGGATTTCTATTTCCCCGCTGACATTTGAATTTCGGGTGGAGCCCGGAACGACAGCAACGGATATAATCCGCATTTTCAATGGCGGAACCGAACCGTTCACCGCAAGCGTGCAGGTGGAGGACATCGCGCCCTCGGGTGAGCGGGGAGAGGCGATTATTGAGGCGGCCGAGACAACCTCGTACTCTATCGCGACATGGATGCAGCTCTCCGAGAACAATATCACCGTGAACCCCGGTGAGCAGCGGGTCATCAACTTCACGATGAATATCCCGCCCGAAGCCGAGCCGGGCGGTCACTACGGGTCCGTGACGGTGGAGGCGCAGCCGGATCCGCTCTCGGGCGGCTCGGGCGTGCAGTTCCGGCAGAAAGTCGCGGCGCTCATGCTCGTGGACGTTGCGGGCGATGTGGCCGAGGAGTTATCGCTGACCGATTTCTATATTTCAACCGAACAGACCACCATTCACTACGACTGGATCCCCACGAACTGGATTTTGGAACCTGATGAGATTACGTTCGTCACGCGCTTTGAAAACAAGGGCTCCGTCCACAACAAACCCGCCGGTTTTATCACCGTGACGGACGGCTTTGGTCGCGAGCTCGCCAAACTCCCGATTGACCAACGCAACATCCTTCCGGATTCCCGCCGTGTCATCGAGACCAAGTGGACGCCCGGCCGTCTGACGCTGGGCAAAATCCGCGCGCAGGTGGACGTGATCTACGGGCAGCGCAATACGCCCCTGTTCGCTGCCGCAGAGTTCTGGATCGCCCCGGTCAAAGTCCTCGGCCCCTGGCTCATCGGCGGCACAATCGGCTTGATCTTGATCATCCTGCTTCGCAAGCGCCTCGCCCTCGCCCTCCGTGTCATCTTCCGCGGCGATGCAACCCTGAGCTCGTCGAAGGGAGCCGCCACCGGCGCTGTCGCACCAAAGGTACGCAAGAGCGAAAAGAAGCCCATCGGCGAAGATCA
>MGUQ01000080.1:7998-8398 GCA_001799975.1 Elusimicrobia bacterium RIFCSPLOWO2_01_FULL_54_10 | reverse complement strand
GGGGTGTTGATGTCGTCGCCCGAGCCCTGCATGAAAACAAATGCCAGAATCATCCGGCGGTATCGCGGGTGCACAAAATCAAAGCCGCCTTCAAAGGTAAGGGCGCTGCCTGAGAGCTTCACATCCCTGCCCGGAAGCTTGGCTTTGCCCATCTGCATGGCGTATTCGGCTTTGTAAAAAGCGCCCTGCTCCAGCCGCCCATCGGCCTGGAAATTGATGAATCGGCGCGAGATGAAGTCGGAAGTGACGGATGGGGTGGAGGAGATGCTGTTGTAAGCCGTGCCGGACTTGTCCTGCTCCATCACATAGCCCAATTTGAAGTTATGGATGCCCCATTTGGAGGAGAGCGCGGCCAGGTGGAGATCTTTGTCATTTTCCCCGCTGAACCGTTCCCGGGCCT
>MGUQ01000080.1:6541-7968 GCA_001799975.1 Elusimicrobia bacterium RIFCSPLOWO2_01_FULL_54_10 | reverse complement strand
AAAACCCATGTCATCATCCGAAATGAGCAGTCCCGAGCCCCACACGAAGGGTTGGCGGCCTACGGTCAAGTTCAATGGCCAGCCGAACATTTCGTTGGCCTGGGCGTAGATGTTTTCTATGAATGGGGTGAAATCTTCATGGGGATAGCGGCCCAGCAGGGCCGTGGAGGAGCCGGCGACGCCCACGGCCTGAATGACGCTGCCGATTTGAATGCCGGGGTCCAGCTTTCCGGTGAGGTACACCCGGGCGCGCTGGGAATAATACTTTTGGTCCACTGTCTTGCCGGAGCCCAAAGGGAGTTCAGAGGCGTATGAAATGTTGGTGATTTGGATGCCGCGCAGGCGGTATTCGGCGCCGACGTCCAGCTTGGAAGCGGCAAAAAGATTGGAGAGAGGAGCCAGAGCGAAAAGTCCCAGAAGCCAGAGGCATGGGGACCTTCTGCCGCGCGTCATTTGGGTTTTTCCTGGAAGGGCATGGGGGCCAGGGCCTGATATCGCCCGCGGGCGTTCTGGGCCCAGAGGCTGTCCGGAAACATGGTGATGATTTTTTCGTAAATTTCTTTGGCAGCGTCCAGGTTTTTGGAGATTTCATAAACCCGCGCCAGGGACTCATAAATTTTTGGAGCCAAAATATGATCCGGATGGTTGGAGGTAAATTTCTTGTACGAATCTATCGCGCCGGCATAATCCCCGCTGTCTTCCTGGGCGGCTCCCAAGCCGGAGAGCGCGAAGGGGATGATGATCTGGGGCGGGTTGTTGGCCAGGCATTTGCGGTAGGCGTCCTGGGATTCGGCAAATTTCTTTTCTGAGTAGAACTGGTCGCCCTTGGCCAGGAGAGAATAGGACGCGGCTTTGGTGCGGCCGAAATTATTGATCACATCGTCATGAGCGCCGCGGTTATAGCGTTCCCAGGCCTGCTGGTTGAGCGAGCGGAAATTGGTGACCACAAAGACCGCCACGGCAATGACCACGGCTACGGTGCCCACAACGGAAAAGAAGGTTTGGCGGTGCGCGGCAATCCATTCCAGGGCGGCTTTTAAGCGCTCTTGGAAAGCATCGGTTTTTATGTCGTCTCGCGAAGAAATGGGCTGGGGCATTTAGATTGCGATAGGGTACAATTTCCCTCTCATAAAGTCAAAATAACGCTGCGCCCCGGGGCGGACTTGAACCACCAACCTTGTCCTTAGGACGGACCTGCTCTATCCAATTGAGCTACCGGGGCATATCATTAATTATATCACAATTGAACATGAGCTTAATTTCTGTGGGATTGGAGCCGTCCAGATTGCTTTTCATGAACTGCATAGGATTAGGGCCGCCTGCTTGTGGCCAGTTCTTGTTTAGAAAAAAGATGATCTCTGGGGAATTGTGAAGGATTCTTGGGCCGGAGATCTGCTTCTTAAACGCCGTCAGCTGCCGTGTCTGAC
>MGUQ01000080.1:0-6444 GCA_001799975.1 Elusimicrobia bacterium RIFCSPLOWO2_01_FULL_54_10 | reverse complement strand
TTTGCGACCTGGGACTAGTACCTTGGAGAGTTCAAGGTCGCCTGATGCCGTGACTTTGAATATATGAATTGTACGTGGGGCATAAAGTTCCTCTACATTCACGGCCAAAATCCTTCCATTTCCTGAAATCGATAGATTTTTCAAATAGAAGTTGGGTGCTTTGAATGGTTGGCTAGCTGATTTTGTCAGCTCGACAGGCATAATCGGTTTGGGTAGGGCCTGTAGAGTTTTTGATATTCCGGGAGGGATAACATGGCAGTTCGTCAAAGGCTTCAAATTTTTTCCGTCAGTATCGATCCGATAAATGTCGAGCCCTGGATCAAATCGTGTCTTTTTTCAGTCTTATAAAGAATGTAGATGAATTTTCCATCCATTGAAGGCACTGCTTCTCGAATATGCCCTTCCAGGTTGGTTATACTGCGATCGCCCGATCCATCGAGTCCAACAGCGTGTAAAGATGAAAAAGATCCCTCGTTTTTCTGACTTGCGCAAACATACAATATTTTCTTCCCATCCGAAGTGAATACTGGATAGCTATGGACTTCACCATTCTTGGGAAAGCTTAGACGTTTGATTTCTGATCCGTCCAAGGCTGCCGAATAGATAGAACATACATCCCTTTCACTGATGGAGAATGTGATTTTGTGATCATCTGGAGAGGGAGAAACTGGAGGCAAAAACACCGGCCCATTCCTTTCCCATCTGACTTCGTTCGCAATCTTTGACTCAATCCTGACAGCGTATCTCGCTTCAAATGTTGAAAGAAAGATTAGCAAGACTGCTCCGGTCACCGTCCCCACGATTCGAACGGGCTTTGCAAGAAAAGAGTTTTCATAAACCCAACGTAAGATCACACATCCCAGGAGATTTCCCGCAAGTGCCGAGCCTGCATAAAAGAGGCCTGCAGATGGATTTTGCAGTCCCCCAGAGAAAAAGAGAAAACTTGGAATTGAGATCAGGAATCCGCCTAGACCCCATGGCGATCTTAAGAGAACAACTGACGCGGCCCCGGCCACAAAATGAATTACATGAGGCGCTGCAGAATCGTGGAATCCGAAGAATAATGAAGCAAAACGAACCAAAAGCCCCATGGCGAGCAGGCCCAGAGTTCGTTTAAGAAAGATCATTTAGTATTGGATGAGAGAATGGACTTCGTATTTTTTGAGGGCGTCCTTGCCCTTGAGGAAGAGGAGTTCAGGCCGCAAAACGGGCCACAGGGACCGAAATGAGTTTGGCTTTCTGCTGAGAGCGGGAAAGTTGGCGTTCGATCTTCTTAAGTACTGGGGCTTTGTAGTATCGCTCTCCGCATTGATCGCATACACCGGCAGGAACATCCTTTACCACACCGATGAGATGCCCCCCCCGTGTGCAGATCTTCTCAACGAGTTTTGATGTAACCCGTCCTCCGCAAATTGTGCAGTCCCCATAAGTATTTGTTTTTTTCATTTTAACCCCTCACTCTTTCATCAACCCATTTAGGCGGTCTTGGCAGATATGCGGTCACAATACGAAGTTCGCCTTTGTTTGAACGGGCTGCCACAATATGGATCTGCCGCCTGCCTCGCCCTCTGCCCAAAATCAGACAACTTTCTCCTCGGATGTCCTGGCGGTCAGCATAAGATTCCAGGATTTCACCGCCCAAAATGGCTTCTTCAATGTCCTCAAGGAGAATATTTTCATTGTCACACTCTTCTGAGGCATGGGATGAGAGTTGATAAGTCTCCTTGCGAATGTTCTCCCGAAGCCATTCGAGGGTGATCACTTAAGGATTTTACAACGAACGGCATAGGGATTCAAGCCGTTTTACTGCGAGTTCGGAGGGTCTAGTACTGAATCAGAGAGTAGATTTCGTGGCCGTTCATGTTTTGGCGGCCTTTCAAGAAGGCGAGTTCAACCACGAAAGCGCAGCCTTCGATGTGGCCGCCGCATTTCTGGACTAGCTCGGCGGTGGCCTTGGCGGTTCCCCCCGTGGCGAGAAGATCGTCGACGATCAAAACGTGTTTTTTCCCTTCCAGAGCGTCCGCATGTATCTCCAGAGTGTCCGTCCCGTATTCCAAAGCGTAAGTCACCGCGATCGTCTTGTGCGGGAGCTTCCCCTTTTTTCGGACCGGGACGATCCCTGCTCCGAGTTTATAAGCCAGTGCCGCTCCGAAGATGAAGCCGCGTGATTCGATCCCCACGATCATGTCGATCTTCTTGCTGGAATAGTGATCGGCGATCTCGTCCACGACCCTGCGGAACAAGTCCCCCCGCGCCAGAAGCGTTGTGATGTCCTTGAATATGATCCCTTTCTTTGGAAAATCCGGAATGTCGCGGATGGCATTGATCACGTCTTGCTGAATCGGGGTCATCTCATTCCTCCAAACTAGTTCATGCCCATTTTCTGGGCGATCTGCTTGAGCCGCGAGGTCGCCCGTTCCTGAATCTGGCGCACGCGCTCGCGTGAAATCCGGTATTTGGCCCCCACTTCTTCCAGCGTGGCAGGCTCTCCGCCGTCCAATCCAAAGCGCATGGTGAGAATTTCTTTCTCCCGTTTGGGCAGCCGGTTCAAGGCGATGCCCATTTCGTCCTGCAGTTTCAAGGCGGAGAAAAGCTTGTCCGGTTCGCGCGTTTCCTTGTCCGTCACCATGTCCTTGAGCGAGAGATTTTCATCCTCATCCAGAGTCATGTCGATGGAGCCGATGCCGCGGGAAGCCTCCACGGCCTCCATCACGCCTTTGATCTGGCGGGCGGAGAGGTTGAGCCGCTGGGCCATCTCGGAGAGCGTGGGGTTTCTCCCAAGCGTGCTGGAAAGCGATTCCCACTCGCGGAACCATTTGCGCAGCGCCTCCCAGGCGTGGGGCGGGATGCGGATGGTCTTGGAGGATTCTTCGATGGAGCGCCGCACCGCCTGATCGATCCAGTAAGATGCGTAGGTGGAAAAGCGGAAGCCCTTGCGGGGATCGAATTTTCTTAAAGCGTGGAGCAGGCCGATGTTGCCTTCTTCAATCAAGTCCAAGAAATCAAGGCCGGGGCGGAAAAAGCGTTTGGCCACGGGGATGACGAGCCGTAAATTCCCGATGACAAGAGCGATTTTGGAATTGTCCCCTTCGGTGACAGTTGCGTTCAACTTTGCCTTCAGTTTTTCAGAGATGCGGCTTTTCATCTTCTTCAGCCGGATCACCGCCCGCTCGCCCTTCTGGAACTTGTAAAAATGCTTGAGGAAATCCTGGTGGTTGAGGGGCGGCGTCTTGCGGATTTCTTTGAAGTATAGTGCGACTGGATCCAGGCTTTCCATTTGTTTGTTTTATCCTCGTATTTCGAAATCAGACTCGCCGGATTTTTCCGGGAGCGGTTCAGTCTGCATGGAATCCACCCGGGCCCAGGCATGGCCTTTTTTAAGGTGATTCACAAAACTGCTGATGAGTTCTTCCGTCCCTTGGACTTCAGCTTCCACATCGCCGTCGGGCAGGTTCTGCACCCAGCCCTTCAAGCCCATTTTATTCGCCGCCTGGACCGTGAAAAACCGGTACCCCACCCCCTGCACTTTTCCCTTAATCAGCATGTGCATGCGCATGAAAAGCTTCAGCGGGAAGAAGGCGCAGAATCTCCCCGGCGGCGTCTTGCGCCGCCCTTGGCTTAGATATTTTTAACATTTTTTTAGACAGATTGCTCAACGCGTCCGGATGGCGGAGGAGATTGCGCACTTTGTCTTCCAGGTCCTTGAGATTTTTCACTTTCTGCGCTCCGGCGTGTTTTGCGAGATAGCGCGCATTGCGCTCTTCCTGTCCCGGAATGGGGTTGATCATCAGCATGGGAAGCCCTTTGACGAGCGCTTCAGACGAGGTGAGCCCTCCGGGCTTGGTGACGAGGATGTCGCTTGCGTCCATAAGCAGGGGTATTTGATCCGTAAAACCAAAAACACGGACGAGCCGATTCCTTTTGTGCGGCAGGAGATCTTTTTCCAGTTCGCGGTTGGTCCCCGCTACGACGATGACTTGGAGATCGGGTTTTAAGCTTCCCAGCTTATTCATCATTTCCCCGATAGGCCCCAAGCCCCGACCGCCTCCCATCACCAACACGGTTGGTTTTTGGGGGTCCAGGCCCAAGCGCTTGCGGGCATCCTTGCGGGAGATTTTTTTTAAAAATGACGGGTTCACGGGAATGCCGCAAATCTTTATTTTATTTTCCTGGATGCCCCGGGAAATCAGCGTGGCGCGAGACTGCTCATTGGCCACAATATAGCAGTCCACTTCAGAGTGGGCCCAGTAGGAATGAACATCGTAATCCGTGACAATGGCCACAAGGGGCAGATGGCAGTTCCCCCGCCTTTTTTGCTCGGCAATCAAGCTGGAGGGCACCGCGTGGGTGCAAACAAAAATATCCGGGCGGTGCTGGGTGAGCAGGGCCTTCAGCCGAGGCGTGTACATAAAACTGAACATCTGGCGGAGTTCGCGCGTGACTTCGGCGATGTCGGGGTTGTCATACAGAAAATCCCAGATTTGGGGCGTATGCTTGATGATCTCTACATAGGTTTTGGAGATGAGGGAACCCAGGAAAGGATAAAGATATTTGATGGCGTCCAGGCCCTCAGTTCTGACCGGGGGCTTTTTATGAAGCTGGAGCGCCGCGCGCACGGCGTCAGCGCAGCTCTTGTGTCCGCTGGAAGGCGTCGAATAGAGGAAAACGACTTTTTTTATTCGCGTGCTCCTTTAAAAAGTGTGGGGTGGGAATTTTGTCGGGGTGCGGAGAATCGAACTCCGGCTACACCCACCCCAAGGGCGCGTACTGCCATTATACTACACCCCGATTTGAGTCTATTTTAAAACGGACAGGATCTCTTCCAGGACCTGTTTGGTTTCTTTAAGAACGTCCGACGCGGCGGAGGAATCCGCAAGTTCCAGCTTGACTTGTTCCCCCCCGGTCCGCTTTTCGTCGTTCAGAAATTTTTTGGCGCCGGGGATGGTGAAGCGCTTCACGTACAGCAAATCCTTGATTTTGAGAATGGTCTCCAGATCAGACCGGCTGTAGCGCCTCTGGCCGGACTCGCGGCGGCTGGGCCGCAGCAGCCGGAACTCGCTCTCCCAATACCGCATCACATAAGGGGGCACCCGGGTGATTTCGCTGGCTTCTCCGATTGAAAAATATTCCTTGTTAGGATCGGCCAGAATCATCAGAGCATTATATCAAACCAAAACGCGTGCGTGACTGGCGATTATTGTGGGGTTTCTTCAAAAAGCTCTTCAGACGCTATGAACTTGACCACTCGCTTGGGCGGCACGGCCACGGGAGCCATTGTCTTGGGGTTATGGCGCCTCTGCGCTCCGCGGATTTTAGGGTGAAAGCTCCCCACGCCTGTGAGCACCACTTTTTCGCCCTTGCGCAGGGCCTCGCGGATGGCTGCGATGATTTTGTTAACGGCTTTTTCCGCGTCCGCCCGCTGTCCGAGTGACTGGGCAAGGGCATTGATCAAATCAAGCTTGTTCATATCAGTTGTTCCTCCAGGGAATGTCGCGGGACTCGCCGTAAGCGGGAAGCGGGCGGCTTAAGAGGTCGTTTAAGCATTCCTGGATGTTTTTGCCGTCATAAAGCACATGGTAAATTTCGGTGATGAGCGGGCATTCGCAGCCGGTCTTTTGAATGAGCTGAAACGCGGAGCGGGAATTGGGATAGCCCTCGGCCACCATGGTCATTTCCTTTAATGCCTCAAGGGCGCTTTTGCCCTTTCCGATTTTTTCCCCAAGCAGGCGATTGCGCGAATGCTGGGACATGCAGGTGACAATCAGGTCCCCCATGCCCGCCAGGCCGAAAAATGTGATCTGGTTGGCGCCCAGGTGCGTGCCCAGCTTGGCCATTTCATGCAAGCCGCGGGTCATGAGCGCCGCCTTGGTGTTGTCGCCCAGGCCCAGGCCGTCGCAGGCGCCGCAGGCGATGGCGAAAATGTTTTTCAAGGCGCCGCAGATTTCGGCGCCGATCACGTCGGGGCTTGTGTAAACCCGGAATGTCCGCGTGTTCAAAAGTTTTTGGGCCAGCTCTGCCACGGCTTTGTGCTCGGAGGCGGCAATGACGGCGGTGGGCACATCGCGGGCCACTTCCTCAGCGTGGCTGGGGCCCGAAACCACGGCAATCTTGTCTTTGGCCTGCGGGACTTCGTCCGCAATCACTTGCGTCATGCTTTTCAAGGTCTCGGCTTCAATGCCTTTGGATAAGCTCGCCACGAGCTCAAGCTTGCCGACATGCGCTTTGGCTTTTTTCCAGGTTTCGCGCACAAATTGTGACGGGACGATGGAAAAAACAACCTCAGCGTCTTTGAGAGCTTCCGCCATGTTGGAGGTGATGACCATGGAGGAAGGGATTTTTAGCTCTTTAAGAAACGGTAGGCTCCGTTTCTCCCGCATGAACTGCACCTGTGATTCCACAATTTCCCAGAGAGAAACGGACAACCCCTGCTGCTTGGCCATGTGG
>MGUQ01000079.1:10321-11551 GCA_001799975.1 Elusimicrobia bacterium RIFCSPLOWO2_01_FULL_54_10 | reverse complement strand
GCCCCTCTCCAGGTCCTGGCTCAAATCCCCAAAATGTCGCATATGTCCTTGACTTATACACCCCCTTGACAAAACGGGGTTCGGGGGGTATATTTCCTATGTCGTAAAATGCTCTTTGATAAGTTACACGATAATAGCACACCCGGAGTAATCCGGGGCCGCAAAGCCATGAGTCCCTCGAGGGATCGTCAGGTTGCCGAAAGTAAACTGAAAAAACCATATGAACTGGGTTTTTGCAAGGTTTCTTGACGGAAAACCTCGCGAAAAACCAGATTTTTTATGCCCAAAAAACTTAAAAAAGGTATCGTGTGCATGGCGGGAACCCTCGCCCTGTATTTTATTTGCCACCCCCAAAACCTGTCTTCCACCCCTTCCGAAAACCAGCCCCTTTTGATGCCCACTTTCTTCTCCGACGCTCTGAAGCCCACGGGAATCGATGCGCGCGACGCCCAGAACCGTCCCTTGCGACAGGGCAAGGCCGCCTTAAAATTGAAAACCCTCTTTGACGCTACTGTAGTGCAGCTCCTGACCGTGCAGGATCTGCCCGTGGTCTCCATGGGCCGCAACGTTCTGCGGGAACTTGCGCGGCCTATTCAGCATTTTCTGGGCAAGGCCAGGCGCTGGCTGCCGCGGACCTTGGAAATAGCCGTGCTTTTCAACGTGAAGCGGCTGATTGAAAAAATCAAATTTGGTTCCGCTGGACTCATGCTGGCCATGGCCCTTTCCGTTTTCGGCCTCCGATTTTGCCAAACCCGATTTCTCGTCGCAAACCTCCAACCCCAACTCATCCCCCTGCGCTGTTAAATCCCCATCCCCCATGTGATGTAAGGGCGGGTTTTAAACCCACCCCTACAAAGAAACCCGGAATTGTCGTCTCTATCGTTGTCTGTAATGTAGCGCCTGATATTTGAATTGGCACACCCGATTTTTGTTTTGCGCGCGTGCGCGCGTACGAGGACTCGACGATAAAAATTTAGAATGAACACAAACTGGCGCAAAAAATTGGCAAAAGCCCTTTCAGCCCTCCTCCTCGGAGCGGGGGTGGTTTTGTCTCTGGTTGGCGCCGCCCTGGCGGAAAACATCGTCGCAAATCCCGGCCGGACGGAGTTCGGCGGCGGGAATCTGGTGGTGCAAAACGAATACGGATACTGGCTCTTTTACGGCGTGAAGAGCGCCGACGACGCGGCCTATGTGGCCGGCCAAAGGTTCCGGGTGAAGTTTTCCGCCAAC
>MGUQ01000079.1:7267-10296 GCA_001799975.1 Elusimicrobia bacterium RIFCSPLOWO2_01_FULL_54_10 | reverse complement strand
AACCGTGGCCTACGACCCGGGATCTAAACGGGTCTGGGCGGTCGCCAATGGAGACACTGCCGGAGACGGATTGTTCGTGACCTCGGCCACTTTGAACAGCTCCTCCTTGCCGACTTTCGCAACTCCCGTTCAAGTCGTTACGGGAGGAAACGTGGCTAACGAACCTGCGATCTGGAACCTCCTGACCGGCGTAACACCCGTAACAATGAAAGTTGAACCGGGGGCGACGCCGTCAATTGCCTTAAACCAGAGCAAAGACAAACTCTGGATCGCAGTCCACATCTCCAGCGCCAACAATAATATCGATCAGCCCGGCCTTGTAAAACTGGATGCGGCCACGCTTGCGATGGAGCCCAATTTTCCCAAACGCCACAGCGGAGGAGCGGGCAGCGATACCTTGCTCATGAGGCTCAAGATCAACGCGTTGTTCGATGACGTCGGCCCTTGCGACACCGCCGGCGGCCAGGCCGACCGCATGATCATGGTTTATCAGGAAATGGCCGGAAACGATCTGGAAAGCGTTATTTTCAACGATGACGGCACGCAATTGGGAGCCGCTCTTGACGTTATCGATGGCGGCCATAATAATTTTTCAAACGCGTCATTCGACGTGGTCGTCGATACGGTCAGCGGAGAAGCCTGGCTTGCGGTAACGGACGGCACCTCCCTCGCGATAGATTACGGCACCATTTTGCTCTATCGCCGGCCATGCAATACGAACACAAACGCTCATTTTTCCGTCCTGGACACTAACTTCGGAGCAGACCTCACCGCAGATTTATCCACGGGCTCGTACATTTCAATCACCATGTCCAATGTCAACTCAAACACCCCGGCCAACATCCACGACAAATCGGGAGATCTGTACATCGTCGTGAAAACCACCAATCAAACGGAGAACAGCAAGGACAGTTTGGCCATGATCACCTGTCCATTTGCCTCGGATTGCGACACGACTCCGGATGATTGGGTCATTGACCGGGTCTGGGATAGCATTGAAAGCGGCCAGGATGGATATCCGTCCCTGACGGCTCCGGACGCTTCCCAGCAGAAACCGATCGTGATCTGGCAGGACAACGGCCCGCTGATCAAGATGCGAGTCATAACCAACGACGCACCGCCCGTTATCACCGGCATTGCGCCGAGCAGCGCGCCTTTGAACGCCAGAAGTTTCACCATGACCTTTACTGGGACCGGATTCAAAAACACGGGAGTTGGACTGAAAGCAGACGTCTTCACCTCATCGGATCCGGTCCAGGAGAGCATCAGCCCGAACCTGGAGATGTCGAATGTGACCAATGTGACCGCCACCGGGTTTAACGCAACGCTCACCAATGGCTCAGGCCTCAATCCTCCGCTCAACAATCATTTTTCCATCCGCGCCGTCAACCCCGACCAACAGTTCGACTGGTCGCTCAGCACATTCATCGTCCCCACCATAGGCATCACAAGCCTCACTCCAAATGACGGAACTACCGCCGCCCAAAGCACCAATGTCGTTAAAGTGGACATTTTCGGCTCCAACTTCATGAACTGGGAAGACGACAACCACAATCACACGACCGCAACCTGGATCAATCCCAACAATCTGGTCAACATTTCATCTGTCGGTTATTTTCTGTCGGGAGGAGTGACTGCCTACATCCAAGTGAACGGCGGAATAACCACAGACCACACCTTCGATGTCCGCGTTACCAACCCCGACGGCCGCAGCGCCACCTTAGCCAACGCGTTTTTCATCGACAAGCCCACCATCACCCTGATCAGCCCCACCACGGCCTCCTACAGCGCTCAGACAACCGATGTCAACATCACCGGCGCCAACTTCCAAAAATGGGGGGAAAGCGAGTCCCAGCATGCCCGCATTGAAATCCTCTATGGCGGCTCCTCAACCAACACCGTGAGCGTCTCCAGCACCGCGTATTTCACGACCACCAGCATCCGCCCCAAGATCTTCGTTTCAACTTTCATGGGAACGCTCAATCCAGTCTACCAGATGCGCGTGGTCAATGCCGACGGGCAGACGTCGGTCACTTTTACCTCGTTCACCGTCCTGGCTCCCGTCATTTCCTCCATCAGCGTCGTCGGCTCTGTTCTCCCCTCCAGCGCGGTCTACGGCAGTCAAAAGATGGACATCGAATTGAGCGGCCATTTCTTCCAGGGTTGGAGCGTCAATCAATCCACGGGACGGCCGTTGGTGGAGGTAGGATTGAGCGGTGATTTCTCCCAAACCAAAGTGGCGGCTACTTCCACCACTTATGTGAGCGACACCAAAGTGCGCGTGAGCGTGGTGATCGCCACGGATTCCAATCACCCCGGCCCCTATGATTTAAGATTAAGGAATCCTGACGCGCAGATGGTGCTTCTCGCCTCCACTTTCTCCATCCCCATCCCGGTCATATCCTCCATCAGCGTCGTCAGCTCTGTTCTCCCCTCCAGCGCGGTCTACGGCAGCCAGGTCATGGACATCGAATTGAGCGGACAAAACTTCCGAGCGTGGAACACGGCCGTCTCCACGGGACGGCCGCTGGTGGCCTTGGGACTTTCCGGCGATTTCGATCAGACCAAAGTCATCCCCACCTCCACCACTTATGTGAGCGACACCAAGGTGCGGGTCACTGTGCAGTTGACGCCCACCGGCAACAACCCCGGCCCCTATGACTTCCGGCTCATCAACCCGGATTATCAGACCGCGGTCTTCAACGCCACATTCTCCATCCCCACTCCCATCTTGTCGAGTTTATATGTGAGCGGCAGCACCATTCCGACGGGTGGCGCAGGGTTCTTCCGCAACCTCACGGTTCGAGGCAGCCATTTCCAGTATTGGCCGGGCACTCCTTATGTATCCAGCATCACCGCATCGGGCTCAGGGGTCACGGTCACCAACATCAATTGGGTGTCCGAGAGTTCCATGACCGCGACCGTTTTCATCTCCAGCTCGGCGGCCGTGGGCTGGAGGAGCATCAGTTTGACCAACGCGGACGGACAGGCGGCTGCCAATGTCATCTTGGGCACATTTTCCGTCACTA
>MGUQ01000079.1:6514-7256 GCA_001799975.1 Elusimicrobia bacterium RIFCSPLOWO2_01_FULL_54_10 | reverse complement strand
AGCCGCACGCTGCTGGGCTTTACATCCTCTTATTCGCCGCGCATCTCTATCTTCACCAGCACCGCCGGCGTGGACACCACTGGGGACGGAGTGGAAGATTCCACTTCAGGAGTTGTGGTGAGCATGCTCCAGTACGCCATCTTGAAAATTTCAGACGGACAATGGTGGAACGGCGGCGGACAATTCAACCAACCCTCGCGGCAATGGATTGATGTGAACAGTTTTTCCATTGCCCCAACCAGCGGTCACAAATCCACAGGAACGGTCACTGCCTTTACCTCCGCTCTGCAGGCGGACGGCGAAACATACGCTGTTTATTTTAAGTCCCTGACCTCTGATGGGGGCGAAACCCTCGATGATAATGTCAAAGTGACCACATTCACGGTGGACATCTCCTCCCCGCGAGTGACGGCCATCAGCTGGCCCGCCCATAATGTCCGCCGCAACGTCATTTCGAGCTTTACCTTTACCGCCAACGACTTAACCAACGGCGTGGATACACTTCGAATGGGTTCCGGCATCAACCGCGTTCGCTTCAAATATTTTGAATACAGCGCCAGCGGCTCCACCCGCATGTGGGAGAACGACCAGGGAACTTGGATCACTGTTCCCAGCGGGAACGAAACCATCTATGCCAGCACCTTCACTTATAGTTCTCCCACGGTCACCAGCCTGTCCTATGTCATCAATTCCGGACAGCTCGACATCCCCCACACGAGCGGCCGCAAATACACGGCTGTGT
>MGUQ01000079.1:0-6500 GCA_001799975.1 Elusimicrobia bacterium RIFCSPLOWO2_01_FULL_54_10 | reverse complement strand
AAATCGACGTGGATGACAATTTCAAGGTTTCCTGGTATTACGACACCGATCTCCCGACCTCCTCTGCCACTCTGGTAGGAGGGTATTCACAGATTCAAAACCCCCAATATATAAGGACCAGCGGCAACCTGACCATTTCGGGCACAGCCTCGGACTACAATTCCCAATCTGTCTTCACCGAGGTCCTCATCAAACACCAGAACGGAGACCAATTCCAGGGTGGAGACGTCGCGAACTTTGTGCCGACCGGAACCAATCTCTGGATGTCGGCCCAAAATTCTGCCCTGGGAAGCGATTTCCCCATCGGACGAAGCACCTATTCCTGGACGATCAGCACCTCCGCCGCGAATTTTGTCGAAGACATCCTCTACCGGGTATTCAGCAAAGCCCACGATGGAACCCTTGCCTCGGCAAACCACAACGAGGAAGTCTCTAACCCTCTTGGCGGCAACAGCACCGTTAAATTTTCTTTCCGCGTGGACAATACGGCGCCCGAAGTCTTGATTGCTTCACCTACGGCCACGCCGGGCGCCGTCACGGGAGAAAACGTCTACGGCAACAACAGCCTCCTGACCATCTCGGGTACCGCAAACGACGGATTGAATCTGGCCAAAGATTCCAAAATCAGCATAGTGCGCTATGCCCTGACCACGGCCAACGGATATTATTGGAAGCGGGAAGGCCGGGCCACCAACTGCGGCGGAGGCGACCTGGCAGGCCAATGGTGCTCAGGGACCAGCGACGCATTGATCTGGAACCAGGCGCTCACGACTGTCGATGGGATATTTACGGTCTGGCGCGACACCGGCTTCAACTGGAACGATGACCGAGTGAACACCCAGGAATACACGATCCGCGCCTATGCGATTGACTTTGCCGGAAGCACAGGCACCACGAGCGGCGCGGGCACGGCCAATATCCGGTTCCGCGTGGACTTGAGCACGCCCGAATCCGCGGTGACGGGCCCGCCTTCAGACGGCTATGCCATCAATTCCCAGGCTGTCGCTTCCGGAATCACCATTTCAGGAACTGCCAAGGACCTTCCCGATGGAACCACAATGGGACTTTATCTGATGTATTACCAGATCCAGCGCTCGAGCGACAGTTTCTGGTGGACAGGCGGAAACTGGGTGCCCAACCGCCCCGCGCCCCTGCAAGCGCCGGAATATGACCCCGGCGTCAGCATCGCGCAAAACTGGGGGCTGGGACTGACCGACACGCCATTCACGAGGATCACCCAAGGCGGCCGTTCCACGGAAACCATCCATGTCTATGCCTGGGCCCAGGACTTTGTCGAAAAGCCCGATGCAAGTTTTGACAACACCGAATCCACGATCGCCATCCGGAAATCCTTTGTTTTCGACAACGCTCCGCCCCGTTCCGCCATCAGTTACCCCATAAGCGGCAGCTACTATAATAAGGGCACAAAACCGCTTTCCTATGTATCAGGCACCGCATACGACAACGACGGCTCTTCCGCCGGAATCCGCATCGTCCCCGGGAACGCCACCTATAACGGACTCCTGTGGGACATCATGGCCTCCAGAGACAACGCCAGTTTCACGGAAGGCAGCGGCGACCAATATTGGAACGGAACAAATTTCAGCTCTACCCTGATCAGCCAGACGACCGTCGCCACTCTCACGGGCGGGGCCACTTCCTGGTTCAACGATATCACTCCCGGCAATTTCGAAGGCGGCGCCGGCGTTTATTACCGGCTGCGCACGCAGGCCATCGACAAGACCTTCATCAATTTCAGCGGGGCGGCAGCAAGCCTCCGGGGCAATCTGGAAGACATCGGCAGCCCCATAAACAATGTCAGCTTTTTTGTGATCGACACCACGGCGCCGTCCGTGCTCATCCAGACTCCTCCGGACACTTCGCAGACCAACCAGACCAGCCTGGGAACCATTGTCGGAACTGTGAGGGACGAAAGAGGGTACGCCACCCAGCCTCTTTGGATCAGCAGCGTGGCCATTGCCTATTACTCGGTCGCCGATCCGGCAGCTTTCTGGAACCACACTACAAAAACCTGGAGTGAAACGGGCCCCGCGTCCGGCCAGGGGAGCAAATTCCAGCCTTTGACCACTCACTTCTTCCAGATTCCTTTGGGAAGTGAAATCACCAATGACACGGCCCAAAACGGCTACCGGAGCTGGAACTGGACCGTGACCGGTTCAGACACCCCCACATGGGTGGCCTCTCCCACTCACGATTACATCATCTATTCCATTGCCATTGACTCCGCCTCAAATCAAAGCCGGGTGTATCAGGCCACGTTCACTTTCACCACCCCTTCGACGGACAGCCAAACGGGAATTTTAAAACCCATCGCCGGCACGCCCCATCATACGCCGCCCTCGCCGGCATTTGCCATCACGACCAACAAGCTCACCGTGATCTCAGGAACAGCGCAAGACTCCACCACCGTCCAAATCCGCATCACGGACACCAGCCTGAACCCGGATGAAGTCTGGCAGGGAGCCTGGGTTTCAACCAACAACTGCACAGCCGGGGCCGTGCTCTGCTCCACGTTCGGGTTCATCGGGATCAACGCGGCTCCGGGCGGGGGCAACTGGACCGCCACACTCACCGCGGCGCCTTTCGGCACAGGGATGTTCGACGGCCACGGGAACCACAATTTCAAGGTTGAATCCCGCGGCTCCGACGGATTTACTTACGAAGCCGAGCCCTTCGCTTCCCGCACTTTAATCATTGACTCCAGCGCTCCCCTGGTGAGCGTCCTGGACCCCGTGGCGGCATCCACCAATACTTTGAGACGAATCCGCGCGACCATCCAGGACCCTTCGCCCGGCGTTCTGGTCCTGACCAAGTTTCAGATCGAACGCATCACGCGCGACGCCAAAGCCTTCGTCATCACGACGGATTCCTTCACCGCGGCTCCCGGCCAAGGCACCTTCCTGGATACAAACGCATCGGAAGATCCGATCTACAAAGACACCGGGGTCATTGTTTCGGACTCGCTGTGGCAGGACGGAGATGAATACAAAATCATCGTGATTGCTTCGGATACGGCCAACAACATCACCTCTGTGAGTCATGAGAGAACATTCCTGTTTGACTCATCCAAACCGACCGCCACGATCGTGAACCCCGCCAGTGGAGTCTATTTCAAGGATATCGGAGTCCTTTCGGGCACCGTAATCGACGTCGATCCTGACGGATCGGGCTTAAGGCAGGCTTCCACCGTGGGGCAGGTTTATTTGAGGATCCAGAACCTCTCAAGCGGATTGTATTTTGACCCCGCGCAATCCGGATTTTTGGCCACGGAAAGCCAGGCCGGAAGCACCCTGACCGCCACCTCGCTGACAGGATCACCCCCCGACGCTTGGTTCTATGACAATTCCATCCTTCGCGGCGCCTTCCAAACGGGCACCCGCTATTCCATCAGGGTTTGGGCGGTGGACGTTGCCGGCAACGTCCAGAATTTCTTGTCCGTTCCCCAGTCTTCCCACACCTTCACCTATGACACATCCTCTCCCACAGTGGTTGTCAATCAACCTCAGCTCACCGGAGAACCGTTGAAATTCACAGCGGTCAACATCATTGCCAACGGCATAAGCGGCACCGCATCCGACAATCCCGCCATCAACGCGGGCATGCGTCTCCCTGATTACACCGCCGACATTCAGCTTTCCTATCTCTCCGGGAGCTCCACCTATTACTGGACCGGCGCCGTCTGGCAGACCGACGCCGCCTCCCGCACAGCTTCGGGCGCAAACTGGAGCCTCTTGCCTCTGCCCAATGCCGCCGAATGGCAAGCCCAGGGGGACCGGTTGTACCGGGTGATGGTGCGGGGCTATGATGCGGTCACGCTTTCATCGGACACGGCGTTCAGCTCGCCCAACATGAGCGCTTTCACGGACTACCGCACATTCATCGTGGACGACACGCCCCCCGTTTCCAGCGTCACCGTACCGGCTCGCGGCGGATTTGTGAACGCGTTATCGCAGATCCAGGGAACCGCGGACGCCGCTCTTTCTGGATTGCTCCGCATGGAAATCCAGATTGCCACGCCGGCCGCAGTTCCGGCTTATTACTGGACAGGGTCTTCCTGGAGCCCCACGGCCTTCTATACCACGGCCACGGTGACAGGCGCCAACACCTGGTCATATTCCGTGATCCCACCCATGCTGGCGGCCAATCAGACTTACGCCGTCATTCCCAAAGCGTTCGACGTTTCCGGCAACACCCAGACCGCTCTTACAGTTTCTTCCTTCACGGTCGATCAAGCCGCAGAAAGCATTGCCAGCACTTATCCCGTCACATCCGAGTTTTTCGGCGGCGCCGGAGTGGCTCCCTTCACGGGATCCTATGCGCGCAAGCTGATCAATGTTCTGGCAGGAACGGCTTCGGATTCCGTGAGCGGCGTCTCCCGCATCGAGTATGAGATCCGCCAGAGCCCGCCCCTGCCTCTCGATTATTTCGACGGCACGAGTTTCAGCCTGGCCAATTCCTCATGGAACGGGGTGACGCATCCTACGCTCTGGGCCACTTCTGGAACGTATGTGAGCACATCGGTCGTGCCCTTCCAGAGCAGCCAGAATTACCGCCTGCGGGTGCGCGTCTTTGACGGCGCGCTCAACATCTCCTCGGATCCCACTTCCGGAACCATTGATTTCCTCTACGATACGTCCAAGCCGACGTCGACGCTCCTCTATCCCAACAGCCCTTACATCTCCACGGTCACCGTCATCAACGGAACCGTGCAGGACGAGGAGGTTGCGGCCTCCAACACGCGCAACGCCGGATTCGAAAAAGTGGAAGTGGCCATCCAGGAAGTGGGCGGCAGCTGGTGGGACGGCTTGGGAGGCGGGGATTTCGACCAGAGCGAAACCTGGTATCCCGTGAGCCGGGGCTATGTGGTGGGCCAGTCTTCAGTGAACGCCTGGAATTTACCGTCCTCTTCCATTCCGGCCTTCGTTGCCGGGAATTCTTATTGGGTGAAGAGCCGCGTCATCGACCGCGCCCACAATGTGAGCTCGGGATTGGCCAGCTCCACCTACACTTTCCTTTTTGATCCAACTCCTCCTTTAGTCACGGGCGCGGTGGGAATCGGATATCCGCAAAGTTATCTTCTGCGGCAGTCTTCAGTCAGCTTTTCATCCGGCAGCGCATCGGATGCCGGGAACAGCCAGCTGCAAGTCGTCCAGATGAGGATCAGGCTGGAAGACGCGTCCTCGGGAGGCACTGAGGGCAATTACTGGAACCCCGCCACGGGCCGCGCGGCTCCGCAGAACAACAATGATTTCTCCAAGACCGGCGCCGACGGCACGGAATGGTTCCCTGTGAGCGGCACCACGCTGTGGTCCACAGGCACCTTCGCCGGGTTCTGGGTGGATAATTCCTCTTACAGCATCATCGTGCGCGCCCGGGACAACGCGGGCAACTACTCAGCCGTTTATTCCACCGTTAACTTCACCATGGACAACGGCCTGCCTTCGTCTTATGTGTCCCTGCCCTCCTCCTCCGTGATCGCAGGATTGCCGTTCGGCCGGATTTCCGGAACGGCCATCGACAGCGCCGGCATTGTAAACGACGTGAACGTTGCCGTCAAACGCCTGACGGGCCATGCCACCACCTGGCTGAACGCAGCGGGCTCCTTCGCGGTGGATGACGACGATCCGAACTGGCTCACTCAGCTGGGAGGCGTGATTTTCACGGGAGGCTCACCGGCAACCTGGGAACTCCCCATACTGGCCGCCAGCCTTGTGAGCGGCGCGTCCTATTTTGTGATGAGCCGCGCCATCGACGAAGTGGCCAATCTGGAAGGCAGCGGAGCGGGCAACCAGGGAACAATCCAATACAGTTCGACGTTCACCTATGACACCAATTTCCCCACGGCCACGCTCACCAATCCGGGCCATCTGTCCACGCGCAGAGCCGGCCAGGCAGCCACAATCTCGGGCACCGCGGCTGACTGGGTGCGCACCAGCTCCATGACCAATTATGTGAACGCCATTGACGTATTCATCAAGCAATCCACGTCGGCCTTATTCCTCTCGGGCACGGGATGGGGCAGCGCTCAAGTTTCTTTTGGCGCGTCCACAGCCAGCCTAATCTACGGCGCCACCTGGTCCATAACCACCAACGAAGCCTATGTCGAAGACTATTACGTCAACAACAGCACCTACATCATCTGGGGGCGCGCGCGCGACCTGGCCGGGAATGTCCAGACCAATTTTGTCAACGGGGTCTCTTCCATCACATTCAACTATGATACCGGAGCGCCTACTTCCGTGGTGCGCAGCTTGGGCAACTTCAATTATTATCGCGCCGACACTCTCCCCAATCTCACAGGAACGGCCGCGGACGAAAGCGAGGGCGGCCGCGTTCATATGTCGTCCTATTCCATTCGCGACGCGTCCGTGGCCACCGGCCGTTACTGGGACGGCTCCACATTCACTTCCAACAGCGAAGTGTTCTATGCACTGAACTTCTCTAATCCCAATGTGTGGTCCACCGCGCCGCCCGTGGCC
>MGUQ01000078.1:14446-15121 GCA_001799975.1 Elusimicrobia bacterium RIFCSPLOWO2_01_FULL_54_10 | reverse complement strand
GCGGCGTTCCTCACCGCGCTGACCGCGAGCGTTCTGTTCTCTCTCATTCACCAGGACCTTTGGAACGATTCCTCACAGGAAGATCTTTTCGGCCAATATGTGAGAGGCGAAATCAGCGCCGAGAAGTACGAATCAGGAAACGATGACAGGCGTTTGTGGTTGATTTTGCAAAGGTTTTTTGTGGGGTTTGTTTCCATGTGGATTATCGCTTCATCCGGTCTTAGCGGGGCCGTCTATTTTCATAACGTGTGGAACGGCTTGGTGCTCATCGGGCATATGCTGAGGATTCCCGGGCTCCGGGACATGTCCTATGCCACCATCCGGTTAACTCAGCTCATGCAACCGACAAACCGGAGGGAGCTGACAGCGGATCAAAAACTAAACATGAAAACCCTTCAGGGTTCGCTTGAAAAAGCTATCGAACGCATTGTCGGGGCGGAAGGCGGCAGACTGAGCAGTTTGCGGACCTATAAGTCGCGTGGCCTTCAATTCCAATATTTTGTTCTGGATGAAGAGGACTTGAAAAAACTAGGGAAAGAAGGAAAAGCGCTTGAAAGATTGTTTCAGGCGGCGAAGGGTGGGGTTGCCTATTACAGCCCGAAACTGAAAGATTTTGTCATTTTAGTGGCTGGACATGCCAAGGGAGAACAGGTTCCCGATGACTACCTGGGGTAT
>MGUQ01000078.1:11128-14410 GCA_001799975.1 Elusimicrobia bacterium RIFCSPLOWO2_01_FULL_54_10 | reverse complement strand
TCTGGAATTTGCCGTAGCCGCCGCGAAAGCCGACGGCGAAAACTATGCCCGATGGAGAATGAAAGCGTTCTCAGCTCGGAAGCGGGATATGTTTGTTCCGGCGCGGGAGGATTCTTATTTTCCCGATGAATTAATGGAAACGAGGGATTTTGTCGCGGCCCGCCAAGAATGGAAGCGAACAGCTTCTTCCACGGCCGCCGAACGCATTATTCATGATCCTAAAGCCAGAGGCAAGTTGAGTGCGCTTGGACAGAGAATTAGAAGCGTGTCCCGCCTAAGCCGGCAAATAAAAGCAGAAGCGGCCGCGCCTCGAGTGCCCCCGGGCATCCATTCCCAATTTTGGGAGTCCATTGCGGAAGAGGACAGGCAATTCATTCATTCCAAATTCAAAGGGGAAGAAGCCGCCGCCATTTCTATGATGGGAGTGCATCTTTTTGATCCGCGCCGCCGAGGTCTCATCGAACTCGCGCGCCATATGGGCCTGTCCGTCACCGTCATTGCCGACCTCCTGAATTACTTCGAAGGCGAAAATCGGCTTGAGGATGATGTTTCGCAGGATGTTCTGGAAGTCATTCTCAAACAAAGCGCAAGGCGCCAGGGTCTTCACAGAGGCGTCATTTCCAGATTCATCCAGCTTTATGAGGCTTTCCAAGACCGAACACCACGCCGCTTGAGACTGACCGCCGATGCCTTGGACAATCCCAACGCCGTTCGGTATCTTAATGGAAAAGGAATTAATCTTCCTCTCCAAGGCCGGATCGAGGAATGGGCGAATAAAATCTCCGAATTGGATGATGACGGACTTGCAGGCCTGGCCCTGGTTCTGATAGAAAACTTGAGCGACAGATTAAGCGCCAAGCAGCTTTACGAAGGGCAAGGCCTCAAGGTCATGCTTCACAAACACAAGCGAGTTGAGTTTCCCAGTGACGGACTGCCCAGTCCTTGGCAGGAAGACGAGGCCGCCTTTTCAGCCGGCATTAAACACCGGGAAGAGGCCGCTGCCGTTGATGAAAGCGTCCAGACATTCAATATTTTCCTGACGAAGATGAAACTGATTAAAATCCTGGCTCAATTGGGCAATGTTCCCGACAAAGATGACTTGCTTGTGGGAAGCGCGTCTTTTCGATTGGAAGGCGACAAAGGAAAACGAACAGCGGTGATTCAAGAACTTCAACAATGGCTTCGAATTGACCGAGTAGACAGTAAAGCTGCGCAGAGCTCTTTCGGGGATCTGTGGAGCGAGTTGAGACAAAGGCTCTCAAATTTTGAACAGCTTTTGGAATCCGCGTTCCGCGAATACGCCCGCTCCCGAAATTATCAGACCCTTGCCGCGCCCACGGGATCCAGGTTTTTTGCTGGAACCGCGCGTCCGCTGCACCGCAATACGATTGAGCGGTTAAATACTCTTTATCTTAATGCGGGTTACCGGCTGACCCGGCATAACGGCGAAATCGTTTGGTCCATGAACCTGATCCCTGACTCGGCGTCGCTGAACGAAGCGCTTTTAGACCACAATGATGCGGGCGAAAAGACCCGCGAGATGCGGCAATTCAAACTTCTGGGACAAGTGCTGGGAATTCAGGGGAAGGTTGTCGACGTCGGCGGAGGCAGCAACGACTTCCCCCTTCTTGGACTCGCGTCTCTGAAGGAGCCAACGAATTTGGAACTATTTAAGCTTGATCCCGCAGAAACCGCAAGGACATTGGTAAGCGCTGTTACTGTCCGGCATGGCTACGCGGCAGATCTTGTGAAACACTTTGGCGCGGATTCACTGGGCGCGGTCATCTTCAACAATTCGCTCCTTTCGATAGCGGAGGGTATTGTTGCCAAGGAGGCTGATAGAATCAAGCGCTCCAAAACAAGGACCAAGGCCAGGACCCTGCAGCCTATCGAAGTATTAGAGGACATTCTCACGCAGGTAGCGGCTGCTCTCGAAAAAGGAGGATGGCTGATCATTCGAATGAAGCGGTTGCCAAGACAGAGCAAGTCTGATTTGATTCATTCGGAACAGTGGCGGGCTGCCGTGATTCGGTGGGTCAGAAGCGAGCGTTGCAAGAGCCTGGGACTGCATCTTGAAGAAATTGTTTCCACTCCGGCACCCACCTTGGCGGAGGTTTTCATTATTGCTCGGAAAACATCAAAAAAGGTTGGGGGAGATGACCCGTCAAACCTTTTGGCATCTCAGGGCGTTTATGCGGCGCTTGGCTACGGCGCTTTTGCGGCAGTGATTGCGGCAGGCCTCAATGCCCTTGGGTTTGGGGACTTGCAAAGCAACCTTTTGATCGCTGCCAGCATTGCCGGATTCCTGGGGGGAAGAGCCGGCGTTGCCGCATGGGCGGAATGGCTGATTCACGGAAATCTCTTGAGAGGCAGCCCGGAAAACCCCGGCTTGATTCATGTCATCAACGGAAAAATCCAAACCAACCTCAAAATCAATCCCCAATTTTCATCGCCCCGCCGCATTCTGGCTTATCTCGGCCTCGCCTTGGCATGGCTTCTCGTCATCCCTTCCGCAATCGTGCACGAACTTCTTCATTTCCGCTCTAAATCGGAAGTTCTTGTTTACGGAGCTGAAGCGCTTATAGTTGCAGGCCTCTTCTTTATAACTGTTCCAACGGTTATATTCGCTGTGGCGGGCGCCGCGGTCATTGGTATCAATTCATTGGCGCATAAAGCCGTCACAAAACCTGAAGAAAGCTCTGTTGTCCCTGCGCGGCACAACGACAATGCTTCTTTTGCCGATCTCCTGGAACAAATCAAAAACCCGCTGTCCGACGCAGGCAAAATCTTCCGCGAAAGGGCGAGCGCGGCAGGAATGACAACAGAAGCGATCAATGACTTTTTATCGGACCGCGTGGCCTTAAGCACATTCCTGATGCAGATGGACCAGGCAAACTTTACCGCTTATTCCGAATGGGACAAAGCCAAGCGTGGTGAACATGAAAAGGCATTCAAAGAAAGGTTTAGTCAGCAATATCAGGGCAGGCGCTGGCTTTTAAATCCCAAAGCCATTATCACCCGGCTTTATCAATTCATCAAGCATTTGAACTGGGACCTTCCCAGAAGCTTCGTGGGGCAGTTCCATCAAACCGTCAATTTCCGGTATCGCGGGTTTGGGGCGACGAATTGGCTTGGAAACGAAGCTTTTGAACGCCGGCTCTTGGCGCAAATGGCGGTCTCTATCGAGCGGAAAAAGAGCAATGTCGTCATGGGCTGGGCGGCAACCTACGCCGACTTTATAATTTCTTTTGTCCGGCAGGGCGCGGACTATTTGGTCATTCC
>MGUQ01000078.1:7912-11072 GCA_001799975.1 Elusimicrobia bacterium RIFCSPLOWO2_01_FULL_54_10 | reverse complement strand
GCCGCGCGTCTCTCTTTGTTTTCAGCAGCATCATCACGGCAACGCTCATGAACTTCATTGCGGTCAACCCGATTTTCCTTCTCGTCATTTCCGGAGCCGTGGCTTATTACACCTGGGCTGCCGCGCCCGCGTCCGACAGGCTGGCAAAACGCTGGTTTTTCAAGGGTGAAACAAGCGCCCGAACCATGCACTTTCAAAGAATGCTTGTGATCCAATTAGGAATCCTTTTTCTTCTTGCAGTGGGGGCTGAGAACGTTTTGGGCTTTAACTTTGCTAACTGGGGATTGAACCCGGATGTGTTGACCTCATGGCTCACGGTTGATCCTCAAAGCATGACTTCTCAATTTTTTGTTCCCATCTTAAAGGCCATTGTGAGCATGCTTTCGGTCGCCACCGTTCTCAGCCCTCTATTGACTGTTTTCTTCCGCGGAATGTGGGGAACAACGGGGAATCGGCAGGATGCGGTTTATAGCCAGGAAGGGTTTGGGCTTGCCTTGAGCACAAACGGCAAAACTCCGGCCAAAGGCTATGTAAACCGGCAAGGCGTGTTCACTCCTTGGGCTTGGAATGCGGCCGCGTTAACCGATTATCTTGAAACCGCCATGGCAAATGATGCGTTGAGTCCTGCTGAAAAGCAACAAATCGCAAAGACCGTGGCGGCAGTTTTGGAATATGATAAAAACCCCGGGCACCGCGACATTCTCAAAGCCACAATCACAGAAAAGGAATATGTCTGGCGTCTTTTGAGACGGCTCAACTCCGGAGCGGATGTCTTGGAGGATAAAGATGCCCTGACAACCGTTTCAGAAACGACGCGGAAGCTGCGCCGGGATGTCAGACGCGGAACATTTTCTGATGAAAAATTTTGGCGGGGCTTGCCCAAGCAGTGGTTCGGGATGTGGACGATCAATGTTGAAATCGCAGCATTCCTGGGCGAGTTGGGCTTGATGGGACAAGGTGTTTCTGCCGTAACGGAAAAAATAACCGGTACACCCCAAGCATTCCACATTCCGGAACAGATCGGTCAATTGATTGAAGGCGCAAGCGAAGATCATCCCATTCACCATGATGGGCCTTTTGCTCGCAACCTTATTGGCAATTTTCTTGCTTGGTTTGCGGGCGACATGGGCGGTATGTTGGGAGTCACAAACAATGCGGTTCACGGCACTTTGGCTTTGGCGGATAATGTCCCGATTTTTGGGCCGCTATCTTTCGTCGCGCAACATGCTCCCAATGCCATAAACGCCTATTTGCCTCAAACTTCTTCCGCGTTCGAATTAAGCTCATCCGACCCGTCAGTGCAGGAGCGCGTTCAAGCCCGGCAGGAAGCTGCAAATGCCTGGCGCGACCCCATGAAGGTGCGCGATGAGCATATGAAAGCCCGTGAGGAGCAGGAACGCATTCTCGCCATGGCCGTTCAAGATCCGGAGATGGAGAGCTCCTTGGCAAGCATGGCTGGGAAGCAAAAGAGTCCTCTAGAGCTGAGCCTGTCCGGTGCGCCCATGGTGACCGGCCCGCCTCCGGATGATGAGGAAAAAACGGACTGGAAGACCATTGTGGAAAGTATGCCGCTGGGCTCCCACATCGTCAAAGTGGGGGAAGTGGCCAGCGTGAGCGTTGAAAGCGCATTCCGGCTTTTGGATTCTGCTGATGATGAGCTAGCCCAAGCGGCTCAGCAGGCTTCAATCGGTGATTCGGCTCAGGTGGCTGTTGATGAAACAATCGTGATCCAGATACAGGATCCAAATGAGGCGCAGGCAGGCATAAGCCGCTCCCCTTCCCAGATTCCTTTTGAAGTGAACGCTGAGCCGGACAAAATCCCCGTTGCGGCTGCGGAAGTGACCGACGCCATAAAAACCCGGAACACAGCGGTGCAAATCAAAGCCAATGAACTGGAGAAACAAAAAGCATTTGGGAGCTTGCATGCCTGGTCCCGGCTTGGCCTGGATTATTTCTTCACCGGAAGGTTCTCAAGAGGCACGCTCTGGCGGAATTTTGGTGAAGATCCCAAAATACTGATGGAAAGGGCCAAGGCTAATGATGAAGCAAGACGGCAGTCTTCCGGACAACCCACAAGCTTGCTTGGAGGTCTTTTCAACGCATCCAATCTTATAGGTAAAGTCACCCATGGTCATCAGACGAATGTTGAGCCCATCAGTGAACTGCCGGGCGTGAACGCGTTTATGGAAGGCGATGAGGATGAAATTGTGTTCCAGGATCCTTCCACCGGGAAAACTTACAACCGTTCTCAGTTGATTGAGGCCAGCGGCACCGCCGGCCCGGAAGCCCTGCGCGCGATGGCCGTCCTTGGCTGGTATGCCGGTTTAGCCTTAACGAGCCAAGTGGACCCCGACACCGGAAGAGTGGCTCTCCGTATCTGGGAAGACAATGACGGAGATGGGCGCTTGGACCCGGGGGAAGAAGTTGTCGCTTCTCGGCCCGTGGATCTGAATGAATATATGAAAATCCAGTTAGCAATCAGCCGGCTTCCCGGAGCGAGGGAGTATCTCAGCGACGGCACAGTAGTGCTCAAAGATGCAGAAGGCCGCGTTTACACGAAATTGGACCTTGTGCAGTTGGCCGGTTCCAAGACCCCTGAAGGCAAAATGGCCGCGGCGGTCCTGGGCTGGTATTCCGGGCTCTCCTTGCGGGTGGAAGAGGTCAACGGGGAACTTATGATGATCATATATAACGACAAGCCCGGACCAGACGGCAAAAAAAACGGGAAAATCGATAAAGGAGAAGAATTTGATGTACCCATGTCAGTCGACCTTGAAGATTTCTTGAACAAACAAACAAAACTCAGCCAAATGCCGGAAACCATCCGGCTGCTTTCCAACGAGGTTTTCAGGCAATTGCTGATCATGTCCAGCGACAAGGAAGTTTCGGAAAAGACCCGGAAGCACGCCGCTTCCATGTTAGGCGTTCTTCAAGCTTTCGCCAATGAGGGCTTTGTGGACGATTCCGGAAATGTGCACAGGTTTCTGGTTGGAAATGACAGGGAAAGGATCTCCATAAAAGAAAACCTGACCGTGATGGATTTCATCATTCGCGATACGAATTTCCTGGCCGCCATTGATCCTGAAGCCGTGCGGCGATTTGAACGCTCCGGCGTGCAAATGAACGTGGCCGAACTCATGCAGGTTTCAGGGGATCCGGA
>MGUQ01000078.1:1444-7895 GCA_001799975.1 Elusimicrobia bacterium RIFCSPLOWO2_01_FULL_54_10 | reverse complement strand
CTTTCTTTTCGCGGTTTGCCACCGAGATTGTATATGACGCCAACGGGGTCCCGGTGGATGTTCAATTCGGCCTTGTGACGCGGGAGTTCGGCAACAGGGACCTTCCCGGAAGGCCCGGGGAAGGCCGCACCAGCATGCCCTATGATATGTTTCTGGCCGCCTTCCGCGCCATCATGAGCCTTGAAGAACTGCAAAAAATCGTCAACGGGGGAACAACTTCGATTGAGGCTCGGGAAGCGGCCATCAGAAGGGCCACCGGCCTTCCGGTTGTGCGCGATGCAATCTTGGCCAGCATTTTCTTCGCGAATTACGGCGAAATCGCTTCATCAGCGGAGATAAAATCCTTGTTTAAAACCAAAAAATCCCCGTTTGAAATTTTGACAGCTGACGACCAAAGCGAAGAAGGCATATACCTCCAAGGCGTGAACACCCTCATCCTGGACTTGACTCTCAACCGCGACGCGATCGAACAGAAAACGGGAATTGACATCCGTTCAAATCTGCGCGCCATATTGGACGGACAGGCGACATGGACCGAATACATTCATACTGCTTATGGCCGGGAAGTGGACCTTTTAAACGGCGATTTTAGTTTTCTCCTGAACCTCCAAATGGAAGCCGCAGCCAGAAATACCACTCTTGAAGACATTATGAAAGAGCCGCGGTTGAGGCATGAGCTGCAGGTGACATTTTCACTTTATGACTCGGATTTTGAAAACCTGAGTGAATCGCTGAAAATAGCAAACGACCGGCTCCAAATCGGCAATTTGTCCCAAATCGCGGTCAAAGGCCGGGACGCCGTCGAATACCTTTACGACATTCAGATCGCGCAGAATGAATTGGCGCGGCTCAGGCTTCTCTTGTCGGAGTTGAGGACTGAGGGAAAACGCGCCGCCCTGCTCGCGACGGACACTGACGGCGTTCAGCAGGAAAAAACCAGTGTTCTCTTTAACATTCACAATCAAATTACTGATGCCCAAAGGCAGGCGAGAGATGTTCAAGGCACGCTCAAGTCCGCGGTTGAACAATATAACCGGCTGAGTCTTAAAAATGAGAATTTTGATGAGCCAGCGAATTATGAAATCACGCCGGACACCGTCCGGCAAATTACGGAACAAACCGGCTTGGCCAGTTTCAAGGATTATGCGCTCAGGGAAAAAGAAGCCGAAGTGGCCCAGTTGGAGGCCTCCATTCCGGATAAGTATAAAGTTGATTTCAGAGTTTCAAACGTCGCCGACGTCGCAAGGATTATGGGCCAGGTCAAGTTTGGCCCCACCTTGTTCCTCAGCCTGGTTGCGGATTTTCAGCAAATTGATCCGCAGAGGGCTCAACAGCGGGCGGCGGCGGTCCAAAGATACATTATCGCCAGCGCCGAATTAAAGCTTCTTGAAGCGGCTCTCGAAATGCAGGAGAGCCAGACCCGCCGGCTCGTGGATCTCCTGGAAGGGAACCTTTCCATCCTGGTTTCTCAGGAAAAACGCCTCAAAGATTCCATTGACGAAGTGAGAAATTTGGTGGAAAAAGGCCAACTGGGAATGTCCCGGCTTTTGGACCTCCTGACCCGCCATGACCAAGCCCTGCGGGACTTAAACCAGGAAAGGCGCCAGCTGCAAAGACAGCAGTTGGAACTTCTCAAATTTTCAAACGATCATGTTGAGTATGAAAGCCCCGGTAAATCTGTCCCGGCGCATGTGAATGAATGGGTAATGAAAACATTGAATATTACGTTCAGCCCGGTCCAGTGGGCCCGCGGGGTTAAGGCCATTGCATGGGGAGTGCCTTGGAAAGCGCCTCAAAGAGTATTTGAAACGTATCGCGACGGTGTTAACCTTAAAAGAGAAGAGGAAAAATTAATTAGAGCCGGCAGAATTAAATTCAATTCAGGATTCACACCCGGGAGCTTGGAGTCAGAGCTTGAAAACGCGGCATTCGCCAATAATGGTTTCGTGATGATCATGGCGCAATCTGCGCAGGCAGACGCCTTGAGCCGGTCGGAAAAGAGCAGTCTTTTGCCCAAAGCCAGTTTGGGCGTAAGGTATTTTTCATCCCGAGACCCGGATGGCCAGAACCCAACGTTTTGGAACCAATATTTCAGGGAAGGGGAACTTCAACTCGGCCTGGGGCTGAATGTCATGATCTGGGACTTTTCAAGGCACGCTAAAATTCAGGTGACAGATAAGGAGCGCGACGCCAGTGATTTAAAAGCCATGGCCTGGATGAATCAGTTCTTCCTGTCCGTGTCGGCCCAACTCCAGTCCTATAAAGGCATCGAGCAGCAAATTCCTTTTTTTGAAAATCGAATTAGAGAAAAGCAGGCGCTTTTGGAGGAAAAAGCCCGATACAGGCTTGCCGAGTACGTTGATGACGACTCCGCCAAGCTTCAAGATGACATCCGCGTGCTCAACAACGGTCTTGCAACCGCAAAATACCGGCTGGAAGCCATCCGGCTGAATATCCAAAATCTCGCGGGAGACGGCGCGGACGCCATCATCCAGGCCGCTGCGAAAATGAGCCCGGAAGACTTTACACGGAACATCACTTCCATTAAATACCGCGGGTTGATCGAAGGGCAGGGAGAGGCTGAGAAATTGAGCGCCTTGGGGTTGAGCCATATGGAAAACCTCGGCAAAACTCTGGGCCGCGCCAAAGAGCTTGCCGAAGCCCTCAAGAAAAACGCCGACCCCCAAGACCTTGAAACCATCTCTCGAATCGAGCAGGCGATGGATGCGCTGGGAAAGGCCCAAGCCTCCGACATGCCGGCAAGAGAAAAATTGGATGAAATCGCCCGCCTCCTGACCTTTGGCAACGCCACCAACGACGTGCCGCAACCCGGGCTCATGCCGCTGTTTGCGTCCTTGGACCCGGGCCTTAAGTGGAAACAAAAGGAAGGCGCCGCTCTGGAACGCATGATTGACGCCTGGGACAAAATGACCCATAGCGAATTTGACCCTTACATGGATTACAGAATCCTCATCAAGCAGCAAGAGGCTTATCAGCTCCGTTCGATGATGGCCAAAAATATGTCTCCCATCGGGCTCCGTTTTGATTTTATCACGCTTGCAAGAAAGTCATTGAGCGGCGACAGGACTGTCAGCGCCAGCTTGAGCCAGTCCTTGCTTGACAACATGGGCGGCTTTGGAGCCATTTCGATGTTGATCCCGGACAAGTTTTTTAGCTTCGTTGATAAAGGCGTCAATAAGATTCCGGGACGGGCTCGGGACGTTGTGGGCGCCGTTGTTCCCAATTATTTTACGCGGCAGGCAAAAGCCGCTTCGGAAAGGGAGAACCAAAAACAGGAGGAAGCTCTCAAGACGGGAGCTGACAACACGCTTCAAAAAATTCAGTCCGTTCAACGTGCCGCAATCCGGGAACTTCAGCTTCTGCATCTCCTGGAAGAAGACGTCAGGATGCGGCCCCGCGTCCCCAACGGAGTAGAACTTTCCATACCGGTTTTGGAATCAAGCACCGCCGAACACACTTTTAACGAATACCAGCTTCAGGATCAACAGCTTTTGTCTGACGTCCGGGTTCAGATTTCAAGGGCTGAGATGGACTTGATCGCCCTGGGCATCAATCCGGCAACGATCGAATCGCTTCAGGCTCAAGACGCTGTCCCAGCCAAGCCGGTTCGGGAGTTTTCTATTTCAGCGGATCCGGAAACGGCTCAGCGCACTTTTGAAGTTCAGCTTGCCAAAATAATGGCGGATATTGAGCTGGCAAGGAAGGATTACCTCGACGCCGTCTCCCGGCTTGGGGGCTCATTGACTTTCGGAGTGCGCCCGGACTTCACAAACCTTTCATCGAACGGGACTCTCGACAATCGTTTCCTTTCTTATTCGGTCTTGAACAGGAACAATCCCACCTGGTTTGCGGCCAGGGCTCAGGAAAAACGAGCCCGGGCGGCGGCGCTGGAAGCGGACTATAAAACCATCGAACAGCAGGATAGCGTGGGAGAAAGCTTAGGCGCGGTGCTTGAAACGGCCATGGGGGTTCATTTGAACCGCGCCATTTTGGACGGTCACGTCACTCAGATCGAAGATTCAAAATTCATGGGGCCGTTGGAGGCAAAAACTTCCGAGCTTTCCCGGAACGTTTTCACTAACAATTTTTTCAAAAGCCAGATCGACAATGAAAGGCTTCAGGAAAATTTAAAATCCAAGCTTCAGTTGGGCAACGGATTCCAGCTGGAAGTGAACCAAATTCCTTACGCGATGGAAGCCTTTGTGGGCTTGATGAAGCTCCGCGCCGGCGACACCCAGGGGCGCCTGGCAGATTCGGATCTTCTCGCCCAAATCCATGATCTTAGAGTCGGAGCGGTCGCCGATGACAGGAGTGATGTGGTTGCCCGCAGCCTGTTTCCCGATTTGAGGCTGGAATTCCAGCACAACAACCTCGCTGAAACCCTGGAAACTCAGATTCGCGCCGCGGTAGATTTGAACTTTATGAAACTTTCGCGCAATCTCACGATGAACGATGCTGATAGAAAAACCGCCGAAGCCTACCAAAGACAGAGCCTCTATGACATGCAGAGTTTTGTCCGCGAACAAAAAACCCAATTGGACAATTCACTCAACGCGCTTGAGAGCGTTGATGCGGAGCTCAAAGCTCTCCTGAGCCATGAAACCATTGAAAGCCTTCTCGAGCTCTACTATCGCGCCAGCATTCTGAACGGCGACATCAATGCCCATATTTTGCGTTTGAACCGCTTGTTGGCCGAGAGAGCCCACCATATGGTGCGCGTGCTTGTTTTGTATGACAAGCTTGCTCTGCGGCTCAATCTTCCTTCGGTCCAAAAAGTGATTGACGCCGCCAAACAAGACGGTCAATTGCCGGTTGAAACAACCTCGGCGACAGGCTCGCCCTATGGCGATCTTTTTACGGAAGTGGAGAGAATCGCGTCAAAACCTCCTCAGACATATGTGCCGTTGGACGGTCTTGAAGACGCGTCCCAGAGGGCTCCGCCCCGGCCCAATTCCGAATTCACCGGCTCCGTCGGAATCCAGACTGCGACCCGGGTTCGTTCCGCCGCAAAAGGCGGAGACTACGTTGACTTCCAGATGGATAGTGCTCCGTTCACAGGCCCTTCATGGATTCTGGCCGGGGCCAGGCAGCTGATGGACTCTCTCTATGCCGATCCCATTGCCGCAGGCATCCCAAGGCCCGATGACCGCCAGCTTGTGACGAACGTCAACCGCCTTGCCCGTATGTTTGATAGGGCTTTCTCGAGCTTTAATGTCCCCAATCCTGAAGCCGTCATGCAAAGAATGGTGGAATCCTTCCCTGCAGTTTATCGTCAGTATGCCGAGTATAGGGATTACGACGACATTCCCAATATCTATTCCACCTTCATTGAAGCCATTCTGAACCGGGAAGACGTGGCTCCCCAATGGCGTCCTCTCAGCTCCGACACTGAAATTGGTTCCGGCTCGGATTTAAACCTGTTTAAAAAGCTTGCCAGGTCATTTTTCTATGCATGGGAATACGAAGACAACGTTGCCCACGCGGCGGTCAAGCCGCTTCCGTGGGATGCCTGGCTTGCGGGTAAGCTTGCCGATGATAAAAGATACTTGGATGTAGTGATTCGGGACAGAAGGCCGGGGCCCGATGTCCGCCCTGTCAACTCGCAAGAAATGCAAGGCTATCTTCAATGGGCTTCCCAGTCATCCGCCATGATGACGCGCCTCATCAAAAGCAACATTGAAAGGGGCAGGTGGAATTTATTGGAAGACGTGGTCCACCGGTCTGTGCAGCGCATCATTCCCAAATCCGTTTTTGTGAGCGAGCTCCGGAACCGGGACCTTGCCAGGTTTGGAGATATCAAGCTCCAAAGCTTGTACAACTCTCTGACCGCCTATGCCGTGGCTAAAGACTGGGACTCGGAACAGCTCAGGAACTATGTTGAGCTTGTGGGTGAAGTCTTTGTGCTCGGGGCCAAAAACCTGATTGACGACGCCAGCCTTGCGGACCTTGCGCAGATTGCGGAGTCTGACCGGCTGCGGGCCATGGCCAAGGCGCTTTTTGAGGGTAAAATTGACGGCATTGATCTCACCGAAAGCCAGAAGGTTAATTTCCGCGCGCAGTTGGAAATTGAAATTCAGGAAGAACGGATGGCCTATGTCTTGTCCACCGCCATCTATTGGTCCCAGGAATTCCTGCGGGACAACGGGCTTTTAAGCGCTTTCCGGACCGCGGGCGGGGTATCCGCAGCCGAAAGAGCTCAAATGAAAGCGCGTTTTGAGGACTTTACCGGCAGGATGATTTCTCTCCAGAACATGCCGTCTCTCCAGGAGCTTGTGCGCTTAAGAGACGGGATTTCGGCAAACGAGCCCGTCAACTGGATATCCAGCGACAATCAAGGGCTCCTTTCTACGATTGCGGTGGAATGGATGAGAGAAGGCTGGACCGAGCAGCAAACCGCCTCCCATATCCGCAATGTCAGAATTCTTTCGGA